>JAUNJD010000027.1 GCA_030523205.1 Bacteroides sp.
GACTGAGGTACCCTCACTATACGACTGTGATACCATCGATTTATACATACTGATAATCAACACATTACAAATTCCCATCCAGATGGTTATATATTATTACATTCTTTCTCATTCGTGCTTCAAGAACTGCCAATAATCCACACGGAACAATTCGTCATCTCCTCCCTTAAACAAGAAGTAAAGGTCGTGTACGCCCTGCACCGACTTCATCGAAGTGGCTTGCTCCTGCCACCGGTCCGTACCTCCCGTGGGGCGGACGGGCAATTCACCGATGATGTCTCCACCCAGATTGTCCAGCCGAAGTTCGATGCTGCCCCCTTCGCTGATGGCGGCTACGGAAGCCATGAAGCGGGCGGTACCCTCCGATCCGAAATCTACGGCACGGAGCCTCAGCCAATCGCCGTTGTGGATGGACGTCAGATAGTGCTCACTACCGGCACGGCGGTCGGTCTTCAGTCCATAGCTTGCGGCCATGGTTTCGGCCTCTACCCGCTGATAAGGATTGAGGTTGCGGACGGGCGTGCGTACACCTTCCTTGGTGAAGGGAATGAACGGTATGCTGCCATCTGCGTTGAAAGCGAATTCTTCCACACAAGTGGAACGTCGGAAGCCACCACCATTGGGCAGGTTGCCGTTGTGGTAGAACATGAAGTTGCGTCCGTGGTACTCGATGCTGCCGGCATGAATGGTGAAGCTGGCCTCGGCCTCGTCCATGATGCGGCCTGCGTATGTCCACGGACCGTCGATGCTTGGTGACGTGGAATAGGCCAAATGCTCGGGCACACCTCCGGCGGCATACACCAAGTAGTAAAGCCCGCCGCGCTTGAACACCCACGGACCTTCTTCGTAATTGGTCTTCAGTTTCTCCCTGCCTTCGGCATAGTCGTACTTCATCTTCAAGGGGCCGAAGGCCTTCTCGTCGTTCAGTCCCTCCACGGGGCGTACCTCGGTGGCCAGCGAAATCATATCGTCGTTCAGGCGGGCGTACCACAAGCCGTTGTTTCCCCAGAAGAGATAGGCACGGTCGTCATCGTCAATGAAGATGCTAGGGTCAATGTATCCCCACGCACCGGGCACAAGCGGTCGTTGCAACGGGTCGCGGTAAGGGCCTTCGGGCGCATCGGCCACGGCCACACCGATGCCATGCACGTGAGGCACCGTATCTTCGGCACACACATACCAATAGAACTTTCCGTTCCGCTCCACGGCCTGCGCTGCCCAAGCATTGTCGCCTTGCTTGGCCCACGGGAAGGTGGCGGTGGAGATGGGCGTGCCCCGATAGGTCCAGTTCACCATGTCGGTGGTGGAGTACAGTTGCCAGTCTTTCATCTTGAAATATTGGGCATCATCCTCATCGTGGTCGGTGAAGAGGAAAACCGTGTCGTTATAAACCATCGGAGCCGGGTCGGGCGTGAACCAAGTTTGCACGATAGGGTTCTGTGCTCGGCTGGCAAGCGACAAAAGCATAGAAACGCTGATAAGCGCATATAGTTTTAAATCCTTCATTATCACTATACCTTAATGTTAAAAATAAAAGATGTTTTGAGCAAAGCTAATTATACATTATCACTATACCTTAATAAAAAAATAAAAGATGTTTTGAGCGTAAGCTAATTATCCATTAATCTAAAGTAGTCGAAGTCAGCATATCCCCCGACTTGACGGGTGGAGTAATAGAAAAGGCCAAAGCGATAGCCCACGAAGTGAGGCCAATCGTAGCTCATCTGCAATACGTCGCCTATGCGCATCCACTTCTTGCCGTCGAGGCTATAATAGAAGTAGGCTTGGTCCTTTCTGTCGCGATAGTCGAAATCGACCTTCAGGTACACCCGATTCCGATTCAGCGGGATGCGTTCCATCACTTGCCCTTCGGCATCGTCCTTCTGACGTGCACGGTGCATCACGAGGTACTTCTGTCCGTCCTCCACCGTGACGCCGACAAAGCCATACTGATTCTGGAAGGCAGACAGTCCGGCCACGTCACCCTCGTTCAGTCCTTTTACTTCCAAGGCCACTTCGTCCGAGCAAGTTGGTCCGAAGGTGCGTTGCGTCAAGGTGTTGCGTGCGTCTTGTATGTTGTGCGCCAAGATGCCCGACTTCAGACGCAGATAACCCTTGCGGTCGGTCAGCGACCACAGATTGTTGTTGGGATTGTGATTCCACTGCCACTCCACCTTCAGGTTAGAGCCGTTATAGTCGTATTCGTGCCTGCTGACAGTTTCGGACAATTCAGCCGCATTGCCGGCACTCGCATATTGTTGCAGTTGCTTCACGGACAATCCGGCAGTAATGCCTTCGGCGGCATACGTATCAGATATCAACCGGCATTCCTTGCCATTGGTGAATTCGTCGGACACCACGATGTGATGAGCCGTATATCCCTGCACCGGTTTAGGGAGGATTTGGTCTACACTCTTCCCGTCATTGCCCAGCACTGGCCAACCGTCTTCCCACCGCATGGGAACCACCACGGGGATGCGCCCCACCGAACCATAATCCTGAAACAAGAAGGCGTACCACTTGCCATCGGGCGTATCGACAATGCCGCCTTGGGCAATGCCGGTAAAGGCAAAGGGCTTCTGTCCGTTCTTATCAACAAGGTCGCCCACAAAGATGCGCTTTACCTCGAACGTGCCAAGCGTCAAGGACTTCGAACGCCAAACAATCTCCTGACGCCAATTATCGCCCTTATTCTGCCCTTGAATCATGAAGATGTAGTAGTATTCTTCTATCTTATAGGCATGATAGCCCTCGGCACGCAAGCCTTGTGCGGGGTTCTCGATGTTGGCATACTCGATGATGACGCGCGGCTCGCCCAAGGTGGCACGGCCTTCGGCATCCACCGTCAGGTCGTGCAGGTAGGAGGAATGCCAACCCAAGTCGTCGGACGGATGGATGACGTACTTCTTGCATTCGGTGCCGGTATCTTCGAACAGGAAACCCGGGTCGTAGCATTTGTCTATCACGCTGCGATGCCAAGGGCCTTTCTCTACATCGGCAGTAGTGAAGATGTACGAGCGTCCGGTGGTGTTGCAGGTAACTATGACATAGAAGCGTTTCTCGTATTTGTCATAACGGATGTTGGCCGCCCACGATCCGGCTGCATAGTCATTCTTGCCATTTTTCAAGGCAAAGGCATCGCTTTCGTCCAGTTGGTCGTGTGCATAGCCCACCACCTCCCAGTTCACCAAGTCGCCGGACTTCATGATGGTGCAGCCGGGAGAATAGTGCATGGTGGTGCTCACCATATAGAAAGTATCATCCACCCGAATGACCGACGGGTCGGGCACATCGGCCCAAATGACGGGGTTGGTGAACGTGCCGTCGCCGTTGTCGCCGGTGGTCATGGATTGTGCGAAGGCCAACGAAGCCGAAAACAAGAAGAGGAATGTGCATAAAGCGTCTCGACATACGCGAGACAGAGAGTATAAATATGGAAGATTTTTCATAAGCAATGTAGTCGTATTATGGCAAATATTAGTCATCTTACAGACATGGCACACTAAGATTCAACGGATTATCCGCATCCTCCGGTGTGCCATGCGTTCACAAACCTTTTTACCTTATGTAATAAACCCTATGTGTTAGTTCATGTCGTTACCCTTCAAGTTGGGATTGTTGCTCAACTCTTCTTCGGGGAACGGATAGTACATGGCTTTCTCGCTCCAACCCAGTTCTTCGATAGATTCGAGCCACTTGGAGTCGGCCATGCCCCAGCGAAGGAGGTCAAAGTAACGCTGGTATTCGCCACAGAGTTCTACGTAACGCTCGTGCACGATGATGTTCTTGATGCTGTTCATGGCTACGCCGTTGATAGTGATGCCACTGGCTAAGAGTTCGTCCACATTGGGGATATAGCCCGGTTCGCTGTGATACCACAAGTGGTCTTGCTCGGTGGGCACAATGTTGTTGGCACGGTCGCGCACTTGCTGAATGTAATACTTCGGGCCTGTGGGGTCGGTGATGCTCTTGCTGTCGTTTCCGGTTTCGCTCAAGCACTCGGCATAGAGTAAGAGAACGTCGGCGTAGCGGAAAATGCGGTCGTTGATTTCATCATCGGTATCGGACAACTGATAATCGGGGCAGAGTTTGCGAGTGCCGTACAGATGCTTGTCCGAAGAAAGATGCTCCAGCATATAGTCCCAGTCGGCTACATTGCCACTCAGCTCGGTATAATAAGCACCGTCGGGACACCACAGGGTCATATACTTACGCGGGTCACCCTCTTCAAATTCATCGAAGGTACGTTTGTTGGGAGCCAGATTCCACCAAGAGCTACCCGTACCGTCGGGTACTCCGATTTCCTGCCAACGCCACGAGTCGGACTTGTCACCTCCCATCCAGTCGGGACCGTTGTACATCTGAATCTCGAAGATGGATTCTTCGTTGTTCTCGCTTTCCGAATCCCACATGGAATTGGCACGATAATTCTCCATCAACGAATATTCACCACTGTCAATCACCTTCTTCAGTTGTTCGGCAGCCTTGCTGAACTCGGCCTCCTGACCGCGCTCCAGTATCGGCCGATACATATAAGCTTTTGCCAGATAAGCCTGCGCAGCACCCTTGGTGGCACGCCCGATATTCGCGCTATTGGCATAAAGTTCACTCCGCAACGGAAGCAAGTCGGCAGCAGTGGAAAAGTCGGAGATAATCAGAGAGTAAATCTGTCCACTCTCGGCATTGCTCGGATAATATTCGGACGCATCGGATACGGAGTGATCCCAATAGGGCACCGTTTCGCCAAAGAGTTGCACCAAGAGCATATAGTGCAAGGCACGCAGGAAGTGAGCCTCGCCCAACATACGGTTGCGGGTATCTTCGTCTATATCGCCCTCAAAGGCCGTTATCTTCTCCAATGCCAAGTTGGCCGCAAACACACCGTTGAACATATCTTTCCACGACCACAGTATGATGTCGTCACTGGCAGGTGTGGTATAAGTATCTTGATAGAGGTTGGACCACTTGAAGGTCTTATCGTAATCATCACCCGGAGCCAAGAGGTTGTAATACAATCCGCGGGCATATCCGCCCTGATTCTGACCTATCAGTGCCTCGTAGGCCGGGATGATGGCATTCTCCAGTTCGGCCTCCGTGGTGTAGTACGTATCGATGGAAAGTTCGGAAGGATTGTTCAAATCCATCTCAGGAACACAACTGCCCATCAGGACAGCGGCTGACAGAACAGCACTTGTCCGTAAAATATTCTTAAGTGAAATCATAGTTTCTTATTATTTAGAATGTCAATTGAAAACCTACATAAAACTCGCGTGTATTTGGGAAAATGGGGTCGTAGATGGACATACCGTCAACGCCTCGCGTCAGGTTGCCGCTGCTGTCTTGGTCACCTACTTCGGGGTCGTAGCCCTGATAGGAAGTAAAGGTCAGCAGATTCTTGGCACCGGTATATACCCTCAACTTCTCGATGCCATACTTGGACAGCAGTTGCTTGGGAAGCGTATAGCCCAACGTCAAGACCTTCAGACGGAGGTAAGAACCATCTTCTACGTAGCGGTCGGACAGACGACGGTTTTGATTGGGGTCGCCCAAGACGGCACGCGGCATATCGGTATCGGTGTTCTTCGGATAGAAGGTGGTGACACCGGACACGGGGTTGACAAACGTCAGGTCTTCGGCACGGAAGCGGTTGAGCGTCTCCTTAGTGTTGTTGTAATAGTGGTGCATACCTTCATAGTCCACACGACCATAGTTGAAGATGTCATTGCCCTGCGAGCCTTGCCAAATCATGGCGAAATCCAAGGTACCAAATTTACCCGTATAGCGGAGGTCGGCACTCAAGCCATAAGTGAACTTCGGAATAGGATTGCCAATATAGGTCTTGTCATCGTCCGTCAGCTGACCGTCGCCATTGATGTCCTTGAAGCGGATATCACCTACACCGGCATTGGGTTGCAGCAGTTCGCCGGCCGTGTTGCAGTGGGCATTGATTTCGGATTCGCTTCTGAACAAGCCATCGGTTACATAGCCCCAGAACTGACCAATAGCATTACCAACGGCTGTACGTGTCACGCTATTGGCGGCATAGATGGCGTTGTTGCTACCCAAGTCCAACACTTTATTGCTTACGGTAGAGAGGTTGGCTGATACCGAATAGTCCAAATCGCCCTTGTGGTCGCGATAAGTCAAGGCAAACTCGAAGCCCTTGTTCTCGATGCTACCGGCGTTCAGTGTGGGGAAAGTTCCCATATAACCTGCCGTATAAGAAATGGGCACTTCTATCAACATATCTTTTGTCTTCTTATAATAATAGTCGGCGGTGAATGTCAAGCGGTTGTCAAGCACGGCCAGGTCGATACCGAAGTCGGTAGAATACTGCGTCTCCCATTTTACGTCGGGGTTGGAAGGAGTGGTAGGCAGCGCACCCGTTGTCTTCGTACCATTCAGATAGTACCAGATACTGGAGAAACTTACGGTACTTTGATACTGATAAGGATTGATGTCCGAATTACCCAGCATACCCCAGCTTCCGCGAATCTTCAGGTCGCTGAGCCAGTCGAAGTCTTCCATGAACTTCTCCTTGCTGATGCGCCATGCAGCCGACACCGAAGGGAAGTTACCGTAGCGATGACTCTTACCAAAGTTGGACGAACCATCACGGCGGAAGTTAAAGGTAAACATATACTTGCTATCGTAGCTATATAGCACGCGAGCCAAAATGGAGAACATAGACGAACGACTGGACGAAGAACCAATGACCTTGGACGAATCGTCTTGCGTAGAACCCAGCATAAGGATGTCCGAGCTAGGCATAGCACGTGCACCACCATTATGCCCCAAGCCTTTCGTTTCTTCTGACGTCACACCAAACAGAGCATTGACGCTATGTTTGCCGAAAGTTTGGTCATAAGTCAAAGTATTCTCATAGACAAAACGATTAGTGCGAGAACTAGACATATTATATTCGTCGGGTGAATGGGTATCGTAACCAATAGAATAATCTTCGATGTATCCTTCATCCATATAGCGATACATATCAATGCCGAGGTTGAATTTATACTTCAGTCCGGGCAAGAATTCAAAGGTAGCCCATACGTTTCCGTTGATGGTGGTGCTTTCGCTCTTGTTCCAGTTCATATTAGCTTGGGCTACGGGATTGGAACAGTCTGTACCGTTACCCGCGCCGTTATAGCCACTGGGGTCGGTATCGCTATAGATGGGCACAGTAGACGACCACTTCTGTCCTAACTGCAAGTAGTAATCACTCCAATTATGCTTATTGCGATTGATGGTCATGGTTTCACCCAACTTCAACCGTCCCTTTGTATAATCGGAAATAAACTGAATGCCAAAGTTCTCATAGTCCTCACGGATGAACGTCGGCTCGTCAGTGGAGTAAGTGGTGTTGACACGGAAGGTAGCCTTATCATTACCACCGCTGACGGAGAGATTGTGCTTCTGATAGAAGGCAGTGCGCTTCAGCTCGTTCCACATATTGTAGCCCTCGCCGATGGAAGCAGGGTCAGACAAGGCTTCCAGATAGTCGGTACGTGTAGGGTCGGCATTGTACATAGATTCGTTGATAAGCTCGGCCAATTCTTGTCCGTTCAGCATATCGACATTGTGGTTCACCCACTTCCAGCCTACATAGCCATCGTAGTCTATCGTTACATCGCCACCCTTACCGCGCTTGGTGGTAATTACAATGACACCGTTGGCACCACGGGCACCGTAGATGGCGCAAGACGCTGCATCCTTCAGCACCTGTATGCTCTCGATGTTGCTATCGTCGGGCGTTACGCCACCAATCATACCATCGACCACATAAAGCGGGTCGGTGCTGTTGATGGAGCCTACACCACGGATACGGATTTTGCCATCCGTCACCTGCACACCCGTCACGGAGCTTTGCAGACCCGTAGAGAGTCCACCGGGCACCTTGGTCAGTTCTTTGGCATCGAGCACAGCAATGGACGACGAAAGGTCGGCCTTCTTCTGCGTACCGTAGCCAATGACTACTATGTCGTCCAGTAACTGATTGTCTTCTTTCAACGTAACATCCAGCAGAGTTTGTCCGTTCAAGGCTATTTCCTGTGTAACGTAGCCCACGTATGAGATGACCAACGTAGCACGGGCATCTGCCGAGAGTTTGAAATTACCTTCGAAATCGGTAATCGTTCCGTTCGTTGTCCCTTTCACCACAACCGAAGCACCGATAATGGATTCTCCATCTGTGGCCGAAGTGACCTTTCCTTTGATAGTCTGGCTTTGTCCCCATGCCACACCGACACTAAGACATAAAGCCGTCAGAAATACATAAAATGCTTTCATAAACAATTAGATTAAAATATTAATATATTGAATTTTTAAGTTCTTGGATTAGTTCTTCACCGCATACAGTCCTATCGTTGTTCCCGTAAATCCTCCGGCATTTTCGGTGGAGAGATAGCGGGCATCCACTTTCTCGCAAAGCGTGTTCCAACGGCTTTGGTCTGTGCTATAATAGAAGGCATAGTCCGTACCGGCTGAAATGACCTTCAAGTCTATCAGCTTTGCATCCTCGGGCAGCGGTTGTTCGGCTAAGGTTTGTCTGCCATCTTCTTCCGTTTTCCACAGAGTGATGCAAGGTCCTTGCGCATTCCGGCTCACGCCCATGAAGTAATGATGGGTCTCGTCCTTGAAGAGAAGGAATCCGGCAGCCTCTGTGCTGTCCTGCGGACAGAAGAGCATACGGGTGGAGCATTCAAACTTATGGTGCTGCATCCGACGGCATACCAAGGCCGGTGTCTTCTTTTCGTGGGCAGACACGGGAGCGCATTTCAGTGTAAGGTATCCCGAAGTCTTCGTAAGTGAATAAAGACTGTCAGCCGGAGTCCTCAGCGTCATCCAACAGAGGTCAAGAGCCGTGGAGTCGAATTCTTCCTTTTGTTCAAAATTACCGAAAGTAACCTTCTCATCTCTCGTCACACCATCCCGATGGACTACCAAGGGGATGAGGTCTTCTCCCTGCGTCATGTAGGGGAAACCGTCGTCACTCCACTTCACGGGCATCAAGAAGGTTTCACGCCCCAAGTTCTCAAACGTTCCGTTGATGGGTCGGCAAGCCAAGAACACAGCCCACCAATCTCCTTCCTTGGCTTGTATCAGGTCGGCATGACCGGCACAAGTGATAGGATTCGTCCGACGGTCGTCCAGTTCTCGCTGGGTAAGAATCGGATTGTTTTTCCAAGGAATGAATGGTCCCATGGGAGAGTCGGCACGGAATATTACTTCGGAGTGACCACCACCTGTTCCACCTTCGGCCGACATCAGGAAATACTTGCCGTTTATCTTGTACATATGCGGGCCTTCTATCCAGATAGGACGGTCTTCGGGATGCACGCCCTTGTTGACCAATATCTTGGCCGGACCAATGGTTTTGTCTGCATTGACGTCAAACTCATGGATACGAATGGTGCGGTGTCCGTCATACTCGGGACGGTTGTTCGGTGCATCGTCATTGTTTACAATGTAGGCACGTCCGTCTTCATCGAAGAAGAAGGAAGGGTCGATGCCCTGCACATCGGGCAGCATGATGGGGTCACTCCACTCGCCAAACGGGTCTTCGGTCTTCACGAAGAAGTTTCCGGCACCTACGTTAGTCGTAACCATATAATAGGTATGATTACGAGGATTGTAGGAAATGGCAGGTGCAAAGATGCCGCCACTGACACCCTGCCCTTCCATATTGACCAACTGCGAAGGACGCGAGAGCACATGACCTACTTGTTTCCAGTTCACCAAGTCACGGCTGTGGAAGATGGGCACACCGGGAAAATAAGTAAAGGTGGAAGTCACCAAGAAGTAGTCGCCTTCACCATTGGTGCAGATGCTAGGGTCGGAATACCATCCCGGCAAGATGGGATTATAGAAGCTACCTTCATCGGGCAAAGGATTGGCCACATAGAAGTCATCCATTCCTTTATAGGAAAAATTGTCGAAAAGGGCTACTGAACGTCCGATGTCCGGCAGTGTTCCGTTCTTCTTGGCAGAACTGCACGAAGTCATGGCAGTAGTGCATAAGGTAGCAGAGAGCAACAAGGCGATGCCTGTCTTTACGTTTTTTGCTTTCATGGCATTTGGTATTAATATTATTAATGAATATACACGTATGAGTTTCTTATGCTGCAAATGTAAATGGTATCTTTCAAAGGGTTGATAGAATCGTGTTACACGTATCTTTTAACAGAAAACATATTTTATTTTCGTGTTACATAAAACTTTTAAGATGTTACAATAACGATACAATATATTGATTTACAAATATTTATAAATTACACAAAAGACAAAGATTCATTATTCTTAATTGTCGCAAATACCACTTTATTTACGATGAATATCATAATTCAGATTATGATATATTTGACATGATTCCCTACAATGCTCTTTATAGCATAAATAGTAAACCGATTGCCCACCTATCGGTTTCCGGCTTCTTTTTCTATCTGATGAAAAACTTGCAAAACTTCAGAAAGCAACAAAAAACAATCGGACCGACAACCTTCTTATTGAAGGTCATCGGTCCGACAACGATAATTCTGATAAAACCTCTTTATAGCACCAAGGCTTAGCTAAACTTTATCACCACCTTCTTTCCTTTATATTCAACGGTACGTTCGGTGCCATCGGGCAAAACAATCCGGAAGGTGCGTGTGGTTAGCATACCCGTATACTCACCGCGACGGGCGGCAATGGTCAGCGTGTGCCGCTTGTCGTTCCAAGTGAAGTCGATGGTGGAGTAAGCACCCGATTCGTAATTGTAGTTGTCGCCCTCGTCCTCGTAGAGTGTGAAGCGTGCATCGGCTCCGGGATAGACGCGAATCTCCAAATTATCCCACGGTTTCTCGGTGGCATATTGCATTTCTTCAGCCAACGGAAGGATGCTGCCCGCACGGACAAACATGGGGATGCTACCGATATTAGTCTTAAGCGTCACGTCCTGACCACCTTCGTAGAGTTGACCGCTGAAGAAGTCGTACCAACCGGTGCCGGCAGGCAGATATTTCGTGGTGGAACGTATTTGGGCGAAATCTATCTTATCCAAATCTATATGCTCGGAGGCTGATTCCCGCTTGTCCCAACCGCTCATGGCATCTACTGACACCACCTTCTCGGGCGTATATTGAGCATGGACAATGGGAGCTGCCAAGATACTACGACCAAACATGAATTCCAGTCCCATATCCCACGTACGACGATCGTCCTTGAAGTCGGCCATCAAGGGACGCATATAGCTTTGCGATGCGCTGGTGACCTGCCAAGCCGTGGAATAGAGGTAAGGCAACAGTCGGTAGCGCAGACGGATGGTAGAGACCATGGCATCGTAGATGGGTTCACCGGGTTTTCCATAGAGGTAAACCTCACGAGGGACCTCCGTACCGTGGCTGCGGAACACAGGACAGAACAGACCGTATTGCATCCAGCGTGTATAAAGCTCACGATAGAGGGGATTGTTGACGGCTGATCCGTTAGGCCCACTTCCGTTGTAGGCACCGGCAAAGAAGCCACCGAGGTCGGTATTGAAGTTGGGATTGCCGGTCAGCGTGAAGTTCAGTCCTGCGGGGAGTTGCGCCCGTAGTGTTTCCCACGATGAACCAACGTCGCCGCTCCACACGTTGGCACCGTAACGTTGCTGTCCTGCAAAGCCGGAACGGGTCATGATGAACACCCGCTTGTCCGACGACACGGCACGCTGATGCGTATATACGCCCGATACACAAGCCAACGGATAGGCATTGCGCATACGGCGCATCGTAGCCTTGCCACCATCAACAGAATGCTCGAAGTCGCTTTCGGTCCAGTTGAAGTTATCAGGCTCGGTGGAGTCCATCCACCAACCATCCAGTCCGGCATCAAACAAACGACGGAGGTTGTTCCAATAGATGTCCCGTGCCTCGGACGAGAAGGGGTCGTAGCAACGCACACCCGAAGGATAGTCCATGCGAGGCGGCCATTGGTTGACACCGCTTTGTGGCCATGTCTGAAAATCGAAAAGGTGTCCGCCGGCCTCCATCTCACGATAGGGTTTGGTGTGCGGGCCGAAACTGGACCAGATGGTTATCATCAGATGAGCATGATTCCGGTGAATATCGTCGATGGCAGCATCGGCATTTTGGAAATCATCGCCAAGGAACTCCATAGCGTTCCACAGGTAGTGAGAGCCCCAGTATTGCCAGTCCTGCACGATGCCATCAAGCGGAATGCCCAGTTCGCGGTATTTGTGAACCACCCCCGTTGTCTCGGCCCAACTCTTATATCGCTCCTTGCTCTGCCAAAAGCCAAACGTCCACAAAGGGAACATGGGTACTTGTCCCGACAGATTGCGCATCTCGGCCACACAACCATCTACCGTCTTACCGTACATCAGGTAGTAGTCGATGCCGTCGGCCACATCGGAACGGAAGGTCATGCCGTCGGCATTGTCATTGAAGTCGGTGGGCGAATAGTTGTCCCAATACAATGCCCAGCCTTTGATGGACTGAATCACGTTCTGATAGTCTTCCGTATTGTTCTGTATCATGTAGCGATGAGTTCCCCGGCGGTTCATCTTTCCGTCTTGAAGGATGCCCAGTCCATAAATAGGTTCGTCGGCATCGAGGGTGAAGGTTTGGCTGGCGATGTAAGCACCACGGTCGGCACCGATGGTACGTTCGTCCAGTGCAAACGACTTTTCCATCAACAAAGATGTTCCGGTCGTAGTGGTAAAGGTGATGCGACCATCCGATTTGCGTATGCTTACACATAGTTCACTACTCTTCAGCGTCATTTGTTCGCCTTCGTCCTTGACCACTGTCTTGAAGTTTGCCTGCGGCTGCATCGTCACCACCATACTTTCCATCGACCATGTTTTGCCGACAGGAATCTTGGTGATGCGAACAATGGTAGGCGACAGAAACGTAGCTTTACAACAAGTTTGTCCTTGGGTCGTAACTTCGATTGTTTGTCCCGATTGTGCTTTCAGCTCCATGACCAAAAGCATTGCTAAGGCCAATAGCACACAGTGTTTCATTCCTTTTCCGATACTTTTCATTATTAGATTATTTATGGTGTGATACAATCTGTTTTCAAACTATTGATTATCGTTTTCCATCGACCCACAACAAGCCGTGTCAGCGAGGGACATCCGTCTTCTGATAATCGAACGAATCGACATCCACATAACCTCCCGTCTGCTTGGTGGCGTAGTTGAAAATGGCAAACTTTGTTCCCATGAACAACTTCAGGTAGTTGAACTTCATCTTGAAGTCGATACCTATCTTGTTCCACCGCTTGTTGTCGAGGCTGTAATAGAATGTAGCGATGTCCTTGTTCAGACGGAAGTCGGCATCAATACGCAGATAGACGTAGTCCTGCGTCAGCTCTATTCTCTCCTTCTCCTCACTATCTACGTGGTCGATGACCTTATCCTTCTCCTGAAAGTTGACGATGTTGGTTGTCATGCTGAGGTACCGATGTTTGCCCTCTGCCTCTACCGTCAGCAAACCCGCGTCACCGTTGAAAGCACTGAGGCCGGCACGGTCTCCATCTTTCATGTGAGAAAGGTCCAACGCCACACTACCGCTACAACAGGGACCCTCCATGCGTTGTGTCAAGGTATTGGTGGCGGCATAAAGATTATCAGCCAATCGGTTGGTTTTCAACCGCAGATAACCCGGCCGTTCGGTCAACGACCATGCATCATTCACCGGATTATGGTTCCACTGCCAGTTGAGCTTCAATGCCGTAGCGGAGAAATCATCACTCACCACCAACGGTGTACACGAATAGCCCTGCACCGGCTTTTTCATCTGCTTGGGTATGCGTCCATCGGCATCGCCCAGCATCGGCCAACCGTCTTCCCAACGACAAGGCATCAGGGTCAGCACACGGCCTACCCCACCTCGATCCTGAAAGATGACTCCATACCAGTTGCCCTGTGCATCGTCCACAATGCAACCTTGACCCACATAACCAAATCCGTCGAAATTATCCTCCAATATCACTTTCTTCTCCCAAGGACCGGTTATTTTATCGGCTCGGTAGCACACTTGACGGCGTTTGCCTCCTTCGGGCCATGAAATCATCAGCAGATAGTATCGCCCGTTGTACTTGATGGCACGGCTACCCTCCAGCAATCCGGTCTCCGTAGAATCACGCTTAAAAATCTGCATATCACCCCCGCCTTCCTTCACACCGGAGAGGTCGGGCTTCAGTTCGCGCAACATCCCCGTTCCATGAAAGACATAGACACGTCCGTCATCGTCGAACAGGAAGGAAGAATCGTGAAAATGGTCTGTACGAGAAACAAGTGTCCACTCTCCTCCCACGTCGGATGCAGAATATATATAAGAACGATAGGGTTGGTCGTTAGGCGAAAAGAGCACATAAAACTTCCCGTCATGATAGCGAAGGGAAGTGGCCCATTGTCCCATTCCATAGACAGTACCTCCCATGAGGTCGTATCGGGGAGTATCGGTCAGCTTGTCGAATACATAGCCGGCAATTTCCCAATTCACCAAGTCTTTGGAGTGCATCACCGGAGCACCGGGCATCAGATTCATGGTAGTGCTCATCAAGTAGAAATCATCCCCCACACGAATCACATCGGGGTCGGGAACATCACACCAAAGCATCGGATTGGTAAACACGGTTGTTGTATCCTGCGCTATAGTCTCAGCCTGCGCTCCGTATCCGAAGCCCAGAAGAAAAAAGGGAATCAGTAAGGTTTTAAACTTCATCGTTAATAATTTTAGATTTTAAATTTCATGTTCATCATTTCATATTTTAGAAATTCGGGGCGAGGAAACAAAGGAGGACTTCGCCTAGCTTATCTTTCGCCCAATTTCGCAAATACAAAATTAAAAGATGAAGTGAAAACCTAGAAGAAAGGATGATACAGGCTTCTTTTATGTCGATACAACTTCATGAATGATGTTACATAAATCTTTGCGTATGTTACATCAAGCCTGTTACAGGTCGGTATAGCCTTTCCGCACCATCTCCTCCAGTTCATTATAGAGTGTCTGCATCTCCTTTACATCTACTTTGCCCTTGGCATACCAATTCTTCAGCACAGGGGTAGTACGGCGGAATACTTCGGCTTCCACCGGAGCAAGACGCTGCATATAGCCACAGCCGGCAGCATCGTACAGCTTCTCCCAATGCAAGTAGCGACGGGTACCCATGCCTTGCTTGTAGCCAAACACATCGTCGGCCAAGCGGAGCGACCAATCGCTGAGCGGGGCAGCGGCATATTCCTTATCAAACTGCATGAGGGCAGGAAGCAACGTATCGCCTCCTTTTACCCACAAGGGCAGAGCTACGCCGGTGGGAGGATAGCCCAGGATGGTCCACATGGTGGTCAGTTCGGCCTTCTCGCCTTTCTTCACGCCTTGCACCACGATGGACGAGGAGGTACTGCTACGGGCTATGAAGTCTTGGTCCACAAACCAACCGGAGCCCTTCGGGCGATTGAAGTCGCCATCCTTCAGGTCAACTTCCAGCATACAATTGTGGAACGAACGGGAGAGGTCGTTGAAGATGAGCTGTGGCGTGATGCCTCCCGTGGCCGATGCCTTCATCAGCACACGTTCGGCCTCCATGTAGCGCACGTAGCCGGCACCTTGGTTCACCGCTCCGGCAAAGGAGAAGTTGGTACGGGCAATGTATCCGTAGGGAGCATCTTTGGGGTTGTTGGCGTCGTACACCACATACTTATCATAATCTACCTCCAGCATGAGGGCACCGCCTTGTGCATCGATGACACCGAAGTTGGCTTCTATCAGGCTGGGCTTGGCAATGGTGTCGAGCAGATGGCAGAAGTCTTCCACGGTGGCACAAACCTCCAGTGCACGGTAGATGACACGGCCGTTGGCTGCACCGCGTTCTTCACCGTCCTTCACATCTACCAGATTGTAAGATTGGGTATTCATCAGTGCAAAGCCGGCGGAGTTGGTGCCCATCCAAGCTTCTTTCTGTGCAGGGTAATTGACACTGTTCACATTAGCGATGAAGTCGTACTTCTCCCCTTTTACGTAGGCTATGTGGTTGCGGAGGAAGTCGGTGTCGCGATTCTTCCACAGGAGGGGACGACCGTCGGGGGTTGCCTTACCCGAAACGACGGCAGAAGTACATGCCTGAGAGACAGAGCCTAGCGAGGCCAGCACCAAGCAACCGATGCAGCCCAAGAGGATTCTTTGCAATTGTTTCATTGTATTCGGTTTCATTTCTTTATGATTCGTGAAACAAAGCTACAAAAAAATCCGTGAGATAGTGGCAGAAAAGAGGAAAAAGGCACATTAGTTTGTTACTCATGCGGATAATCCGTCTCCTCAAAATCATAGTTCTTATGGGGCAACGGTTTCGACTTATCCACTATTTCCAGTTTCATTTTGTCGGGGTCAGAACTGGACAAAGCGCCGGACGATAGCAATAGGTTCTTTAGATTCTCCTGAAGGAATCGACGTTTCTCCTTCAAGGCAGCCCGACGATTGGTCTTCAGCCGGTCACGATAGTTGAAGAACTCCACCGAACGCCCCGGGTTCAGCTTGATGGTGGTAGCCGTATAGTGGTAGTGTCGCTTTTCATCGAAAGCCTCCAATATCAATCCGGGCAAGCCACATAGCTTCCAAGGACCTTCGGATATAGGTATTTCGGGCGTAAACCAAGCGTACCACACGCGACCCCGGTAATGGGAAATCGCCAACAAGCATTCGTAGCCACCGATGTTGGTGGTGCTGTCCGTCACCTCCCACTCGGGCTTTACCCAATCTTCTACGTACACCCAATTGCAGAGGGAGAATTGATCATGAATGGTAATTTTTCCCGCCGGATGATTCCGATAGACCACTTCCCGTTCCAAGGCGGATACAGCCCCGAAAGATGCCCTGTCTTCCATTAAGGCGGTCAGATAGTCCACACTCCTGATGCACAACGAATCGTTCGTTTTAAGCGAAGCAGAGTAAAAAGCACTGATAGTCTTCCCCGCCATCAGCGTGAGGTAGTCGGTCTTGAAGTCCGTTTCCACCAACAAGGTATCGGTCACTCGGACGCGCTCGTATTCCACCTCCAAGATAGCCGGTTCAAGCACGTATTCTTCAATGACTTTGGCGTGCAAGGAGCAGGCCAGGCCGAAAGCCGATAGGATAAAGATAAATAGATGTTTCATACTTTCTTCATTTCTTCAAATATATCGACAACAAGAATTCACGTCCACGGAGTTTGCTTGAACGTTCATATTGCGACACCGTACCGTATGTGGTATAGCTGTATTCCTTTCGGTTGAGCAAGTTGGTGACCGAGGCGGAAACCTCGATGCGCTTGCTGATGTTGAACGTGAGTTTCGTGTCGAGCATCCACATTTCCTTGTAATGTCCTTCTTCTATCTGATTGCGGTAATATTCGCCTCCTGCCGTCCACGTAACCAATGCGCATGGCGTGACGGTTACATTTCCCGAATAGACGAAGTTGTTGGAACTACGGTTTGACAGATTGGAAATCTCCAGCCAAGACTTATCCCACGTAAAACGGAAATTCCAGTTCACATACCGGGATATGTTCCCGTTAACAAAGGGTGATAACGAGAGGACATCATGGCAATAATCGGTAGGCAGTCCTTGTGACAACAGGCTATTCTCCACCCTCATGTAGTTGCCCCTCACGCCGATGGTGCCCCGCATGAAATCAAGGGTCTTGCTCACGTTGAGAAACGCCATCGCGTTGCGCAAGTCTGACGGTTGGGACTCATAGGAGTAGAACACATAATCGCCGACGACATTCTGCACCGTCCCGAACTTCGACTTGCTCCATCCATAGCTGCCCGTTGCCATCACGAATATGCCCTTAGAAGCGTTCCGATAGTTATAGGAGGCGGAAAGGGATTGTCCGGACGAGGTGTAGTAGTCATCGACCCCGGAACTGAACGAGCGGTAATCGGTGAGGATGGAAGAATCGTGGATGTCGTGCAACGACGCGGGAGAGCGTCGGGCACTTCCGCGCAACGTAAACGACATTCTGGGCGTGATGCGAAACCTCGCCACAAGCGAGGGGGACAGGAAGAACTCCGTGCGGTTGCCTATGGTGCCGGAAAAGAAATAGGAATACAGGTTGGCGGGAAGGCGAAGGACGAGTTCAAGCTTCTTGTAGCGCCACTCGAATTTCGGAGATGCAAAGGCACGCAGGTAATCCGTGGTGAGCGTTTCCGCCCCGGTGAGCCCGGTCATATCCACGCCAAACAGGTCGGTATTCAGTCGGCGGAAATATCCGGACACACCGGCTTCAAGCGATAGAAGCACCTTACTGAGCACAAAGCCAAGTGAGGCCCTTTCGTCCGTATAGAAAGCCCGTTGCTTTATCCGCTGCCCATAATCCTGCCCGTCATGGCTGACCGTCAGTTTTTCGGGCAATGAGTTCCATTCGTTGCGGCTTGTGAAGGTGACAAGCTTGTTATTGTTGAAGCGTTTGATTACTTTCAGCAAATTGCTTACAGAGTATTCCGGCATCCAAGCAGACTGGGTGTTGGGCAATGAGCCTGTAGTGTTCAGCGTCAAGTCATTCCACGATAGGTCAGTCTGTAAGGTATTGTTAAGGAAGTAGGTCTTTTCGTTTACTTCATAGGAGAACTTTCCCGCCAGGGCATTGCGGTGCGACAATGAGTTTCTGTCCTCCAAGACAATCTGGTCGCCCGATTCAAGGAAATAGGTTGTCGCACTTGCACCCTGTGCGGAGACACGGTCGTTGTTATAGTCAATCTGGGCTTTCAGTTCTCCTCCTCCCTTTGTTTTGAGCAGATGGCTCGAAGACACCATCCACGAGCGGTTGAAGTAGCTTCTGCTCCGTTGCAAGTTGGGCGTGGACGGGGAGGACAAAGAGATGTACCCGTCTATCGACTCGTCCGTTTGTTCGGAGGTGAAGTCCAGAAGTTGGTCCGAAAGGTTCTGTCCGATGTTGTTCCCCTTGAACGTGGTCATCATCTGATACTTCCCGGTGACCATCATGGTGAAGATGTCTCCCTGCCAAAGCATTCCCTGCGGTTGCTCGGACCATCCACCGGCCAATGTGCCGTGAACAAGAAAGGTTGCTTTCGCACTGTTCTTCATCTTCAGGTTGATGGCGGCTTGGTCCGAGAAGCTCAGCCCGCGGAGCACCTGCATGGGCTGGTGGTTTTCCATGACCTCCACGGCACCGATGTCGTCATACGACATGCCGTTGGTGGCGATTCCGTATTTTCCGCCCAAGAGGTCATTCCCTTCTATATAAAACTTGTTGATGTCCACTCCTTGGTATTGAATCTTCCCGTTGTTGGCCACGTCGATACCGGGCATACGCTTCAGTACATCACCTATCGTGCGGTCCTGCTTTTGTGCAAAACTCCCCACGCGATAGGTAACCGTGTCGCCACTCTCCCGTATGCGACCGGCCTTGACAACGACCTCCTTCAACTGGAAATTGCCTTCTTCCATCCTTATGACGATGGGCTTGCCATCGAGCACCAAGGGAGCGGAATACGCCTTATATCCTATCATCGTGACATGGATGGTAAGATTCTCGCTGATTGGGGGCTTTGCCATAGAGAATTGTCCGTCGGCATTGCTCACCCCGTATACCAATAACTTTCCATTGGCATCTTTCAAGAAAACATTTGCACCTGCTATCGGAGATTGGTCGGATGCTTGAACAATGGTTCCGGTCACGAAGTCTTTCGCAAAGGAACTCATGCTTATCATCGTCGCAAATAGTATGGTAAATAGTAGTTTCATGGTTAAGATAGCTTGTTTTTATTCCCGTTTACTTTGCTGATAATCTCTTTCTTGAAAATCATAGTCTGCCCTTGAAGGAGCACTCTGTGCACCATTACCATGCAAGGCACTCATTTTGAATGCAAAATCGCCTTCAATTTCTTCCTTATACATCTTTTGGAGAAATTCTTGCCTGGACTTTAACTTATATGGTTCGTATCTGACATATAGCTTTATACCCACGGGTTGCAGGTTTTGGGTGTAAAGTCCGACCGCCGTGTAGACATAATGCTTTTTACTATCATAGGCTTCCAAGACGAGACCGGGTAGCCCAAACAGTTTCCAAGGTCCTTCATTGATGGGTATGTCAGTTGAAAACCAGGCATACCATTTGCGCCCTCTGAAATCGCATGAGGCAAGCTGGCAGCTATACCCCATGACCTCTTTCGTTTCAGACAGAATTTGCCATACCGGCATTTCCGTGGGTTCCGTGTACGAATAGCCATCGCCTGCAATTCTTCGGTAAACCATCGTTTCGCCATCGTTGATATTTCGAAAAAGGTATTCACGTTCTATCCCTCCAAGCGGCTTCCACTCTGACTGTCCGGGTGGATTCAGTTCATAGTAGAGTTTCTCGTGAAGCGCAAAGTCCGTTCGTAGTAGTGAATCTTGCCACATCTTTTTAGTTGGGTAAAACATAGCTGAAGTCCTACCAATCCTCAAAGTCATAGGGTCGGAATTACTTCGATTCTCCAACGTGTCCGCTACCGCAGTTTTAATATAATGAACCTCTATAATAGCGGGTTCCTTATCCTTTATTATCTGAGCCCACATCTTATTAGATGTCAGCCCGAATAACAAACATAAAAAAAGATATTTCATTTTCAATATTTAAAATTTGAAAGATTAAAGTATAGGACGCTATTTGACTTCAACTTCCTTAAACCAAAATGCGGATGTGCCATTATAATTCCGGCACACCCGCATCAAAAGTGTTAGATTAAAGAGAGAATTTCTTATTATCGCTCCATGCGGAGCCCCGATAACATCGCCGGCGATTTATTTCTTATTCATCCGGACTTCTATCTGCCCTTCTTCGTCGTCACGTATATGGAGTTCTCGTCCTTCTTCACGGTAACGTCGGCTATGCTATCGGTGGGGATACCGGCCAAACTTGCATTCTCGATTCTCACGCCGTCTACATAGATGGCAACACTATCGAGGGCACTGCCTTTCTCGGCCTCGGCCTTCTCGTATCCTTGTAAGGTGAACATCACCGGAACGCTGAACTTCACCGCCACGGGCTTACCATCTTTCATGCCGGGCTTCCACTTGGGCATACCGCTGATGACGCGCATGGCCTCCGCATCCAGGTCGGCATCCACGGAGCGGACAACCTTGGGAGACTGGATGCTGCCATCCTCCGCCACTACGAACTGCACAACTACGCGTCCCTGGAAACCTTTTGCCATGGCAGACTTCGGATAGCGCACGGTCTTGTTCAGATACATCATCAGACCGCGCATACCATCTTCAGGATATTCGGGCATCTGCTCCACCACATTGAGGGGTTCGCTCTCGGGGTACTCCACCCCAATCACCGCTATGGGCGAGTACTTGGGCTTGAACGCCGTATCGGGAGCCGCCGACGCATTTTCTGCCGCTTTTGTTTCCAACATTGCCGCCAAATCATTAACTTTGACCGCTGAAATTTCTTCTGCCGTAGCAGATACTTCGGGCCGGGCAAAGGCCGTAATGGCGATTGCCGTCAGCGGGAGTACATACAGGTACTTCAACCGCGCCCATGGACTTGATTTTTCTTTTAACATCATAGTGATACGTTTTTTAAGTTTACTGTGATTAAAGCTGTTGGCCATAGAGTAGAGCCTTGTGCCGACAGCTTTTTTTATGAGCAATAATTGATATCGTTTGGCATCCACACCCTCGTTTATCACCGTTTCGTCGGCTTCGTACTCGTGGATGTTCTGCAATTCCTGCTTCAGCAACCACGCGGCAGGGTTGAACCATTGAAGGAAGATGCAAAGGTCGGTGAGAAGCAGGTCCCACGAATGATGGTTGCGTATGTGGGCCAGCTCGTGAATCAAGATTTCGCGACCGTCCTCCTCCAAGTCTTTGCGGGAGATGACGATGTACTTCATCCAGCTGAAGGGGGCGATGGGGCGGTCGTGCACCACCAACACGGCATGGGTGGAGCGTCCGGGCAGATAGCGGCCGATGTACTCGTACGTGCCTTCCTTGAGCAACATACGCATACGACACAACGAATAGACTTGCCGACACAAAAAGAAGATGACACCTGCCCCATAGACCAACAAGAGCCAACCTATCCAAGCCGATGCGCCCTCTCCGGCGGACGCGGCATCCCCAACGGACACGGCATCGCCACCTGACGCGGCATCGTACGCCGCCAATAGTTCTTCCAACGTCAGCATGGGCTGGGGTACGCCGGAGGCTTGCGCCACGCTCACCTCCACCAAGGGCAACACGCACGATAGCACCAAGATGCCGAGCAACGCCACGCGGTTGAAGCGATGGAACGTGTCGTGCGCCAATAGCAGGCGATAGAACAGATAGAAGGCCGCCAAGCAGAGGGAGGACTTGAGGATATAGACGAAAAATAGAGCCATAGGTTTTGAGTTTTTAAGTTCTTAAGTTTCTGAGTTCTTAAGTTAGTTGACGAGTTGACAAGTAGACGAGGCAACGAGGCAGGCATACGGAAACGCCCTTGTACCCTTGTTAACTCGTTCCCTTGTTAACTTACTATTTCTTCCCTTTCTCCACTTCCGCTATCAGTTGCTTCAGCTCGTCGAGCGAGATTTCTTCCTCTTTCACCAGCGACGACACGGCACTGAGGTAGGAGTTATTGAAATACTTGCTGATGACGCCTTTCAACGTCCGCTTGCGGAAATCTTCCTCACTAACGATGGCATAATACTGATAGGTGTTGCCATACGTCTTATGACCCAGAAAGCCTTTCTCCTCCAACCCCCGGACGAAGGTGGAAAGGGTATTGAAGTGCGGCTTCGGCTCGTCGTAGAAGGCTACTATCTCCTTCACAAACAAGGGACCTTTGTCCCAAAAGAATTTCATCAATTCTTCTTCTTTGGCGGTTAATGCTTTCATTATCTTGAGTTTTTAAGTTCATCGAACACAGAGACACGGAGAAACAGAGATTATTTGCGATATATCGCTACCTCTTATAATAAATAAAGAACTCTGTGTCTCTGTGCCTCTGTGTTCGACGATGCAAAGAACGAAATAATTTAGTTACAAAACTAATTTTCTTAGTTAATATAAACTAAAAGAATTAGTTAATAGTTCACACCTTCGCAAACTATACATATTTATTACCAACAAATCATTGATATTACTCCTTCACGAAAGGGGCAGGACACACATTTCAGAACCCCGTCCAGAAGTGCTTCTGAGAAGGGGGTATCTCACTATACGACTGAGGGTATCTAAGTATGCGACTGAGGGTATCTCACTATACGACCGAGACTACCTCCATATACGACCGAATGCAACAAACAAATAAGGGAGCCGACAAAGCCCCCTTTTCCATGTTCGAATCTGTAAGGAAAGATTACAATCCACAAAAATCCAATTAAAGCCACTTCTTCACAATCGCCTCCGTCCGCGTCCACAACTCTTGCATTTGCGGATGGCTGAGGTATTTCTCGGTCAACGTCTTGGCGTGGCAATTCTTGTTCAGCGTGCCGGTTTGGCGAGCGGCTTCCTCGCTAAGCAAAAGCCATACGGCGGTGGCGGCACCCTTGCGCGGCGTGCGGATAAAGGGACGATAGAAAATGTCGGTCAAGGGATCGAACCAAGCGTGCATGGTAATGATGTCGGTAGAGACAATGCCCGGGTCGGCAGCGTTCACCGTGATGCCACGTTCCTTCAGCCGACGGGAGAGGTAGATGGTGAAGAGGGTAAGTGCCAGTTTGGTGTTGCTATAAATGGGGATGCGCCAAAAGCTGCCTTTCCGTCCGCGCTCGAAGAAGTCGGGAAAATCCAAATGTCCGATGGCGTAGGTGCACGACACCATGTTGACGATGCGCGTGCCACGGTCCATCAAGGGCAGGAGTTTGCGGGTCAGCAAATACGGTCCTACGTAGTTGACACTGACGGTGCGTTCCAGTCCGTCTTCCGTCAGGTGTAGTCCGGTCTCCATGGTGCCGGCATTGTTCATCAGCAGGCTGATGGTCTGCCCACGCTTCAATATCTGTTCGGCAAAGACGGCCACAGAAGCCAATGAGGAGAGGTCGATGCCGATGACCTCCAACGATGTGTTTCCTGTCTCGCGCATCAACATCTGACGCACGTTTTCCGCTTTCTGCGGATTCAGGCAAGCCATTATCACTTGATAGCCTGCCGTAGCCACGGCACGAGTTATCTCGGTACCCATGCCCCCGTCGGCTCCGGTTATGATTGCAAGTTTCATTATCAATTATCAACTATCCATTATTCTCAATTCTTTCTATCTCCCGCTTCACGTCCGCAGGCAGTTCCTCCTTCAGGTGCTGATGGCAAGCCATGTCGAGGGTGTACATACGGGCTATGCAGTAATTGCTGTGCTTGCAGTTGCATCGGGCGTTCTCCTCGGCACGCATACGGTTGACGAAGCCCGGTTCGTTCAGCAAGGCACGGGCCATCTGCACAGCTTCGAAACCATCGTTCAGCACCTCGTCTATCTTGGCACGCGACACCAAACCACCTACATAGACCAACGGCATTTTCACCGCCGCACGAAACTTCAAGGCATCTTCCAGGAAATAGGCCTCCTTGAAGGGCACTGTGGGAATCATCCACCGCCCCACCATGCGGACACCATACTTCAGCCACCAGCAGGTCATGTAGTGCGTCATGGTGCGTATGGGCATCTCGCCGCGCATCACGTACATCGGTGCCTTGCTGACGAAGCCACCGCTCAGCACAAGTGCATGTGCCCCCGACTGCTCCAGTCGCTTGGCCACCTGCAAGGTCTCGTCCAGTTCCATGCCCCCTCGGAAGCCGTCGCGCATATTCATCTTCACCAGCACGGCCATATCGTTGCCTGCCGCCTTCATCACCTCTTCCATCACCATGTCCATGAAGCGCATACGGTTCTGCAACGAACCGCCAAACTCATCCTTACGGTGATTGGTGGAGGGCGACAGGAACTGACTAATCAGATAGCCATGCCCTGCATGAACCTCGACGGCATCGAAGCCCGCCTCGCGTGCCAAGTTGACCGACTGACCGTAGGCACGCGCCATCGCGGGCAGTTCGTCGGCACGCAGACCGCGCACAAACGTAGGAGAATAGAGGTTGAAGCCACTGCTGGCCCCTACGGGCAAACAGCCACAGATGCTTTTGTGCGACATATTTCCGCAGTGGCCCAACTGAATGCCTGCGGCGGCACCTTCGGCATGAACGGCATCGGTTATCCGCCGCAGCCCCGGCACAATCTCAGGGCGCATCCACAGCTGACGGTCGAACGACAGTCCGCTTTGCGTCACCGCCGCATAGGCGATGGTGGTCATTCCTACCCCACCCGCCGCCACCGAACGGTGGTAGTCGAGCAACTCGTCCGACGGCTTATTGCCCGGACACATACTTTCGAATGCAGCCGACCGTATGGTACGGTTGCGCAATGTCAAAGGTCCCAACGTAACGGGAGTAAATAATTTCGATTCCACTATTCCTATATTTTTAGTACCAAATTGACAATTGACAAATAACAATTGACAATTAAATAGTAAATGGTAAATGGTCAAATAGTAAATGACATGATGACAAGTGACTATTATAGTTTAATGTCATTTCTTCATTAT
>JAUNJD010000268.1 GCA_030523205.1 Bacteroides sp.
CAAATAACTCAAATCATGAATTTAAGAACCTTCATAGAACGCCCGGTGCTATCGGCTGTCATCTCGCTGACGATTGTCATACTGGGCATCATCGGCTTGTGTACGTTGCCCGTGGAGCAGTATCCGGACATCGCACCACCCACCGTCATGGTGCAAACCACCTACTACGGTGCCAGTGCCGAAACGGTACAGAAGAGCGTCATCGCCCCGCTGGAAGAGGCCATCAACGGTGTGGAGAACATGACCTACATCACCTCCACCGCCACCAATGCCGGAAGCGTGTCCATCACCGTCTATTTCCGCCAAGGCACCGACCCGGACATGGCAGCCGTGAACGTACAGAACCGCGTATCTACCGCCACCGGACAATTGCCCTCCGAAGTGACGCAGGTGGGCGTCACCACCATCAAGCGACAAACCAGCCTCTTGCAGATGTTCTCCCTTTGGAGCCCCGACGACAGCTACGACGAGAACTACCTGTCCAACTACATCAGCATCAACCTGAAACCCGAAATCCTGCGCATACAGGGCGTGGGCGAGTTGGTGGTGCATGGTGCCACTTACAGTATGCGCATCTGGATGAAGCCCGACGTAATGGCGCAATACAAACTCATCCCATCCGACGTGACCGCCGTACTGGCCGAGCAGAACATTGAATCAGCCACCGGTTCTTTTGGTGAGGCATCGGAAGAGACCTACCAATACACCATGAAGTACAAAGGCCGTCTGCTACGTCCCGAGGAGTTTGGCGAAATCGTCATCCGCTCCACCGAAGACGGCGAAGTGCTGCGGTTGAAGGACATTGCCGACATCGAGTTGGGCCGTGAGAGTTATGCCTACAAGGGTACTACAAACGGACATCCGGGCATCTCGTGTATGCTATTCCAGACAGCAGGCTCCAATGCCACGGCAGTGAACCAACAAATAGATGCCTTCCTCGAAGAAGCCCGCAAGGACTTGCCCAAGGGCGTAGAGCTGGTACAACTGATGTCGTCCAACGACTTCCTCTTCGCCTCCATTCACGAAGTGGTAAAGACGTTGGTCGAAGCCATCTTGCTGGTTATCCTCGTAGTATATGTCTTCTTGCAGGATATTCGCTCCACACTGATTCCATTGGTGGGCATCATCGTGTCGCTCATCGGTACGTTTGCCTTCATGTCCATTGCAGGATTCAGCATCAACCTGATTACGCTGTTCGCCTTGGTGCTGGTCATCGGTACGGTGGTGGACGACGCGATAGTGGTGGTGGAGGCCGTGCAGGCGCGGTTCGACGTGGGCTACCGATCGCCCTACATGGCGAGCATCGATGCCATGAAGGGCATCAGCAATGCAGTCATCACCTCTTCGCTGGTGTTCATGGCAGTGTTCATTCCCGTGTCGTTCATGGGTGGCACAAGCGGTACGTTCTACACGCAGTTCGGATTGACGATGGCCGTGGCCGTAGGTATCTCGGCAGTCAATGCCTTGACGCTCAGTCCGGCACTCTGCGCCCTATTGCTACGCCCCTACACCAACGAAGACGGTACGATGAAACAGAACTTCGCCGCACGCTTCCGTAAGGCGTTCAATGCGGCCTTCTCGGTCATGGTGGATAAGTACAAGCACGTGGTGCTGCTGTTCATCCGCCGCCGTTGGTTAGCGTGGGCGTTGTTAGTGGCCTCCATCGTGGTGCTGGTAGTGCTGATGAACTCCACCAAGACCGCCCTTGTGCCCGACGAAGACCAAGGCGTCATCTTTGTCAACGTCAACACCGCACCGGGCAACTCACTGAAGACCACCAACGCCGTGATGACTCGCATCGAGGAACGCTTGGAAAGCATCCCGCAACTGCTCAACATACAGAAGGTGGCGGGCTACGGACTGATAGCCGGACAAGGCACATCCTTCGGTATGATTATCCTGAAGTTGAAGCCGTGGGAGGAGCGCACATCGAGCAAAGACCAAGTGCAAGCCATCATCAACGAAGTGTATGCCCGCACGGCCGACATCAAGGATGCCACCGTGTTTGCCATGGCACCAGGCATGATTCCAGGTTACGGTACGGGTAACGCCCTCGACGTAAATATGCAGGACCGTTTGGGTGGCGACATAGGCACCTTCTACGAGACCACTCAGAAGTATCTGGCTGCCTTGAACGCCCGACCCGAGATTGCCATGGCCTACTCCACCTTCGACGTGCGCTATCCGCAATGGATGGTAGAGGTGGATGCCGCCAAGTGCAAGCGAGCAGGCATCACGCCCGACGCTGTGCTCAGCACGTTGGCCGGATACTATGGCGGTCAGTACGTGTCGGACTTCAACCGCTTCTCCAAAGTATATAAAGTCATGATTGAGGCCGACCCGAAATATCGCCTCGACGAGGCTTCGCTCAACAACGCCTTTGTCCGTATGCAGAATGGTGAGATGGCCCCCATCAGTCAGTTTGTCAGCCTGTCGCGCACCTACGGCGCCGAGTCGCTGAGCCGCTTCAACATGTACAACTCCATCGCTGTCAGTGCCATGCCTGCCGACGGATACAGTACGGGCGACGCCATACGTGCCGTGCGCGAGACAGCGCTGACCTCCCTGCCCAAGGGATACAGCTACGACTTCGGTGGTATCACCCGCGAGGAAAGTCAGCAGAGCAGCAACACGGTAGTCATCTTCGGCATCTGTATCCTGATGATTTACCTCATACTGTGTGCCCTCTACGAGAGCTTCCTTGTTCCGTTCGCCGTCATCTTGGCGGTGCCCTGTGGATTGATGGGTAGCTTCCTCTTTGCCAAGGTAGCCGGATTGGAGAACAACATCTACTTACAGACGGGTCTCATCATGCTGATAGGCTTGCTCTCAAAGACTGCCATCCTGCTGACCGAGTATGCCGCTGAGCGCCGCAAGGCGGGTATGGGCCTGATAGCTTCGGCTGTCAGTGCCGCCAAAGCCCGTTTCCGTCCTATCCTGATGACAGTGCTTGCCATGGTGTTCGGCCTCTTGCCGCTGATGGTTGCCACAGGCGTAGGTGCCAATGGTAACCGTTCGCTCGGCACGGGTACGGTGGGAGGTATCCTCATCGGTACACTGGCCTTGCTGTTCATTGTCCCCGTCCTGTTCATCACTTTCCAGTGGATACAAGAGCGTTTTCGTCCTGCACAGGCCATGCCCACTACCGACTGGCAGATAGAGGAGGAAATGAAAGTAAGCGAAGAAGAGAAGAGAGAAGCAAAGAAATAGATTTAGTAGATAAGGAAACAAGTTGACAAGTTAACAAGGCAACAAGGTATGTCCTCGTGGTCTCGTTAACTTGTCAACTCGGCAACTCAAAAACTTAAGAACTAAAAATGAAAAAGCAACTCATACCCATCACACTTGCCGCCTTGCTACTGAGCAGTTGCGGCATCTACAACAAATACCAACGTCCGGAGGACATCACTACCGATGGCCTCTACGGACAAGACGTAGAGGCGCAGGCCGACGACACCGCTTCCATCGCCTCCCTCTCGTGGCGCGAGCTGTTCAAGGACCCGCAACTACAGTCGCTCATCGAGCACGCCTTGACGGGCAATACCGACTTGCTGTCGGCCCAACAGCGTATCAAGGAGGCCGAAGCCACGCTCATGGCTGCCCGCCTGTCCTATCTGCCCTCGTTCATGCTGACACCGCAAGGAGGTGTCAGCAGCTTCGACAAGTCGAAAGGCACGTGGACTTACAGCGCCATCGCCACGGCCAGTTGGGAAGTGGATATATTCGGCAGTCTGACCAATGCCAAACGCCGTTCCAAAGCCCTCTACCTGCAAAGTTTGGAATACAAGCAGGCCGTACAGACCTCGCTAATAGCCAGCGTAGCCAACCTATATTATACTTTGCTGATGCTGGACGAGCAATATCGCATCTCGGACGAGACCGCCATCAATTGGCGCGAGAATGTCCGCATCATGCGTGCCATGATGGCTGCGGGCATGACGGACGAGGCAGGCGTATCGCAGAGTGAAGCCAACTGCCGTGCCGTGGAGGCTTCTCTACTCGATATGCAGCAGCAGATTAAGGAAGCGGAGAACAGCCTATCTATCCTGATGGGCGAAGTGCCGGGAATGATAGCACGCAGCAGCCGCCCGAAGAGTTTACAGGCCACGGCATCCGCCGACACCCCTACCTTGCAAGCTCCAGGCCTCAATCCACTGTTTGCTGCGTCTTTCCCCGAAGAGTTGTCCGTAGGTGTCCCCCTGCAACTCCTCTCTCTCCGTCCGGACGTGAAGCAAGCCGAACTTTCCCTTGCCTCAGCTTTTTATAGTACCAACGCCGCCCGTTCGGCCTTCTATCCTAACATCACGCTGAGCGGCACCGCCGGATGGACCAATTCCGTAGGCAGCACCATCATCAACCCCGGCAAACTCTTACTCAGTGCCGCCGGCTCGTTGGTACAGCCCATCTTCAATCGCGGGCAAAACATCGCCCAACTGAAGATAGCCAAGGCACAGCAGGAAGAAGCCAAACTAGCCTTCCAACAGACATTGCTCAACGCAGGCAGTGAGGTGAACAATGCCCTCACCCAAGTGCAGGTGGCACGGGGCAAGCGGGAGCTTCGCAGCTCGCAGATTGCCTCTCTTGAAAATACCGTCCGCAGCACCAAGCTATTGATGAAGCATGGCACCACCACTTATCTGGAAGTGCTCACTGCCCAGCAATCCTTGCTTTCGGCCCAACTGACGCAAGTGGCTGACCGCTTCAGTGAAATACAGGGAATCATCAATCTGTATCAGGCTTTGGGAGGGGGAAGGGAATAAGCATTGACAAGAAAGAGGGTGAATTCTAAGTCATCTCCAAACAATCTCTCTAAAATCTTGCCCAAGTTTACGAACATTAACGTATTCTTGGGTAAGTTCGTATA
>JAUNJD010000269.1 GCA_030523205.1 Bacteroides sp.
TAAGTATTAAGCACTTGTGAATTTAGTCAGACAAAGAGTGTCCAAGTCAGGAAATAGCCTATGACTTAGGTTTTCAGTATTCGCAGCACTTCATCCGTATGTTCAAGAAGCAGACGGGATATACGCCGAAAGAGTTTCGGATGATGAACGACTGACAGACAGATTTCATGCTTTATTCCTGAAACATACCACTGTAAACATCAGCGTCAGTAAGGCGATGCCTACGGTGATGCCGGGCGAATGTCTGCCGCTTGTCACAGTGGCGGGCGACAAGAAGATTACGATGCGCCCGTCTCCTCTTTGTATATCCGGTGGAACATTTCTTTCAGCTTTTCTTCGTCGGCTATGATGGCTTGCAGCTTTTTCAGCCGTCTTGCATTCTTCGATTCGGGAAACCACAGTTTCAGATAACCGCCGGGAGCGTACTTCTCCATCAGGTGTCGGCAGAAGCGTTGGTAGTGCAGCGATTCGTCGGCATCGGGATTCTGTTTCAGTCCGTACTGCACGGTGCGGCGCAGGGTGACCTCGGGGTCGATGATGCGGTCGGCTTCGGCCACGATGCGCCCGTATATGCTGCGCGGAGCGTGGTCGGCAGAGGCGCGGTGGTCCTCCACAGCTTCCTTCATCAGACTGATTTCGGCTTCGGTGAACCATTGGCGCAGGGTGGGGTCGTGGCTGATAATCTCGCCGGATACCAAATGATGCGTGGCGCGGTCGCGACACAGGCCTGTGTCGTGATAGGCAGCTACGGTATATACCAAACGTTCGTCGGCTTCGGGGTGTAGGCGGGCCAAGGCAAGGCTCTCGCTGATGACGGTCTGCACGTGCGACAGGTTGTGTGCCTTGTCGAAGGCTTGGTAGCGAGGGATAATCTCTGTTTCGATGTAGCGGACAAGGGAGGTGGGTATCCTATTTTCTTTTTCGGGTGTCATTTATGCTTCCGTTCATTATTAAGGCAGGCAAAGATAGCGTTTTTCAAGGCTCTGTGCACAATTTTTATAGGTAATAAAACAGGATTCTATGGATAGGAGGTATCTTCTTCCGATATTTGTGTCTGTAAATGAGTATTGCTTTGAAAAACTATGAATAGAAAATTTGAATTGACAGGTATTCTGCTGGCAGCTGCCTTTGGCTGCTATGCACAGACGGTGGAGTTCGACCCTTCGTTGGACCCCGAGGTAAGCATTGTGCAGCCCTCGCTGCAACAAGAAGTGTGGGACAGTCGATATATGTGGTATCCGGGACAGTTGGCTGCTTTTTATCAGCAGCAGAGTGTGCGGATGTCGAAGGAACGTTGCGTCAATGTAGGCTATCCAGGCAAGTTCTTTGCCAAGAACAGTTGCGCTTACTTTCGACGGGAAGTGAAGATGAAGCAAGAGGCGGTGCTTCGTTGGACGGCACCGGACGTTGTCACGCTTTACGTCAATGGGGTGAAGCAGCCGAATGCCGATGGGCAAGTGCTACTGTCGGCGGGCAAATCGGTGCTGATGTTTGAGGTGCAGACCGACGATTGCCTGCCGTGCATCATGCTGAAGGGTGCCGGACTGGAGAATCCGGACGAATGGCAGGTGAGCATGGACAAGGAATATTGGACTGTTCCCGAAAGTTCGATCCGATACAACAAACCGGACGTACGTCCCGACGACTCGCAGGAGATTGCCGCCCGCATCAGGCCCTCGGAGATTCTGCCCTTGCGCAATGCCAAGGTTGCGGGCGAAGATGCCGTCTGCATTGGGAAGAACGGTTATGCCCTCGTCGATTTCTTTCATTTGGAGATTGGTACGCTGACTTTCCGTGCCAATGGAGAGGGAACCGTCACCGTGCGTATGGGCGAGACCCCCGAAGAAGCCTTGGAGCGCGATGACAAAAAGCTGGAACAATATCCTTTGGCTCCCGTCGTGCTATCCGCCAAGGACAGTGTGTTCAGCCTGACCGAGCGTGCCTTCCGCTACGTCTCGTTGGAGTGCGACAAGGGTGCCGAGATTGCTGACCTGCGCTTTGATGCTGCCTTGTGGCCGGTGAATCACCTGATGCAGTTTGAGACGGACGATGATTACATCAACCGCCTGTTCAGCATGAGCCGCGCCACGCTTCACACTAGTATGCACCGTTTCTATTTGGATGGGGTGAAGCGCGACTTCCTGCCGTGGTCCATGGATGCCTTGGTCAGCACGCTGGCGGGCGACTACCTGTTTGGCGACCAACAAGTGTCGAAAAACGGTATTTCCATTGCCCTGATGCCACTCAATCCGCAGAAGACGGACATTGGTATTCCCGACTATCCGCTCCATGCCTTGCCGGGCCTGAAACAGAATTATTTGCGTTATGGCGACTTGACGACCTCGCTCCAGTATCGCGACCGCATCGTGCAGTTGCTCGATTTCTATGCTTCCATTGTGGACGAGGATGGCTTTGTGCACGGCAATTATGGCGACGGACAGTTTGGTTATACGCCCGGTTGGTCCACCTACAACGGCCCTGCTCGCAAGGGCATCGCCTCGTATGCACAGATTATGCTTTACTATAACTACATGACCGGTGCTTACTTTGCCGACCTGTGGAAGGAGAAGAGCTTGGCCAACAAATACCGCAAGCTGGCCCGAAACCTGAAGGAGAAGATATTCGAACGTTTCTGGGACGACGAGCGGAAGGCATTCATCAACGGAACCATGAACGATGGCGTCACCGTCGATGGCCGTCTGTCGCATCATGCACAGTATTGGGCCATCCTGGCCGACATATTCCCCCAAGACTGTTATGATAATTTGTTCGAGAACATACTTCCTTCGCTGCCCCGTTACTACGAAGTGGTCAGCTACGAGAAGGGGTACGAGTATTTGGCCTACGCCAAGGCCGGTCGCGTCAGCGAGCTGTGGGATGGTATCTATCGCGTGTTTGGCGACTGGATGGATCAAGGCCATACGCGTTTCCCCGAAAACTTCATGCCCAATGCCTCGCGTGAGCGTCAGTTGAAGTTCTATAACCGTCCCTATGGATTGAGCCTTTGCCACGGAGCAAACGGTGTGCCCGTCGTGGTAGGTGCGCTGAACGGCATTCTGGGCTTCGCCCAGTCGGATACGCGGACGGACGAATATACCTTCCGTCCCGACTTGATGCACCTGAAGCGTGTAGATGCCTGCATCCCGGTGAAGGAAGGCAGCATCCGTCTGAAGCTGCGTGCCGAAGGGGAGTGCAGCATCGAAGTGCCTGCCGGATGTGTGGTGAAGGTCATTACTCCGAATGGAGGCAAGCCGTTGGTATGCAAGAAGGAGGGGACGTATAGGTTCAGCCTCTGATTCTTGCTCCCTTCGCCTGTCCCAAGATGACCGCCTCATTCATGGCTCTGCTCCCGTCTAGCCGCTTCCCAGCCGATGATGGCTGCTTTGCGGGTGGCTCCCCAATGATAATTGCCGATTTCTCCTGTTGCGCGGATGACGCGGTGGCAGGGGATGAGAAAAGCTACGGGGTTGTCGCCTACGGCTGTGCCTACCGCGCGGCAGGCACGCGGGTTCTCGATGCGGGCTGCGATGTCGGAGTAGGTAGTCATGCCGCCTACCGGAATCTTCAGCAGGGCTTCCCACACCTTCATCTGAAACTCCGTGCCTTTCAGGTGTAGCTTTATGCTGTCGAGCTTGCTCCAATCCTGTCTGAAGATGAACAGGGCGTTTTGCTGCATCTCGTCGCACTTTTGGCAGAACTGCGCACGTGGGAACTTGCTTTGCAGCGACCGGAAAGATTCGGCATGGTCGTCGGCAAACTCCATGATGCATATCCCTTTGGCGGTGGAGGCTATCAGCATGTCGCCGAAGGGGGTTGCGGCAAAGCTGTAATTGATGCGCAGATTCTCTCCACCGTTTTTGTACTCGCCCGGGGTCATGCCTTCGATGCTGATGAACAAGTCGTGCAGACGTCCTGTCCCCGATAGTCCCACGGCTTCGGCAGTGTCGAAGAGCGATGCGTGCATCTCCTGCAATATATGTTTGGCATATTCCACGTTGAGGTATTGCAGGAATTGCTTGGGCGTGATGCCTGCCCATTCCTTGAACATCCTTTGGAAGTGGAACGGGCTCATGTTGACAGCCTCGGCCACGGCTTCCAGCCTCGGTTGCTCCTTGCGGTTGTTCCGTATGAACTCTATGGCCTCGGCTATTCGGGCGTAATCTACTTCGTTCTGTGTCTTTTTCATCTCTATATTCTTTTAGGGGCATAATCTTTCATTCCTTCCACCGCACCGCCTGCCACACTGTTATTTCACTCCAAGGTATGCATTCGAGTCGGCAGGTGCCTGCTCGCGTTTTTGGTCTGTATATTCCCGCACGATTTCTCCTACCGAAATGCGGTAGCTTTCGAACAGTGTGTCGTGGCCTTTCTTTTGGCCCGACCGATGATACATTTGGTTGCGCCAGCCTGCTGCCGCTTCCTCATTCTCCCAAAACGAGAGCGAGAGAAACTTGCCTTCATTGTTTACGCTGGCAAAGCGCTCCACGCTGATGAATCCCGGCATCTTTTGCAGTTCTTCTTTCAGGGCTGCGCCCAACTTGAAATACTCATCTTTCCCTTTTTCCGTAGGTGTCACCTCGAAGATGACTGCCACTTTCCTCTTACCGTGTTCGGTCGAGTCGCTCATGCTGATTACATTCTGATTCATAATGCAATATATGTTTTTTGTTCTGATGCGGCAAAGTTAAGTCAAGGATTTTTGTTTAGCGACCCGAAAATTGCTTTTTTTAGTGTCTACGCATCTATATCGCCAACGTGAGGGACATATATTTCCAACGCGAGGGAG
>JAUNJD010000028.1 GCA_030523205.1 Bacteroides sp.
CAGATAATAAAGCAAAACGACACGCTTTTGTAATATGCAGATGGCAAAGTCTGCGATTGAAAAGATAAAATTACTGAAATTCATATATAATCGCAGAATTTTACCAATCCAGACTTTCCGACGTAAGCAGGAAGTCCATTAATCCAAGATGGAGGATGCCGTCATCGTCGTGCCATGGCTCCATGGAAGTATGTTGTACGATAATCTTCTTGAACGAATCCTCAATATGCAAAAGAGAATTTTTCTCCTGTGCCACCTTATCTGGAGTGGCAAGTTCAAAGGCCGACTGAATATAGTAACGCCGGCTTCCCATGTTCGCAACGAAATCCACCTCAAGTTGTTTTCTTACGGGATTAGAGTTGTTATTCTGCCTTGTAATTTCTACGACTCCGACATCTACGGAAAAACCACGGCGTAGTAATTCATTATAAACTATGTTTTCCATCAAGTGGGTCTCCTCTTGCTGGCGGAAATTCAGGCGGGCGTTTCTCAGACCAACGTCCACGAAATAATATTTGGTCGGTGTACTGATATACTTTCTTCCTTTCACATCATATCGCATTGCCTTGCTCACGAGAAAAGAATCCTCAAGATAATCAAGATAGCGGCTCACGGTAGGTTGGGATATTTTCAGACTACGTTCAGATGCAAAAGTATCGCATATTCTTTTCGGATTGGTCAATGCACCGATAGATGATGAAAGTATATTCGTAAGTGCATTTATCTCGTCCTGTCCACGCAACTTATAGCGATTGATTATATCAGTCATGTAAACCTGACTGAACAAGCCTTTCAAATAAGCTTCTTTCTCTTTTGCCGTCACCATATTCAAAGTCTGCGGCATCCCGCCATACCTACAATATTTACCCCAAGCATCCCACTTGTCGCCACCCACTACGGAATAGAACTCTGCGAAATTAAAAGGATAGACACGGATTTCATCACCTCTCCCCCTGAATTCGGTTATTATGTCGGAAGAGAGGAATTTTGAATTGCTGCCAGTGACATATATATCGGCATTGGGGATATGCAGAAATCCATTAAGCACGCTTTCAAATCCTTCTACCAATTGTATTTCATCGAGCAGTATATAATACTGTCCGTCGTTCACAATCCGCTCGGTAACATAATCATACAATGCCTCCGGGTCAAGATAACGACGGTTCTTGAAGTCATCAAGCGCCAAAGAGATAATTTGCGATTCATCAACGCCGTCCTCAATGAGACAACGTTTGTATAGGGTGAACAGAAGATAAGATTTTCCCGACCGTCTGACACCTGTGATTATCTTTATCAAACCATTATGACGCTTGTTCCTAAGCTCAGCGATATAGTCTTTTCTGCTTACTTCAAACATGTCTCTATTTTATTTTTTTGCAAAAATAAGCGAAAATGTAAAATAGACCGTGGAAAATTGCGAAAAAATGTAATCTATGTGATAACATAGCCCGCTCAATTATTTTATGCTGAGTGCAACTTATCTTATCTAAAGATAAACATAGAAAGCAAAATGACACGCTTTTGTAATATGCAGATGGCAAAGTCTGCGATTGAAAAGATAAATTTAGCAAAATCCCTATTTTTATATGTTTTACAACATATTTTTCGTGAACAATTTGTATCTTTGCAGTGTTGATAAAGCAAATACAAAGATGTAAAACCAGTCTTCCGAAGGGCGGAAGGCATAAAAAGAAGAAGATTATGAAAAAGAATGAAAATGAAATCATGATGCTGAAGTATCGCATCCAACGCTATCAGGCTATGGGCAACGGTGCCATGTGCCAAGCATTGAACGGAAAACTACAGAAGTTGCTTGCCCAGCAGGCATAACTGAATCTGAAAAACGAACCCTTTAAATAAAATGAACGAAGGGCAGCGGGCTGAAAAGGCTCACTGCCCTTTTCTTTTATCTATATTTTTCTTTCTGTAAATTTGATTTCCTACGCTTATAACTTACTGATTATCAAGCATAGCAAGTGATCCTATTTGAGTCTCTGACTAATATGGTTTCAGTCAGGGACTGATTGTAGATGGATTTTCGTATAAAGAAAACAGAAAACATCGGTCTCCGTTTATCGGGAAACGAAGGTCGATGTTTCATAAGGATTTTTTCCGGCATCGGCATTCCGGGCTACTGTGCGTCCGGCATTTGGTTTCCGGGCTCCTTACTTTTCTTCTGATAGGCCGACGGGGTGACCCCAAACTGCTGCTTGAAGCATTTGCTGAAGTAGAAGGGGTCGTTCATGCCCACCCGATAGGAAATCTCGGAGATGTTGTACTCGCCCTCTTCCAGCAATTGGGCGGCTTTCTTCATACGCATGACGCGGATATATTCGTTCGGAGTGTAGCCGGTGACACCGCGCACCTTCCGATAGAAGATGCTGCGCCCCAGCTTCATCATGCCCGCAAACTCTTCGATGGTGAAGTCAGCATTGCCTATCTGCTTCTCCATGACGGCCTGCAAGCGGTCTGCGAAATCGCGGTCTTGTCGAGACGAACAGATGGCCGGACGGGTCATGCTGGGTTCGTTGCCAAACTTCTCGCGCAGCTTGTCACGCTGCTCGATGAGCTTGAAGATGCGTGCCAACAACAGTCGGGGGCTGAAGGGCTTGGTGATATAGGCATCCGCCCCGCTCTCTACCCCTTCCAGCTGCTTGTCGTCGGCACTGAGCGCCGTCAGCAGGATGATGGGGATGTGGCTGGTGGCAAAGTTTTCCTTCAGGCTGCGGGTCACCTCGAAGCCGGTCCGGCCAGGCATCAGCACGTCGCATATTATCAGGTCGGCATCGTACGTCAGGGCACGTTCCAGCCCCGCATTGCCGTCGGCCTCCACCGCCACCTCAAAATAGGGCTCTATCTCGCGGCGCAGAAATTCGCGCACGTCGTCTTCGTCTTCTATCACCAGCACCTTTCGCTTGTTCAGCGGAACGGAGGGGGCCGACTGACGGTCGTCGTCCGCCGCCGCACCGGTTCCGGCCGATTGCTCCGAACGTGGCAGTAGCGAGTCTTCCTTCAGCAACTGGCTAGGAATCAGGAAATCCTTTTCGGCATATACCGATGCGTCCGTAGGCAGCGTGACCGTAAAGACGGAGCCGCCACCCTCGTTCTCGGCATACGTGATGCTCCCCTTATGCAACAGTACCAATTCGTGCGACAGATGCAGCCCCACCCCGATGCTGTTGCCGGAAAAACTGCTCTGCATGAAGCGCTTGAAAAGCTCGCCCCGTTTGTCTTCCGGAATACCCACTCCGGTGTCGGCCACCGAGATAATCAGTTTTTTGTCCAAGGTATCCACCGTCACTGAGAAAATGATTTTACCTCCGGCAGGCGTATATTTGAAGGCGTTGGACAGCAGGTTGTAGCTCACCTTGTCGATACACCCTTTGTCGATGAACATATGGTAGGAGGACACCGAAGAGACGAAGCGGAAATCCATGTTCTTGGATTCGGCAGCATCCTTGAAGTTGGAGAATATGTCGTACAGAAACGACACGACATCGGCATCTTCCAGCGAAAGCGACAGCTTGTTGTTCTGCATCTTGCGGAATTCGAGCAACTGATTGACGAGCCTCAGCAGGCGTTTGGTGCTCTTGCCGGCAATCTTCAGCAGATAGGCGTTGTCTTTGGGGCTGTGGTTTCCTTCCATCTTCTCTATCGCTCCCTGAATCAGGGTCAGCGGTGTGCGGAACTCATGGGAGATGTTGGTGAAGAACATCAGTTTGTACTCCGTCAGCTGCTTTTCCACCTGGATGCGGTTGCGCAATGCGTTGAACTTGCGCAGTGCCCGGAAGAGGAGCACGACAATAACGGCCACCAGAATGGCATAAAGCAGATAGGCCCATCCGCTCCGCCAAAAGGGAGGATGAATGGTGATTTGCAACACGGCCTCCTTGTCGCCCCATACGCCCACGGCGTTGCAGGCCTTGACGTGGAGGCGGTAGTGTCCGGGAGACAGATTCTTGTAAGCGGCAAAGTTCAGGGAGGAGGGAGTGCTCCACGTCTTGTCGTAGTTTTCCAGCCGGTACATATACTTCACCGTGCCGTCCTGCGAGTAGTCGAAGACGGAGAAATCTACCTCAAACGAGTTTTGGTTATAGTCCAGTTCCATTTCATCCGTATAGGCAATGTCGTACTCCAGCGGGTAATCGGCTTCGTCCGACTGCACGGCCACGCCATTTATCTTCAGTCCGGTCAGCGTCACCGTGGGCGGAAGGGCCACACTCTTATAGCCCGTCTTGCCCGGCTCTATCACCACCAAGCCGAGGCCGGAGCCAAACATAATCTTTCCGTCCTCCGTCACACAACAACTGTTGTCGCTATACGAATTGCCCAACACGTAGGACGAGAAGAAATAATTCTCGAACACCAGCTTGTCAACGTCCAAGCAGGAGACACCGTATTCCGTCGATACCCATATCCGTCCTTGGTGGTCTTCGACGATGGCTTGCACCATGTTGTCCACCAGTCCGTCGTGCACATCGTAGCGCTTGAAGGTGAGGTTGGCATAATCGCCGTTCAGCGGCTGACATACCGTGAGGCCCACACCGGAGGTGGCTATCCACATACGCCCCTTGCTGTCGGCACAGAAGCTTTTCACCTCGTTGCTGCGCAGGGTGCTGTTGCGGCTGTTGAAGCTCAGGTAGCGGGTCGGGTCGTTCAGCAAGGAATCCGGTTGGAAGATGTAAATGCCGTTGCTGGTGCCCACCCAGATGTATCCGTTGGCATCCTCGCTGATGGCACGTATCTGCTTCTGCGTATAAGAATGGTTGAAGAAGTGGCGGAAGGAGTATCGGCCGTCTTTTCCCTTGACGGCCAGGTCGAGCCCGCCATTGAACGTGCCCACCCACATACGGTCTTTGCGGTCGCGGTGCATACAGAAGATGTTGTCGTTAGCCAAGGAAGTCGGGTCGTCCTTCTGGTTTCGGTACCACTGTCCGTCGATGTAGAGGCCTCCTCCACGGCTACCCAGCCACAGGTGACCTTCGGCATCCTTCATCACCGCATAGATATTGGAGTTGAAACGGTGGTCTTCCAGCAGGTGCATATCCTTGTCGTACACATAGACGCCGCCGCGCCTTGTGCCCGCATAGATGCGCCCGTCGTCCATGCAGGTCAGCATACGAATCATGTTCGAGCGGTCGTCCACGCCCCTGCGGCCTTCGGGATAGATGTACATGGCCCCTTCGTTCAGCACCGTCAGCCTCGACACGCCCGAGAACTCCGAGCTGACCCAGATGCCGCCCGAACGGTCTTCCATGACGTGAAGCAGATAATCGGAGGGGATATGGCTGAAGTCGTTCATGTTGGCCGTGAAGTGTTGCAACTCGTCCGTCTGCACATTGTAGGCGAAAAGTCCGTTGCCGTAAGTGGAAACCCAGATGATGTCGCGCGAATCGTGCACGATGCGATAACGCTCGAAGTCGATGTAGCGCATCTTCTCCTCAGGGAAGAAGCGGAATTGCCGGACGGCATGGGTCTGCGCATTAACGTAATGCACAACGCCTGTGTTGTTGTATATCCAGTAGTTTCCCCGATTGTCCTGCTGAGACACGCCGTTGCGGATGTCCAGTTCGCCCGCACTGCCCAGTCGGCCTGTATCGGCGTGATAGAGGTAACCACCGGAGGAGGTGAAGATATACAAATCGTCATCCAGCAGCATACAGCCCGTCACCGAAGGAGCCCCCGGCAGACGGAGCACTTCCTTGAAACTCCTGTCCGACTGCTCCATAAACACCCATCCGTTCTGCGAGACGAAGAAAGTATAGCGGTCGGAAGTCACTCCCATGGGCGATGGCATACGAAGTTCGTTGCGGGCCGTATCTCCTTTCACCCGTTCCACTCCACTGGTGGTAAGAATCCACATCTGTCCCCGTCTGTCTTCCAGAACTTTTGTAGCGACAGAAGAAGAAGCCGTCCCGTCCTCTTTCCTGAACGTGACGGAGGAATATACGCCATCCTTGCAGCGTATGCGGCGGGCACCATTCACCGTATGCCACATCCATACATCGCCGTTGGACATACGCGCGGTCCCGCTGTAAGGCTGCCAATACTCGCCATTCCCCGTGAAATCGATGAAGTTTCCACGCTTCAGGTCGTAGCAGCACTGCATTTCGGAGATGACGTCAATCCACACCAATCCGTAACCATCTTCCTGCATCTTGCGCACCCGATGGTCCATCAAGGAAGGCACGCCGTCCTGCGGATAATAGTTCATGAACGAATGACCGTCGAAACGGCTCAAGCCGTTCAGCGTCCCCAGCCAAATAAAACCTTTGCTGTCTTGAAAGATACATCGGACAGTATTGTTTGCAATGCCGTCCGATGTAGTAAAATGTGTGGAGCGTATTTCTATGGATGCTGACAAAGGCAGCAACCGAATAGCCAGAAGCATGAGTAAAAGCGTGTATTTCTGCATAGTATCTTATTTCTGTTATGCTTGCAAAAATAAGACTTTCTCCTCAACTTCAAACTATATATAATGATTTAATACCTATTCAAATTAACTTTTACTGAAGCATCAGCACCCGCTTGGCACTCTTCAAGCCCTCTGCCGATACCTTCAGCGTTACTTTGCCTCCGGTCTGTCCCGAGCGAAGAATTCCCATGACAAATCCGTTGTGCATCTTTTTCCGGTTGCCGGAGAACAACTCGTCCGTGTAGTGGTCACCGTTATCTACCGCGATGAGCTTGCAGTCGCCCGACACGTCGAAGGTGACTTCGCTCGTGACGTCATACACCCGTCGGCCCTTGCTGTCAACGGCATATACTTTGACGTATTGCAGGTCCATGCCATCGGCCTTCCAGTCGTCGGGAGTTTCGACCACCACTTTCAGGGCTACAGCCTTGCCGGTGGTCTGCAACGTATGTCGGGCTACTTCCTTGCCATCGGTACGGGCTACGGCCACAAGGGTTCCCTTCGCATAAGGCACGTCTTCCCAATAGATGATGTTGCGGCGTTCGTAGTTCTCGCGCGGATTCTTCTTCACACCTATCGACTTGCCGTTCAGCAGAAGTTCCACCTCGTCGGCATTGGTGAAGGTAAAGATGTCCTGAAGGCTTCCGGCTTCGCGGTTCCAGTTTTCCGAGAGTTCCAGATGGCCCACGGTCACGTCGTTCCATTCGATGCTTTCCTTGTTGTCCAGCACACCGATGTGCACCAACGGATCATCACTGAAGGCACTCTGTATCAGGTAGGCCTGCGGATACGGCTCCAGCGTATGGCTGAAGAATGAATAGTTCCATCCCTTCTTGGGCCATCCGTTGGATTCGCCCCAATACTCGATGGCACCCCAATAAGCCAATCCCACCATACGTTCGTGGTCCATGCCGAAGTAAGGGGCAGCCAATTCGTTGGTTGTCGCCTCGCTCTGATAAACGGTCATGTGCGGAGCGGCCTTCAGGTAGTCGCCATAATTCTTGTAACGATAGTTGAAGCTGGACACTTCGGTCACCGTTGCCAGTTCGGGAGGCAATATCTTGATGTTGAAGTCGGGGTCGTTCTTGCCTATGGCACCCGCACGGGCAGGGAACATGGCTACCGTAGTCTTGCGAGTGGCATCGTAGCGTTTCACCAATACGTCGAAGATGCGGTAAGTCGTCACACCCCAGTCGCGTGTGGGGAATCCTCCCCACTCTTCGCTCGTCTGCAACTCATTACCCAAGCTCCAAAGGATGACGCAAGGATGGTTGCGATCGCGCTTAATCCATTCGGGAATCAGCTTGTACCACAGGCTGGTAAACGGTTCACGACCTCCCCAGCAGCTATTGTCGCTCCATTTGTCAATCAGCTCATCCACCACCAGCAGTCCGTGCTTGTCGGCCAGCTTCAGGAATGCCTCCGAATAAGGATTGTGCGAACAGCGGATGTGGTTGTAGCCGAAATTCTTCATTTGGATGAACTGACGCTCGATAGCCGTCTCGAAAGCTGCAACGCCCACGGCACCCAAATCGTGATGGTTGGATATGCCTTTCAGGAAAATCTTCTTGCCATTCAGCTTGAAGCCGAACTCGGGAGAGAACTCCAGTGTACGGATACCGAAAGTCTCGGTCACGCAGTCCAGCACCTGTCCGTCGCGCAGCAACGACACTTCGGCTGTATAGAGGTTAGGAGCCTCGCACGACCACAGCTGAGGATTCTCTACCGTAGCCAGCGGCAGGGGCACTTCCACCGTGCGCAGATTCGATTTCTCCACCACGGTACGGGTTTCGGTCACCTGCTGGCCTTCGGGAGAGAGGATGCGGGTTACAATCTCGGTACCTATCCGCTGCTTGCGGTCACCTTCCACCTCTACCTGCACAGCCACGTCGGCACTTTGCTCGGCAATGCGGGGAGTGGAGATATAGACACCATGACGGGCAATGGCTATCGGCGACTTGACAACCAGATGTACGTCGCGGAACAGACCACCGCCTGTGTACCAACGCGAGCCTTTCTGTTTGCCCGTATTGGCACGGACGGCCACTACATTGTCACCTTCCTTCTTCAGCAGTTTGGTGACGTCTGCCTCGAAGCCGATGTATCCGTACTCCGTACTGCCTACCTTCTCACCGTTCACCCAGACATCGCTCACATACATGATGCCTTCGAAGTCCAGCAATACGCGCTTGCCTTGCCAAGCCTCATCGGTCTTGAACGTCTTGCGATACCATCCTGTTTCCATAGCCTTGAAGCCACGTGCACCACCGGCTTCTTCCACCCAAGGTTGTTCTATCTGAAAATCGTGCGGCAAGTCGAGCGACCGCCAGCCCGAATCATCAAAGTTAGTCTGTTCTGCTCCCGACACGTCGCCCAGATGGAATCTCCATCCGAAATTAAACAGTTGCGACTGACGTCCTTCCTGTGCCCATGCAGAGAATGGCACAGCACATAGTAAAAACAATACAGACCAAATAGTCTTTTTAATATCCATATTTTTTAAGTTTTTGAGTTTGCAGTTTTTTAGTTAACTAGGGGACTAGTTAACGAGGCTACGAGGCAGGGCTACTGAAATTCCTTGTTGACTTGTCCCCCTGTCAACTTCCTTGTAGACTCCTCCCCTTGTCAACTTGTTCCTTTTTTATTTGTTGCTCAAATATCTGTCCAGTTCCGGCAATACCGTAGGATTTACGGTGTCGTATGCCACGTTTTCCATCTTCAGGCCTTCTACGTTGACCACCATATTTGCCGTATCGGCTACGCAACCTACGTGTATGTCTTTCATCTCCACGTTCTTTATAGGCAGTCGTTCGTCACCCTTCAGGGTATAAATCAGCTTGGTGGAATCGCATTGTATGTTGTCCAAATAGATGCCATCGATGCGGGTAATGCGCTTTTCGTAGGTAGGCACCAAGTCGCGCCATTGGTAGAGCACGTCCGTATCTATTTCGAGCACGCTCAATGCTCCGCCGGTCTTCACGTTCTCCATGTAGATGTTCTCCACAAAGGCACCACGCCGGTGGTTGGTCTTCACAAAGAAAAGGCGATGCACCGTCTTAGGAGCCGTACAATCGTGCATATAGACGTTGCGGATACCTCCCGAAATCTCGCTGCCAATGCCCAGCAGGGTATGGCCTTTCAGAATGGTGCAGTTGCGTACCACGATATTCTCGCACGGAGCATTCAAGCGCCAAGCATCCCGGTTGCGTCCGGCCTTGATGACAACGGCATCGTCACCCTGGTCGAACACACAGTTCTCTACAAGGAAGTTGCGCGTCATCTCCAAGTCAATGCCATCGTTGTTGTGGCCATGTGCCTTCACGTCGAGGTTGCGGGCAATGCCGCCGTCGCACATATAGATGTGAATGGTCCAGAAAGGACTTTGCCGAATCTTGAATCCGTCGAGCAACACGTTCTTGCAACGGTTGAAGTGTATGAGGTGCGGACGCAAGTGATTCTCGCCCACCGCCATCTGCCGACGTTCGACAGGCACGTCGGTAGAACCCATCGTATAGAGCTGCCTCAAGGCCTCCAAATGTGCCTGCGGACGGGAGAACCATTTCCTCCACGTGTCCATCTTGGGGCTAAGCGCACCGCTTCCCGTTATCGCCACATTCTCGCATTCGTAGGCATAGAGCAACGGAGAATAGTTGTAGCACTCCAGCCCTTCCCACGATGTCATCACGGCGGGCAGATAGTCTTCTGGATTGTCCGTGAAGCGTAGTATGGCACCTTCGGACAGATACAGATTGACATTGCTCTTGAAGTGTATAGGACCCGTCAGCCATTCTCCATCGGGGACAACTACCTTGCCACCTCCTGCCTCGTTGCAGGCGGCAATGGCAGCGGTAATGGCTTCGGTATTGTTTACTTCACCACCCTTCACAGCTCCGTAGTCGGTAATAAGGTATTCTTTCTCAGGAAACACAAATTCTTTAATCGGCTCCATAGGGAAAGGGGCATCTACTTCTACTGTTTTATAAGACCCTTGCGAAGAGCTACAAGCAAACAAGGTGAGCATACATACGGCTGCACCCGACATTAAAAACTGGGAGAGTCTGTTCATGATATCTATTTTTACGATTTAATCTGTGGACAAAAATAGATGATTTTTTCCCAATTTTATATGGAAAAGCATACAGATATATGGAATATAGTATTGCATACGGATATATTTGGGGAGATTCCGCATATTCAATCATCACTTGTTCAGTATCACCCGAATGCCATCAGGGGCCTGTATGGTTGTATCAATCGTTCCATCTGCCTGACGGATATGCTTTACGTGCAGAATGCCGCGAGGAGTAGGATATGTACCTTCGGCCCATGCCAGCGTGCCCAGATGAGGAGTAACGGAAAGGAGCGTACATCCGGGTTCCATCACCTCGATGCCCAGCACGTGACGAGTCAGCCAAGGCGTGACACCTGCCGCCCAACCGTGGCAGAAGCTGTGCCGATAGCCCGGATAACAATATTCACCGAAATCACGGTGTATGTCTGCCTTCCCCGCAGGAACAAAGTCATCAATGCGGGCTGCATTCTCGGTCCATGCCAAGTCGAAATGCTCCCAGAACGTAGTGGCTCCCAGCTCCAGCATACCACCCCAATAACGGCGGATGATGTCGAGTGCCTCGTCCTGCTTCCCGGCTTGTGCCAACGCCTGCAACATATAGTAGCCATAAAAGGTCGAGAAGTTCTGTGCTCCTCCGTTCAGTAGGGTCTTGCAGGCATCTTTATCCGAAATGATTCCGGCTATCGACATCAAGGCAGCCGCTTGCTTCAGGCCGTTGTCCGACTTTCGTTGCCGCTTCAGGCGTTTCACGATGGCTGCACACTTCGAGGCATATTCTGCTTCGCCCAGATAGGTGCATAGCTTCTTCGCATCGTTCAAAGCCCATATCAACAAGGCATGGCAACCGACTTCCACTCCCACCTTGTCCGGACTTGAAGGCCAGTCCAGAAAGAGTTTCTCCGACAGGTTTGCAACGCCGTTCTTATCTACCTTGGGGTCTATCAGGTCTATCAGTCCTTTGATGTAGTCGGCGTGCTTACGCAAGAAGTCCACATCGGCACCACGCATATACCATTCGTACTGTATGATGAGGTACCACAAGGAGTAACTGCTGATGCCGTTCATCCACTGTGGCAAAGGATATTGGCTGCAAGCCAAGTCGATGCTCTTCTCCACCACATCCTGCTGACCAAATACATCCATGACGGTAGCCACCTCAGGATGCATATCGCCCATCCACACCAAACGGTCGCGCTTGACGCCATCCCACAGATATTCCTGCATATTGAGGTGTACGGTATAGGCTCCTGTCTCCCAAATGCGGTTCAGCAGTGTATCGCTACAAGCGAAAGAGCCTAAATAAGGCAGGTTGCGATAGCGCATCACTGCCGGAACTTCTTTCAGGCGGATGGTCTTGTTACGGCTTAACAGGTCGATGCGTACAAAGCGGAATCCGGTACTCCCGATTTCTATCTGTCCGTCGCTGGGCACCGAGAGCACCATGTCACGCATGGCATGGTCATTGGTGGAATATCCCCACCGCCTCTTTCCTCCATTGTGAGGGCTGCATGCCTCGCTCACCGATTCGCCGAAGCGGATACGTACTTGCGCTGTTCCCCAAGGCTTGGCAGCACCCAGCACCATCTTCAGTCCTCCGTGCAACTCGCGGCCATAATCCAGCAGAATGGAAGCCGTGTCTTGTTCGGACGAACGCAGCACGCACATACTCGTCTTGCTCAATTCAGGCTGTCCGTTGCCCGGACGCAACAGCACTTCTTTATCCTGCACCAGAGAATCGTGGCTTACCCACATGATTCGTTGAGGTGGGACGTACAACCGCGACATCTCGTCCATGCGCGTATTGAGAGAATCTTTCCCAAAGATAGGGGGAATATATGTTTGGGCCATGAGCGATATACTCCACCCCATTATAAATAATAGGAGTATTCTTTTCATCTCAGTCATTCTTAATTTCCAGTGTAAACATATCTATATCCGGTGCCCATCCGTAGTCATCGCCCATCTGTACTACGTTCTGTCCCGGCTGCAACTTCACGGTGAGCGAGGCTATGGCCACCTTCTCGTCACTGCCCGACGTCAATCCTTTGAGGGTATATTTTTCTCCGTTGACAAAGACATTCAGATTGCGGGTTTCGCCACATAGGTAAGATATGTTCATGCGGTAAGTGCCCCCTTTGTGACTATATACCTCCTTCCATTCGGCGTAGTTCTCACTACGTCCGCCCAGACGGGTTACTTTCATCCGACCCGAACAAGCGGAAGAGGCGGCATAGGTAATCTGCTTGTCGTTCTTACCCAACGCATCGTAGCAAGGCAGATAGGCCCATTCGGCTTCGTATCTTGTCGCATCCAAGCGTTTCTTGCCTTCCACGCGCCATATAGCTGTGCTGCGCGGAGGAAGAGTCAGGTTGATAAGACCATCTTGAATGGGGTCGAGCGTACGACGGTTAATCAAGTCGCGCACCTGTATGCGGCCTCCCAACTCCAGCTCTTCGGCAGACAGCCGGAAAGTGCAGACTGTGTCCGAAGGATTGTAGAAAGCCACGGCACGCATCCGGCCATGCTTCTTCTCGATGTCTTTCACCAATACATAGCCTTCTCCCTCGTGCTGAACGACATAAGCTTGCAGCCCCAGAGGGTCTTGGTTGAGGGCTATCAGTTCCGGATTCTTCAGCAAAGCAAGCGAAGCGGCAGGAATGGTGGTCAGGTCGCACCCGATAAGCAAGGGCGAACTCATGATGCACCACAGGCCGAAGTGTACTTCCTCTTCATTAGGTTTCAGTCCACGGCCTATCTCCAGCATATCCATGTCGTTGTAGTGGCCACTTCCGGCATAAGCCGAAAGATACAGGTTCTTCGCTATGATGCCCTTCACCGAGCTCCAACGCGGACGTATGTCCGAACTGATGCGCCACGAACGAGCCAGCTTTGCCGCCCACGTACCGGGGAATGCCCAACGGCAGATGTTGATGGAAACGTCGGTCCGTCCTGTACGGCGAATGGCTTCACAGATGGTTGTATATCGTTTTTCTTCGTCCAGCCCCAGGCGGAGTGCACCACAGTAGTCTATCTTGATGAAATCGTAATTCCAGTCGCGCAAGTAGAGGTCCATGTCCTGCTGCTCATGTCCATACAGGCCGGAGCCTACCCCTTTGGCATCGTCATCGTAGATAGAACCACACGTATTGTGTCCGGCTTCGGCATAAATGCCGGCACGCAGTCCCAAACTATGGATATAGTCCGACACCACACGCATACCTCGGGGGAAACGTACGGAATGCACCTGCATCCTGCCCAAAGAATCGCGCCCGCCAAAGAAGCCGTCATCTACATTGATGTAGCAATAGCCCACATCCTTCAGCCCCTGCGACAACATGGCATCGGCCTGTTTTCGGATAAGTTCTTCACTAATATCCACACGATAGGTATTCCACGAGCTCCAGCCCATCAGGGGTGGAAGAAACTTCTCCCCTTCCTCGGCACGAAGCGGAGAAGCCAAAAAACTGATAAGCAATAGTGGCAACAGCCACGTCTGTCTGTTCATAAATTATCTGTTCTTTCGATGATTAATAATAAGATTCAAAAACAGGACAAAAATAGAGAGATTCACATAGATTGCTATAGAATATCTGTTCATTTGATGGAGATATTGGGTAGAAATGCCGATTTTACTCCGCTGCTCTTTCTCCCCTCTGATAAGCCGAAGGGGTTACGCCAAACTGCTGCTTGAAGCACCTACTGAAATAAAGCGGGTCGCTTATACCTACTTTATAAGAAATTTCGGATATGTTATAAGTGCCCTCTTCCAACAGTTCAACGGCTTTCTTCATACGCACAATGCGCATATATTCATTGGGCGTATAGCCTGTAACACCACGCACTTTCCGATAAAAGATTGTCCGCCCAAGATTCATCATTCCGGCAAATTCATCGATACTGAATTCTGTATTGCCAATTTGTTTATCCATAATTTTCTGCAACCTGTCGGCAAAGTCCTTGTCCGACTGAGAAGAGCAAATGGCCGGACGAACCATATTGGGATCCTTACCGAACTTCTCACGCAATTTATCACGTTGTTCAATCAGCTTAAAGATACGTGTCAAGAGCAACTTTGGGCTGAAGGGCTTGGTGATGTAGGCATCCGCTCCGCTTTCCAATCCTTCCAAGAGCTTGTCTTCCGAACTCAACGCTGTCAATAGTATGACTGGGATGTGGCTGGTATCGAAATCATTCTTCAGACGACGGGTTACCTCAAACCCATTCATACCGGGCATCAGCACATCACAAACAATCAGGTCGGCATCGAACTTACGGGCACGTTCCAAACCGGATATACCGTCTGCTTCCGTCACAACCTCAAAATAGGGTTCTATCTCCTTCTGTAGAAATTCGCGCACGTCATTATCATCTTCTATAATCAACACTCTCCGTTTATTCAACGGTTCGGATAAAGCCGCCGGCAACTGCACTGCATTATCGTCATCCTCTACGAGCGTTTCCGATATGGCATCTTTCCGATGTTGCTGCGATTCTTCTACCAATAGCTGACTGGGCAACAAGAAATCTTTTTCTTCATATACCGACGCATCTGTAGGAAGCGACACAGTAAAGACAGAACCACCTCCTTCATTTTCTGAATAAGCAATGTTTCCTTTGTGAACCTGCACTAACTCTTGTGTCAGATGCAAACCTACACCGATGCTATTGCCTGAGAAACTACTCTGCATAAAACGATTGAACAACTCACCTCGTTTCTCTTTCGGAATGCCCACTCCATTGTCGGCTACTGAAATAATCAGTTTATTTGCAGCAACATTTACCGTCGCCGAGAAAATAATTTTTCCGCCAGATGGTGTATATTTAAAGGCGTTCGACAATAAATTATAGCTTACTTTGTCCAACTTCTCCTTATCAATGAACATACGGTAGGATTCTTGAGATGAGACAAAACTGAAAGCCATTTTCTTGGCATCGGCTGTATCTTTGAAGCTCAGGAATATCTCATACAAGAATCCTATCACATCAGTTTCCTCCAGCGAAAGCGCCAGTTTGTTGTTCTGCATCTTGCGAAACTCCAACAGTTGATTGACGAGCCGCAGCATACGTTTCGTGCTTTTATTGGCCGTCTTCAAGAAGTAAGCCATATCCTTAGGATTGGTGCTCTCGCTCATTCTTTCGAGAGAGCCTTGAATCAAAGTCAACGGCGTGCGAAATTCATGAGAAATGTTGGTGAAGAATCTCAGCTTATATTCCGTCAGCTGTTTCTCCACCACAATACGATTGCGCAAGGCGTTGAGCTGCTGCAACATTCTGAGCAGAACGTAGATTACCAGAAGCACCAAAACTGTGTATATAAAGTAAGCCCAACCACTGCGCCAGAAGGGAGGATGAATCGTGATGTCGAGCACCGTCTCATGCTCTCCCCACACGCCTACTCCATTGCAAGCCTTGATGCGAAGCTGATATTTGCCCGGATCCAAATTCTTGTATATCGCAAAATTCAAAGCCGAAGGCGTACTCCAGTCATCATAGTTGTCCAGCCGATACATATACTTCACCGTGCCGTCCTGAGAATAATCGAAGATGGAAAAAGCTACTTCGAATGAATTTTGATGATGCTCCAGCTCAATCCTATCGGTATAGGCGATGTCACTTTGCAGCGGAGAATCAGCTTCATCGGATTGCACTAGCATACCGTTAATCTTCAGTCCTGTCAGCGTCACCACCGGCACTCGTGCCATTCTTTTATAGCCTGTCTGATCCGGCTCTATCACCAGCAAACCATAGCCGGAACCAAACATAATCCGCCCATCTTCGGCCATACAACCGCTATTCTCACTATACGTATTGCCCAATGTATGGGAAGAAAAGAAGTAATTTTCGAATATCATCCTATCTACATCCAAACATGAAATTCCATATTCCGTAGAGACCCAAATCCGCCCTTGCCGGTCTTCTACAATGGATTGCACCATGTTGTTTACCAACCCGTCACTGATGTCGTAACACTCAAATGTCAAGTTTGCATAATCTCCCCCTGGCTGACACACTGTAAGTCCGGCACCGGAAGTGGCAATCCACATACGCCCTTTACTGTCGAGGCAAAAACTCTTCACCTCATTGCTGAGCAGCCTGCCATTCTGCCTATTAAAAGTCAAGTAAGCATTGGGATTATTCAGTAAAGAATCCGGCTGGAACACACAAACCCCTTCGCTGGTACCCACCCAGATATATCCGTTTCGGTCTTCGCTGATAGTGCGTATCTGCTGCTGATAATAATTCTTGTTCAGAAAATGCCGGAAACTATATTTTCCATCCCTTCCTTTGACAGCCAAGTTCAGTCCTCCATTGAGTGTGCCTACCCATATACGACCTTTCCGGTCTTCACACATACTGAATACCTGATTGCCCGAAAGTGAAGTCGAATCGTCCGGCTGATTCCGATACCATACATCACCGACACAGACTCCTTCCGCACGACTTCCCAGCCAAAGGCTACCTTTTTTGTCTCTAATCATGGAATAAATATTGGACCTGTAGGCTTGCTTCTCCAGCAAACGCATTTCCTTGTCATAGACGTGTACTCCTCCTCGTCGGGTTCCTACGTAAGTATGTCCGTCATTCAACCGGGCAATCATACGCACCATATTAGATCGATCGTCCACCTCCAAATATCCTTCAGGATAAACGTAGGAAGCACCTTCGTTCAACACCGTCAGCCTTGATACACCCGAAAACTCCGAACTGACCCAAATTCCGCCCGAACGATCTTCCATTACATCCAACAGATAATTGGAAGATATACAGCTGAAACTATTCATTTCAGCTGTGAAGTGCTGCAATTCATCCGTTTGCGCATTATAGGCAAAAAGACCGTTCCCATAAGTGGATATCCAGATAACATCACGCGAATCATGCACAAACCGATAACGTTCGAAGTCGATGTATTGCATTTTTTCTTTCGGTATAAGGCAAAGCTCCTTGACCACACCCGTCTGAGCATTCACATAATGTACCACTCCTGTATTATTGTAAATCCAATAGTTGCCTCTACTGTCTTGCGCCACCGAAGCGTTGCGAATATCAAGCAGACCTTCTACCTTCTGCAAACTATTCGTACGCCAATGGAAAACATATCCACCACTAGAAGTGAAAATATAAAGCTCATCCTTCAACAACATCGTTCGGATGTCGGCGTTCGAACTGTTAGCAGGCAGACTGGCGACTACCTTAAAGTCATTGCCTCCCGCCTCCATCCATATCCTTCCATCGGAATCTATAAAAAACAAGGTATTGCCTATATTGACCGGACTTGCTCCGGAAATGTGCAATGTCATTTTTACCGAATCACCCATCACCTGCTCTACGCCTTCTGAAGCTATAATCCATATTCGGCCACGCTCGTCTTCAAACACACGACTTACATCCTGAAACGTCAGATTGCCATCTTCTTTCCGAAAAGCGACAGATGAGAATGTCCCATCCTCATCATAACGAATACGCCGACAACCATTCTTATTGTGTACCATCCAGATGTCACCGGTAGAAGTCTGGGTAGTACCGAAATAAGGTTGGTCGTATTCGCCGCAACCTGTGAAGTCAACGAATCGACCACGTTTCAGGTCAAAGCAACATTGTCTTTCCGAAAACACATCAATCCAAATCAGTCCATAGCAATCTTCCTGCATCTTACGCACCCGATAATCTATCAAGGCAGGTACGCCTTCACGAGGATAATAGTTCGTAAAAGAGTTGCCATCGAAACGGCTCAAACCGTTCAGCGTGGCAAACCAAATGAATCCCTTACTGTCTTGGAAAATGTTGCGGACCGTATTGTTAGCCAGCCCGTCCGACGTATTAAAATGGGTAGAGCGTACATCTACAGTTGCCGATGTCGGTAATAGGTAAGCAGCACATAGCAACACAAAGAGGAATAGTATTCTCATAGTATTTTTATTCATTTTGGTGGGTAAAGGTAACGCTTTTCACTGAATATTAAACAGAACAGCACAACTTTATATCGTTTTTTCGGTCACAACAACATCAAAGGCTGTTTCTCCTTCATAAAAGAAGGAAAAACAGCCTCAGACAAACACCTATTAAAGCCTATTGAAAACCTACGGTGTTAAAATAAAAACCTAACCAGTTAATGCATACAGATTAATATCCCGGATTCTGCATGGCTTGCTTTTCTTCAGAGCTAAGCGTAGAACCACTTTCGTTCGTGATGGCATCGAGGAACGACTGCGGGATAGGACGATAGTAATGAGTATCGGGGTCGAATTCACCGATACCTCTTGCCACACCGTCATTGAATGCATGCCAACGAGCATCGAGCGTCTTGGTACGAGCCAAGTCTTCCCAACGCTGAGACTCACCGATAAGCTCACGAGTACGTTCGTTCAGCAGGAAGCACATCATCTTGTCGGCATTGGACGTGCAACCCAGTGCATCGTAAATCAGCTGGTCGGCTTCTGAATTGTAAACGTCGGATACGCTGTTCAGCACCATAGCACTCTTGGTAGAAGCTGTGGTCTCCTGACCTTCCATATTGTTGGATTCGTAGTACGTATTGGTCTCATAGTAGATGGCACCGTCCGAAGAAAAACCACCACCCTTGCCGGAGCAGTAAGAGTTATTCTTGTAAGCCTGACCACCATCTACGTGCTTGCTGCGGTCTTCACCTTCGGCATAACCGGCACGCTCACGAAGCATGTTAATCCATTCGATGGCATTGCTGTAGTAAGACTCACCCTTGCGGATATAAGCCTCGGCAATCATCAGCACGTCATCGGCCGAACGGGCAATGATGGCATCGCGCGTACCAAACTGAGAAGCGATAGCAATGCGATAGCCGTCACGGAACTTGGACAGAGCCACTGAACGCTTGTGAGGAATAGTGCTGTAATAGTTACCAGTATGGTTAGACAGGTTCCAATCTTGCGATTCACCTTTGAAATAGCGTACAAAGGTGTGGGGTGCGCTGATTTCGCCATTCTTCAATACAGAAGCTTGAGCCGTACCGTATGCTTCATAACGAGTATCGCCCGGATCGTTGACAATGTACTTGATGCCAAGGTCACCACCCTCGAAGCGCTTTCCACCAGACACGGCACCAGCAGGAGCATTACCGCTTGCGATGTCTTCATCTGTCCATGTAGGAGCACCCGACGTATTATTGCAACCGTAAGTCGTGATGAACGATTTCCAAAAACGAGAGTCGTTCACGCGGTCGAACACTTCCATGGTATATTCCGTAGCACTTACGTAAGAGAACTCACGGTCACCGGAAATATCACGCTTGGTGCCGGCCATATCCTGATATACGGAAGGATAGTACAGGTGCATCTGATTGCCATAACGTCCCCAAGTGGTTTGGTCGTCAGAGAACTGAGCGGAAAGCACCACCTCACTCACCTTTTCATTGGCGCTGTTGGCAGCGGTATAATCCCACAGTTCTACGAAGTCGTCGCACAAGGGGTGAGCAGCTACCACTTCCTGACCGTACTTGATTACGGCATCCAAGTCAGAGCTAACGTAGCTGGAGTTCCAGCTGCTATACAACTCCGAAGCACGGAACAAGTGAGCCTTGGCCAAGAAGTGAGCGGCGGCATACTTGGTGATGCGGCCAAATGATTCAGCAGAAGTAGGCAACAAGCTATATGCCGTCTCAAAGTCGGAAATGACTTGGGCATACACTTCTTCCTCAGTGGCACGGGTGAAGTAGGTTTCTACACCGGTAGAAGGATTGAGTTTGAGTGGTACACCACCGAACTGCTTTACCAATTCAAAATAACCGTAAGCTCTCAGGAAGTAACCTTCGCCCAAACGGGTATTATAGGTCGATTCCGATTGGTCGTAGTAAGTTGGTATGTTGGCAATGATAATGTTAGCCGGTTCAATCAGGCCATAGTAGTTGTCCCACAAAGGCTGGTTGGCACCTGTCTCCGCAGAATTCAAGTCCGAGCTATAGTGATTCCATGCCGGTCCGGTATTGTTGGCATCCGTAAACTCGTCCACACCCATATTGTAGCACTGGATAGCCCAAATGTAGTTGAATTTGAATTTCAACTTCTGATAAGCACCCGTCACCAAGTCATCCAGACCATCCTGGGTCTTGAAGTAGTCGGTGCTATACTGAGTAGTCAGTTCCTCGTCCAAAAAAGAACTACTGCACGATGTCGTTGCGCCACCCACAGCGGTAGCCAACAGGCTTGCAAATAATATTCTATTTAGTTTCATAATGTTTTTCCTTTTCGATTAAGTTATTAGAATCCAATGTTCAGACCGATGACGAAGCTCTTGAGCGTCGTGGTAGAACCAAAGGTAGTGGTATTGTTGTCATAGCTCAACAAGTCGGTATCCAACCAGTCGCAGGCCTTGTAGATGGAGAATGGGTTCATAGCCTGTACATACACCTTCAATGTGCTCAGTCCGGTGCTTCTCAACTGCTTCGGAGTGAAATTGTAGCCCAAGGAGATGTTGCGGACCTTGATGAACGAACCCTCTTGATAGTTCATGGAAGAGCTGTATGTATCAGCAGCCTCACCGTTCGAACCGGGAGAATAATACTTCGCATTTTCGTTAGTTCCGGCTACCCAATAGTCTGTCTTCAGCTGCATGTAGCGACCATCCAGCGTACGTGAACCTTGCGGTACGGTGAAGCCCCAACGGGAAAGGATGAAGAACGAAAGCTCAAAGTTCTTGTAGGAGAAGGTATTGCTCCAACCACCCGTCCAGCGCGGACGAACATGGCCTACAATCTGACGGTCGTCATTGGCATTGATTTCACCATCATCGTTCAGGTCTTTCACCTTAATCTGACCGGGCTTGCGACCATACTTAGCGGCTTCTTCCTCTTCGGATGTCTTCCAAATGCCATCATATACATAGTCATAGTAAACGCCGATTTCTTCGCCTACGAACCAACGGTTGTTTACGTCTTCCGTATTTCCATTGGCCAGTTCGTCAATCTTGTTGCGGTCCAAAGACCAAGTAAGTGTGGTGTTCCAAGAGAAATCCTTGGTCTGCACCGGAATGGCATTGATTTGCAAGTCGATACCCCAACCGGAAGTGCTACCTACATTGGCATACGTAGAAGTGTAACCTGTGAGTGAAGGAATACTCATGGCAAGCAACAAGTCGTTGGTCTTAGTCTTGTAGAAGTCAACGCTACCGCTCAAGCGATTGTTGAAGAATCCGTAGTCAACACCCAAGTTATACTGAGTGGTCTTTTCCCAACCAAGTTCAGAGTTGGCCATCTTTTCAGGACTCTTGGCAGAGGGGTCGGAAGGTACATAACCCAGCGTAGATTCGGTAGTTCCACCGAAGTTATAGTACAAGCTGGTGATAGCACCCTTCGTAGCGTAGGCGGAGATAGCGGAGTTACCGGTAACACCGAAACCTAAACGGAGTTTCAACTGGCTCAACCAGCTAATATCTTTCATAAAGTCTTCTTGGTCGATACGCCATGCCAAGGCTGCGGAGGGGAAGCTGGCCCACTTGTGACCTTCGGCCAACTGGGAGGCACCATCCCAACGGATAGAAGCCGTCAACAAGTAGCGGTCTTTGTAACCATAGTTTGCACGAATCATGTAAGAAGCCATCTGAGTTTCGGTCAATCCTGTACCAAATGAACTGATTGAACCATTCGAGCTCAAGTTATACCACAATTCATCGGCACTAGCCACATTGGCCTTCATGTTGCCATATTCATAGTGGTAAGCCGAAGCAGACTGCATCAAAGTCAAACCTAAGCTGTGGTCTTCGCCAAAGTTGCGGTTGTAGTAAATCAAGTTATCCAACGTCCAAGAACGTTTCTGTGAGTTGTTGTATTGAGCCACGTTGTTACCGTCACCGTTGATACCGTCTGCGGCATTGGCAATACCCAACGTATAATACTGGAATTCAGGACCAAACTGTATTCTGTAGGACAAGCCTTCCAGCGGTTTCCATATTTTACCGAAATCCACCTGCGCATACGCACTGGCATTGGCACGGAACGTGCGGCGTAAGTTGGTGTTGTACTGCAACTCAAGGATGGGGTTGATGATGTTTACATCACCGTTCGGGTTGCGGATGTAGTCGCCATTCTCGTCAAAGGGAACTGTCCAAGGCAACATACTCTTCAAGGCGCTGTAGAAGTCACCGGCACCGGTAACAGACTTCGTAAAGCTGTAACCATAGTCCTGATCAGAGTAAGAACCGTTGACAGACACACCCATGCGGAAGAAGTCAATCGGATTGGCATCAAACGAAGCCTTCAACGTATAGCGTTCGTAGTTCTGTCCGGGCTGTGTACCTTTCTGATTCAAGTAACCGAAAGAACCGTATCCCTGGAACTTCTCAGAACCACCCGATGCGCTCAGTGTATGCTCGTGCGTAATACCGGTTTGCTTGCCGTGCGAAGCCCAGTCATAAGAACCTACCTTGCTGGCATCGTAAGTGCCGTTGCTCCAAGCTTGGTCAATGTTGGCCCAAGAAGCGGACACACTACCGAATACCGATTTATCAGCATCGTAGTCGGGAGTAGCCGATGAATAGCCTCCGGCATTATACTTAGCCAAACGAGCATATTCCAACCATTCGGCAGCCGACATCCATTCAGCCACATCGTGCAGCGTTTCGATAGTCACTGTACCGGAGTAGTTCAGTGTAACCTTACCTTCCTTACCTTTCTTAGTAGTCACCAAGATAACACCGTTGGCACCGCGAGAACCGTAGATAGCGGTGGCGGAAGCATCCTTCAAGATGTCGATGGACTCGATATCCGAGGGGTTGATATTCTCGATACCACCGTTCTGGATAACCATACCGTCTACTACGTACAGCGGGCCTTGGTCGGCATTGATAGAACGTACACCACGCACGCTGATGCCACCTACTTCACCCGGACGTTGGCTGGAGGTGATGTCCACACCGGCCGTCTTACCCTGCATACCTTCGAGGGCGTTCTTTACCGGCATAGCCTTCAGTTCCTTCTCGCCTACGCGAGCCATGGCACCCGTCACGTCGCTCTTCTTCTGAACGCCGTAACCTACTACCACTACTTCGTCCAGCATTTCACTGTCTTCTTGCAGCGTCACTTGAAGATTTGACTTGCCGGCTACGGGAACTTCCTGCGTCTGGTAACCTACGAAACTAACCTGAATAACCCCGTTAGCGGGAACGTTGGAGAGAGTAAAATGACCGTCAAGGTCGGTTATCACACCATTGGTTGTGCCTTTCACCAAGATGCTGGCACCAATCACGGGTTCACCGGTACCGTCGATGACCGTACCACTTACTGTTTTGTTCTGAGCGGATAGGGTCACCGCCAAAACAGAGAAAAGAGCAATTAAGAAAGACCGACGGAAGAAATCCAAGCGGTCAAACAGACTTAAATTCTTGCTGTTTTTCATACTTTCAATATTAAGTTAAACAAAAAAGTTATTTAATTTCAGTTCGCTCCAACTAGATGATTCAAGCCTACCAGTGTTCAAGTAATGCCATCCAATCATCTGTCAAAACGATTTTTTCGACCACAAACATACGATATAATTCGATTTGCCATAAGGAAAAATATGCAGATTATATAGAAATTCGTAAACTTCTATAAAATAATGTTTTAAATGAACAAAAGTCCTTATGCGTGTACGATTGTCCATATCAAAAGTAACGTGTAGAACAAAATTTTAGATGAAATAAAAAGGAGATTAGACAACCTTATAGGAGAATAGCAACGTTTGTAATAGGTATGGAGGGAGGGACATCCGTCACTTCCAGTCGCTGAACTCAAAGCTCAACTGTTCCCACTCGCCATGCCGGCTGTCCTCTTCCTCGCGCGGATTGGACACCGAAAGGCCGATGAGCCGGATGGGGTGATGCTCATAATCTACTTCGCGAAGTAGCTGCTTGGCCAGCGGCAGAATGACGTCCAGCGTCAGCAATTCCTGCGGCTGGGTGATGCTGCGGGTAATCTGATTGAAGTCGTGGAACTTGATTTTCAGCGTCAGCGTATTGCCACGGAAGGGATGACGCTTCAGGCGTTCTATCAGTTCCACCGCCACGTGATACAGTTCGATGATGACGGACGAACGGAGGGAAATGTCTTTCTCCAGCGTACGTTCACAGCCCACCGACTTGCGGATGCGCACCGCCTCGACGGGACGCTGGTCGATGCCGCGGGAAAAGTCGTAATAGAGGGCACCTACCTTGCCAAACTCGCGCGTCAGCGTCTGCAACGAACGTTCCCGTAGCTGACGACCGTTGTGAATGCCCAGCAAGTGCATCTTCTTGGCGGTCACAGGCCCTACCCCCCAAAAGCTCTCGATGGGCAAGCGGGCTATGAACTCCAAGGCTTGGTCGGGATGGATGGTACAGAGACCGTCAGGCTTGCGATAGTCGGAGGCTATCTTGGCCAAGAACTTGTTGTAGGACACACCGGCGGAGGCCACAAGATGCAGCTCCTCGCGTATCTGCCGCTTTATCTCCTTGGCAATATCCACGGCAAGGGGAATGCCGGGCTTGTTGTCCGTGACGTCGAGAAAGGCTTCATCCAGCGAGATGGGTTCGATGATGTCGGTGTAGAGGTGGAAGATTTCGTGTATCTGACGGGAGACGGACTTATAGACATCCATGCGACCGGGCACAAAGATGAGCGACGGACACATACGCTTGGCCTTCTGCGACGACATGGCCGAACGCACACCGTAGCGACGCGCCTCGTAGCTGGCGGCAGCCACTACCCCACGCTCTTCGGCATGACCTACGGCCACGGGCTTGCCCCGCAGTTCCGGATGGTCGCGCTGTTCCACCGAAGCATAGAAAGCGTCCATGTCGATGTGTATGATTTTACGTTCGGACATATTTCTTTTGAAGGAGTTAG
>JAUNJD010000029.1:0-23263 GCA_030523205.1 Bacteroides sp.
TTATAAGATGGTAATATGGTAGGATGATGGGGTGATTATATGCGTATTTTATCATGTAATGATACATTATTGATATAAATCAATTCAGTATCAGAATATGATAAAATGGTGTCTGTTTCAGACAAATCAAAAGCTTACTTTTGTGTTGTCTAATAAACCGTAACGAATAGACTCTAAATAATAACCTAAAAAAAGAAATACACGCCTATGAGAAACAGTTGAATAAGTACCTGTCCGCTCTTAAAGGTTTCCGCCTCGAAAACAGTGGTTAACCTTTTACAGTAAATGTCCCAAGAAATTGATGAAAAACCGAGGGACACAACAATTAACTAAGAAAAATGCAAATATGAATTTAGAAATCCGAAAAACAGCTTTGCTTGTGGGAATTTGTTCGGCCGTCAGCTTCGGCTACGTTCCCTCTGCTTTCGCAGCATCGTCGGTCGATGCAGTTGCAACTGTGCAGCAAACGAAAAAAATTACGGGTGTTGTATCTGATGCGCTAGGCCCCATCATCGGTGCCAATGTGTTGGAGAAAGGTACAACCAATGGTATCATTACCGATATTGACGGTAAATTCTCACTGAACGTACAACCTGGCGCAACCATTGTCATTTCGTTCATCGGTTACGTATCGCAGGAAATCAAGATAACCAATCAGACCATGCTTGAAATCACACTGAAGGAAGACAGCGAGATGCTGGACGAGGTAGTCGTTGTAGGTTACGGTACGATGAAGAAGAGCGACCTCTCCGGTGCTTCGGTCTCCATGGGCGAGGACCAGTTGAAAGGCTCCATCATCACCAACCTCGACCAGTCGTTGCAAGGACGTGCCGCCGGTGTGACAGCCGTGTCAACCAGTGGTGCTCCGGGTTCGTCCTCCTCTATCCGCGTGCGTGGTCAGGCTACCATCAATGCCAATGCCGAGCCGCTGTACGTCATCGACGGTGTGATTGTGCAGAGCCAAGGCTCCAGTGGTTCCGACTACGGTTTTGATGCGTTGGGCAACGGTTCCGTATCTACCATCTCTCCCTTGTCAACCATCGACCCCGCCGACATCGTGAGCATGGAAATCTTGAAAGATGCTTCGGCCACGGCCATCTACGGTGCGCAGGGTGCCAACGGCGTTGTGCTCATCACCACCAAGCGTGGTAAGAGCGGTGAGGCCAGATTCTCCTACAACGGAATGTTCGCCATCAATCGTCAGACCAAGCGTCTGGACCTGATGAACTTGCGCGATTACGCTGAGTTTTATAACGACTTTGTCGAGATAGGTGAGGCTACAGCCAGTGCCTATCTGGCCGACCCCTCTCTGTTGGGCAAGGGTACCAATTGGCAGGATGCCATCTTCCAGACGGCTTATCAGCATTCCCACCAAATCAGTGCCGAAGGTGGTTCGGAGAAGATACAGTATTATGTTTCGGCCTCGTACATGAATCAGGAAGGTACGATTTTGGCCTCCAACTTCGAGCGTCTGTCCTTCCGCGTCAACTTGGACGCACAACTGAAGAAATGGTTGAAGATGGGGCTTAGCGCCACCTATACCAACACCAACGATGATCTGAAGCTGGCCGACTCGAATGAAGGTTTGATTAACTACTCGCTGACCACCATCCCCAGCATACCTATATATAATGTGGATGGCAGCTACTCTTCCATCTCGCAAGAGGGTTACACCAACCCCAACCCCATCGCCATGGCTTTGATGGACGAGATTCTGCTGAACCGCCAAAAGCTGTCGGGTAACATTTTCTTCGAGGTGACACCGATAAAGGATTTGGTGTGGCACACCGAGCTGGGCTATGACATCAGCTCCAGCAAGGGCGAACAATGGGAACCGACCGTAGATCTTGGTACCTGGACGCGCGACACCAATACCAGCACCATACAGAACAACTCAAGTAAGTTCTGGCAGTTGAAGAACTACATCACTTATTCCAAGACTTTCGACAAGCACTCGGTGACGGCCATGGTGGGACAAGAATGCTGGGAAAGCAGCTATAACTATTCCAAGGTTGCGAATTCAGACTTGCCCAGCGATGATGTCCACAATCCGGCTTTGGGCGACGGTACACCTTCTATCGGCTACGGCTTCGGAAGTTCAGCCATGGCTTCGTTCTTCACCCGCTGGACGTATAGCTATAACAACCTGTACAATGCCACCTATACGTACCGCTACGACGGTAGTTCCAACTTTGGCCCGAACAAGCGTTGGGCAGGTTTCCACTCCATTGCAGCTTCATGGCGCTTTGCCAACGAAAAGTTCTTCGAGCCGTTCACCAAGGTAATCTCCAACGGTAAGTTGCGTTTGGGATGGGGACAAACCGGTAACTCCAGCATCGGTGGATATAAATGGGGAACCTCAGTCACTGCCATCAACACGGCACTTGGCATGAGCTACCGTCCGCAGAACTTCCCCAACAGCGATGTGAAGTGGGAAAGCCAGGAGCAGATTAACATCGGATTGGATTTGGGCTTCTTCAATGACCGTATCAGCCTGACGCTGGATTGGTACAACAAAGAGTCGAAGGATATGTTGATGCAGCTTCAGTTGCCTTCCTACATGGGTACGAGCGGTAATGCCTCGTCGGCTCTTCAGGCTCCTTACGGAAACTATGGTCACATCCGCAACCGAGGTATCGAAATCTCGTTGAATACGCATCCGCTGATAGGAGATTTCCAATGGGATTCGGACATTCAGTTCTCCGTCAACCGCAATAAGTTGGTAGGTCTCTCGGGAACGTCGTCTTCGCAAATCATGGGCTATGCTTTGTATGGAAATACGAATCTGGTCAGCGTGACGAATGTGGGAGAAAGCTTGTTCAACTTCTATGGCTACGTGGTAGATGGCATTTACACCAGTCTGGAAGATATTGAAACCTCGCCCAAGCCTTCGGCTTATCCTTCGAACGGAGTGTTCTCGAAGAACAGCACGGTGTTTGTCGGCGACTTGAAGTTCAAGGACTTGAACGGGGACGGTGTCATCGACGAGAATGACCAGACCAATATCGGTTCGCCGATGCCGAAGTTCACCTTCGGATGGAACAATACATTCCGCTACAAGAATTTCGACCTCTCTGTCTTCATCAACGGTTCCTACGGAAACAAGGTAATGAACTACATGAAGATAGCACTGACGCACATGAACTCTACGTGGACCAACCAACTTTCGGAAGTCAACGGAAGAGCGCGATTGGAGGCTATCGACTCGTCCAAGAGCTACGATGGCGGCATGGATAGAGGCGACGGTACGCTGATATACCATTGGTATGACGATATCACCAACGTGAAGCTGGCCAATCCGGACGCTACAATTCCGCGTGCTACGGTGAACGACCCGAACGACAACGACCGTATCAGTACCCGCTACATTGAAGATGGTTCGTACATCCGTCTGAAGAATATCTCTCTGGGCTATACGTTCCCCAAGAAGACGATTAGCAAATGGGGACTTCAATCGCTGCGCGTCTATGCCAATATTCAGAACTTGCTGACCATAACCGGCTATTCGGGTTACGATCCCGAAATCGGTGCCAGCACGGCAGGCGACAATGTGTACGGACTGGACAACGGACGTTATCCTTCGCCGACCACCTATTCGTTCGGACTGAATGTTTCTTTCTGATGGAAAGTCGACGGCTATAAAACTTATGAACTTAAAAACTCATAAACTTAAAAATTCAAATTATGAAATTCTATAATAAATATCTGATGACCCTTGCCGCCTCTCTCTGCTTGGTGACGACATCCTGCGATGACTTCCTCGACCGCCCGACAGAAGACAGCTACAATGTGGACAACTATTATCAGACCGACGCCCAATGCTTGGCCGGTGTGAACTACTTATACAATTCGCCGTGGAATGACTTTCAGACGGGTTTCTTTATGGTTGGCGATATCCTTTCGGGAAATATCTATCAGTCGAGCAACGCTTACGCCAACTTCTCGGTCAACGGTAGCGACCAGTATCTGACGTTGATGTCCTACTCACTTTGGTCGGTCATCGCCCATTCGAGTACGGTGTATAACAACCTGAAGGAATCTCCTGCTACGGAATCGGTCGTAAGGCAGTGTATGGGCGAATGTCTGACATGGAAAGCGATGGCTTATTTCTACTTGGTTCGTTCGTTTGGTGAGGTGCCTATCATCCACGACGTGGAGGAAGAACTGTCCAACGGCACTTACAACGAAGCCGTAAAGGTGAAGCGGGCCGATGTGTATGAATACATCATCATGACGCTGGAAAAGGCGTTGGAGCTGCTTCCCGCTTCTTCGGGTGACGGACGTATTGACTATTATTGCGCCGAAGGTCTGCTGGCTAAGGTGTACTTGACCAAAGCCGGAGTATCGGGTTCGTTGGATGCCGACGACTTGGCGAAGGCTGCCGAATATGCCAAAGACGTGATAGACAATTCAGGACGTTCGTTGATGTCCAATTATGAAGATATTTTCCGCTTGGCCAACAATATGTGCGAAGAGAGCATGATAGCATGGCGCTGGACGGCCGAAAGTACCGTATGGACATCGCAGAATCAGCTCCAGAGCTGGTTGGGTATGTCCGGATTCGATGAATTTGGTGATTGCTGGGGCGACTGGACTACTCCTACCGTTGACCTGCAAGACCAGTTTGGCATTAATCTGCTGACGCAGACCCCTGACACGTGGCTGAACTTCCCGGATACGCGGCTGAAGGGTACAATGATGTTGCCGGGTAGCACATACAGCTACTTCTGGGCCGATAAGGGAGGCTTTGACTATTTGGCTTTCATCTATGATACGGAATACAACACGGCGGCCACAGGTGCTTTGCGTTCCAGTACGGGTGCCAATTGCGTGAAGCACCTCTATGGCAATGCACAAGACCACATTGACGGTATCGGCCACTCGGCATCGGCTCAGTACAACAGCCTTGCCACGCACATCCTTCGCCTCTCGGATGTATATCTGATTTATGCGGAAGCCATGATGGGAACGGCAGGCTCTACAACCAATGCCAATGCCATCGACGCTTTCTATCAGGTGCGCCATCGTGCCCGCAGCAACTACGAAAGACCGACCTCCATCACTTGGGATGATATATGGAAGGAACGTCGCCTGGAGTTTGCCATGGAGGGAGACCGCTGGTACGACTATGTGCGTGTGTCTTATTACAATCCCGACTTCTGCGTGAACGAGTTAATCGGTCAGAGACGTAGCTATTATGGCGGTTTGGACAATCTGTATAAGACTTATTACGAGACAGGCAACTGGGTGGTTGACACTTCTTCGATGATTTATGACACCAATGCGACGGCTGTCAATCCGGAGGCTCTGATGAAGACTGATCCCGATACGGGCAAGCGTTATTTCTATCTGCCTTTCCCGACGGAAGACGTGGTATATAACCCGAATCTGGGTTCGAATGTAGATGGAGTGCATGTGGACGTGAGGGAAACTTACAGTTATTAATTTTGAAATTCAAAGAAAGCTATGGTAAAGATATTCAGATATAATAAAACGCTCATTGCGACATTGGCAATGATGACGGGTTTGACTTTTACGGCTTGCGAGGATTATCCGGACGCATACGAAGTGGCGGGCGGACTTCCCTCGGTGGACTATGTCCGTTGCTTGAGTACGGAGATTGAGACTTCTACCGATTCCGAAAGCACACAATATACAAACGGACAATTCGTGACCAGTGCTTCTCCGCAGGCTATCCTTTGTCTGGTCGGCGAAAATTTGCGTAGTGTGTACCAAATGTATTTCAACGATCAGGAGGCTATATTGAATACGAGCTACATCACGGACAACACGCTGATTGTACAGGTGCCGCGTACGGTTCCCGAGGCAGTGTCGGACAAGATTTATATGATAACCAGCAGCAACGATACGGTGACATACGACTTCGAGGTCATTATTCCGTCTCCTGTCATCTCGTCCATGTCTTGCGAGTATGCTCAGCCCGGAACGCAGGCCACGCTGTATGGCAGCTACATCATTGATGATGCCAACGTTCCTTTGACGATTACCTTCCCCGATGGTTCGGTGGTGACGGATTACGAAGTGGATAGCAGCTATAGTTCGGTGACCTTCACGGTGCCTGAGTGTACAGAAGAAGGGGCTTTGACCGTGACTTCCGTTTACGGAACCACTACGACCTCATTCCACTACCTTGATACACGCGGCATGATGTTCGAGTTTGACGGGGTGACAGGGTTGAGCAATCACGGCTGGCACGACCGTACCATTACTACCGATGAGACGGCCATCACGGGCAACTATGTTCAGCTGGGCGACGGAACGACGACGTTGGACGAAACCGGTGGTTGGAACGACTCTTCATTCTCCTTCGAATACTGGCCGGGAAGCTGGAATACACCGGTTGACTATCCCGAAGGCGAAGGCGAACGCTTGTTCGACCTCGTTGACTTCTCCGATTACCGGAACATGACGCTGAAGTTCGAGATGTACATCCCCTCTTCTTCTCCGTGGAGTGCAGGTGCCATGCAGATTATCTTTGCCGGTACGGACAAGGTATCTTACGGAAATTCCGGTTTGGATGTATATGGCAATACGGTAGCCGGACCGAACAACACCTATCTGCAAGACGACGTACTGCCTCGTGCGCTCTATCGTCCTTGGACGGATAGCGGTTCTTACGATACGGACGATGAATGGGTAACGGTATCTCTGCCTATCTCTTCCTCGTTCATCTACGGATATTCCGGTAGCACAGCTTCGGGCACGTTGACCGAAAATGATTTTGCCAGCCTTGTCATCTTCGTGGTAGGTGGTGGCATCAATGGTACGGAATGTACTCCGCTTATCAAGATTGATAATGTGCGTGCGATACCCAACTGATTTGAGAAAGTTGACAAGGGAACAGGTAACGAGTGAAGTGTACGGTAATGCCTTGTAAACTTGTCAACTTAAAAACTTAATAACTAAAAAACATACATATCATGAAAATAAATAAACTATTGATAGGAATGCTGACCTGCATGGTTCTGCTGGGTATCTCTGCTTGTGGCGAAGATGACCTGAGCACGAATCAATATTCCGGTGGTGTCAGTTTGAATGTATTTGGCCCCTCGCCCGTAGTGCGTGGAGGTACCTTGCGCTTCATGGGTTCCAATCTGGACCAGGTGGTGGAAGTGCAGATTCCGGGTGTCAGTGCCATTACGGACATCGAAGTGGTGAAGTCGGGCATACCCAGCGAGATTCGCGTGCAGGTGCCGAAGGACGGACCGGAAGTAGGATACGTGACCTTGGTCACTTCCGATGGCAAGACGTTGACGACCGAAAGCGAACTGACGTATGAAGAATCAATCGAATTTACTTCCTTCTCGCCGGCTTCGGTGATGCCGGGTGATGTGCTGACCATCGAGGGCGACTACCTGAACTTGATTCAAGAGGTAATCTTTGCAGATAACGTGATAGTGAAAGCGGAAGACTTCCTCAGCCAAGACCGTTATAAGATTACCGTTACTGTGCCCGATGAGGCTTGCACGGGTGACGTGATTCTGAGCGATGGCGATTCGGAGGCAACCGACGCATCGGCCAACCTGATTTACTCGGAAGACGAATTGGTGGTTGGCACACCGACGATAGAGAGCTTCTCTGCCGCACGCTTCAAGGCCGGAGAGACGCTGACAATTACCGGTACTTACCTCTATTTGGTAAACTATATAGAGTTCGAAGGCATTGATGTTCCTTCTGCTTCGTTGGCCGAAGAGGGTGAAGACAGCTTCACGGTGAACGATGAAGGCACACAGATTACGTTGACCCAACCCGCCGATGCCGCTACGGGTGAAGTGAAGTTCCTCCTGAGTTCTGGCGTTGAAGTAACGGTGGCTACGGAAGAAGAATTTCAGGTTGTTGTTCCGAGTGGCTTGGCCATTGCTTCGGAGATGGTGAAAGCCGGATTGGCTTTGACTATCACGGGTGCTGACCTCGACTTGGTAACAAGCGTCACCTTCCCCACGGATGTAGATGGTGGTGAATTTACGGTAGAAGGTACTACATTGGAGGTAGCTGCCATTCCGGCAACGGCCACCGATGGCGACATTACCCTGAATATGCAGAACGGCATGAGTGCAACCGTCTCTTATACGTTGGTGAAGCCGGTTGTAACGGGATATTCCAGCAGCTCTGCCAGTGCCGGCGGAACGGTGACTTTGACGGGTACCGACTTAGACTTGGTTACTTCTGTCAGCTTCGGTGGTGGTTCGGAGGCTACGCCGGACGAAAGTACCGAAACATCGCTGACGGTAACGGTTCCGATGGATTCGAGCACAGGCGTGGTTGTCCTGACGCTGGCCAACGGTACCACGGTAGAAGCTCCTGAGCTGACGGTAGAAGAAGCCGTATTCTGCTACATCACCGAACTGCCCGATACCGAGACTACGGAAATCATGGCCGGCGACCTGCTGAGTGTGCCCGTAGCCAATGGTGACGTACTGACATCGGTAGAAGTAAACGGAACTACTGTACAATACGTACTGACAGGTTCTACGCTGCACATCGGCATTCCCGAAACGGCAGGTGCCGATACATCCATTCGTCTGGTTTCTTCCAACGGTGAGATTACCTATACTATTGATGTGACTCCGGCCAACGAAGTGACCACAACCATTTGGACGGGCGTGGGCAACGTAGGTAGCTGGGGCTCTATGGGCGACCTCTCTTGGGGTGGCTACGACTGGTCAACGGTGACGGCAGGAACCATCCTGACGGTTTACTTCACCGAAGACACAAGCTACGACTACTGGCAGATACGCTTCGGCAATGGTTCATGGTCGGCATTGCCGGGTACCGGTGACATCTCACTCGAAGCCGGTGCTACAAGCTACTCACTGACGCTGACGCAAGAGATGATTGATGAATTGGTGAACAGCGGTGGTTTGGTAATGACCGGTTGCAACTACATCATCAGCAAGATTACGCTGACGGTTATCACCGAGACTGCCACTACCGTATGGAGCGGTTCGTATGCCATCTCCAATTGGAATGCCTTCCAAGATCTTTCTTGGGGTGGCTATGACTGGAGTGTACTGCAAGCAGGCATGAAGCTGACCATGTACTTTACACTCGATTCTTCATCTACATACTGGCAGATTCGTGTGGCCAAGGGTAACGGATGGACGGCTTTGGCCGGCACCTCCGATCAGTATGATTTAACCTCGGATGCTACCGAGTTCTCAGTAACCCTGACCGATGCCATGGTGGATGAACTCATCAATGATGGAGGTCTTATCCTGACCGGACACGGCTATACGTTGACGAAGATAACATACGAATAATTGATAAGGACAAGTTGACAAGGCCACAAGAAGTAGTGGCGTAGGAGAAAAAGAGTTTGATTAGCGTTTGTCTGCGTCTTCTGTGTCGTCTGCGTTCTCGTAGCCTCGTTAACTTGTCACCTCATCAACTTAAAAAAATAGGAACTCAAAAAACTCAAGTGATATGAATAAACTGAAATATCTTTTCGCTCTGCCTCTTCTTGCCTTGGGCTTCGTGGCTTGCGATGATGACGATGAATATACTGTAACCGAGGTTGATACCCCCGTGTTGCAGTCCTCCAGCCCTTCCGACGGTGCAACGGGGATAAGCACGACCCTCAGCACCATTACGCTGACTTTTGACAAGAACATATTCTTTGCTTCGTCCAACGCAGACCAGATAACGCTGAATGGCGAATCGGTAAGCAGTGCGTTGGTCTATGGCTCCAGCAGTACGCTGACCATTACGCCGCCCAGCCTCGAACGGGCTACTACTTACACATTGTCTATCCCGGCCGGTCTTATCACCGGTCCGGGCAGCAAGCCGGTAGATGCCATTTCCATCTCATTCACCACGCTGTCGCAGAGCATTACGTCCAGCCTGAGCAATGCTTCGGCAGATGCTGCTACGCAGGCGTTGTATGCCGAAATGGTTTCCAATTATGGCAGCAAGATTTATTCTGCTACCATGGCCAATGTGAACTGGAACTATGACAACGCTACGCAGGTCTATGAATGGACGGGCAAGTACCCTGCCATCAACTGCTTCGACTACCTCCACCTCTACGCTTCTCCGGCCAACTGGATTGACTATAGCGATATTACCCCCGTTCAGGAGTGGCACAATGCCGGTGGTATCGTAGCAGCCATGTGGCACTGGAATGTACCTATCTCCGAAGGTTCGGAAGACTTGTCCTTCTCTGCCGATGGCAATTCCTTCTCTGTGACCAACGCCTTGACGGCAGGCACGTGGGAGAACACGGTGCTGACCGAAGACTTGGCTTCCATCGTCGAACACCTGAAGCTCCTGCAAGATGCCGGTATTCCGGTGCTGTGGCGTCCGCTGCACGAGGCAGCCGGTGCTTGGTTCTGGTGGGGAGCCGAAGATGCAACCGCATACGTCAGCCTGTGGCAATATATGTACACCTACTTCAAGGAACAGGGCCTGAACAACCTTATCTGGGTATGGACCTCCGAAGGTGGCGACGACACCGACTGGTATCCGGGTGACAACTACGTAGATATCGTGAGCATCGACATCTATAACAATACAGATACGTCGGACATCCTGTCGCTGTACAACACGCTGTATTCTCAGTACCCCGACAAGATGATTACGCTGTCCGAGTGTGGTTCGGTGGCTACCATCTCCGCCCAGTGGTCGGCAACGAGCTATTGGTCATGGTTCATGCCGTGGTACAACACCGACGACACGACCCATGCCGACGAGGCTTGGTGGACGGATGCCATGAATCAGAGCTACGTCATTACCCGCTGATAGGCGTGTAAATCATTGAATAACTGGTTGAATAGGGGCTTTGTCACAAGAGCTGGTAAAGCCCCTTTCTTGCATTTACTCCAGTCTGATGCGAATGACGTAGAAAAGGATAATAAAGTATCAGTCTATTTGCGCGAAATCAGCTACTTTTGTAAAAGTATTAACAACAGTCTATGATTAACATTACAATGAAGACCTTACGATTACTAACAATGACATTGGCAGCAGGAACTCTCGTAGCCTGTGGATCGGCTCAGAAGAAGGCGGCGGAAGAATCGACCTTTGCCCGCACGGCTGAAACCGAGACATTGCTTACCAATCTTAAAAAAGTATCAGCCCAAGGAATCATGTTCGGACACCACGATGACACAGTTTATGGCATCGGATGGGAAGGTGACGAAGGCCGTTCGGACGTGCAGAGCGTTTGCGGCGACTACCCCGCCGTTATCAGTTTCGACTTGGGCGAACTGGAACTAGGTACCGAGCAGAGCCTTGACAAGGTACCATTCGAGAAAATCCGCAAAGAAATCATCAATCAGTATCAGCGAGGCGGAATGGCCTCCCTTAGCTGGCACGTGCGCAATCCCAAGACGGGAGGCGATGCGTGGGATGTATCAGACAGTACGGTGGTACGTTCCATCCTGCCCGGTGGCGAGAACCATGTGAAGTTTTCCGGCTGGATCACCCGTATGGCCGACTTCCTGAACTCCTTGCAGACTGCCGAAGGCACCAAGGTACCGGTACTCTTCCGTCCGTGGCACGAGCATACGGGCAGTTGGTTCTGGTGGGGTGCAGCCTTGTGCAGTCCCGATGAATACAAATCCTTGTGGCGCATGACCGTAGATAGTCTGCAAGCCAAGGGCGTGAACAATGCCCTTTATGCCTACTCCACCGGTACGGAGCCGCAGGACACCACGCAATACTTGGAGCGTTATCCGGGGGATGACTTGATAGATGTCATCGGCTTCGATGCTTATCAGTTCGACCGCGATGCTTTCCTTGCTTCTATGGACAAGTCGTTGGCCATCATCGACAGCATCGGACAGGCACACGGAAAGGTGATTGCCGTCACCGAAGTCGGCTATGAAGGTGTACCCGATGCCCAATGGTGGACAGGCACACTACTACCGGCCATCGAGAAATATCCCGTGGCCTACGCCTTGGTGTGGCGCAATGCCCGCGAGCGTGTCACTCACTTCTATGCCCCCTATCCGGGACAAGCGTCGGAGAAGGATTTCGTGGAGTTCTACAACAGCCCGAAGACGCTGTTTGCTCGCGACGTGGTGCTTTATCAATGAAGAATGAAGAATTTTTAGGAACGCAGACTACGCAGAAAGCACGGATGAACGCAGAATTTATATTCTTAAAAGCATCCTTGTCCGTGAACATCTGTGGCAGCCGTGTCTAAAAAATATCTGCGACCGTCTGCGCCTTCTGTGTACTCTGCGTTCTCTTGAACTTAGAAACTTATAAACTTAAAAACTCAATAACTCAAAATACTATATGGAGACTTTTAAAGAAAAACTGGAGAGACTCTTTCAGAAACACGAAGAGTTGATTACGAGAAAGAATATTGCAGTAGAAGATGGGAATGGCATCTTTACCCGTTACGAATATCCCGTGGTGACAGCAGCGCATACGCCTGTGTTCTGGCGTTACGACCTGGACGAGACCACCAATCCTTACCTGATGGAGCGCATCGGCATGAATGCTGCCATGAACTCCGGTGCCATCAAGTGGAATGGCAAGTACCTGTTGGTGGTGCGCGTGGAAGGTGCCGACCGCAAGTCCTTCTTTGCCGTGGCCGAAAGCCCTAACGGCATTGATAACTTCCGCTTCTGGGATTACCCCATCACTATGCCCGAAGACGTAGTGCCTGCCACCAACATCTACGATATGCGCCTCACCGCCCATGAAGACGGCTGGATATACGGCGTCTTCTGTGCTGAGCGTCACGACGACACGGCTCCTGCCGGCGACCTCTCTGCCGCCACGGCTACGGCTGCCATTGCCCGTACCAAGGACTTCAAGACGTGGCAACGCCTGCCCGACCTCAAGACCAAGAGCCAACAGCGCAACGTGGTGCTGCATCCCGAGTTTGTAGATGGCAAGTATGCCCTCTATACCCGTCCGCAAGATGGATTTATTGATACCGGTAGCGGTGGCGGCATCGGCTGGGCATTGGTAGATGACATCACGAATGCCGAAGTACACGAGGAGAAGATTATCGATGCCCGCTACTATCACACCATCAAAGAGGTGAAAAACGGTGAAGGCCCGCATCCCATTAAGACGCCCCAAGGATGGCTGCACTTGGCCCATGGTGTGCGCAACTGTGCCGCTGGCTTGCGCTATGTGCTCTATATGTACATGACTGCCCTCGATGACCCCACCAAACTGATAGCTACTCCCGCCGGTTACTTCATGGCACCCGTGGGCGAAGAGCGCATCGGTGATGTCAGCAACGTGCTCTTTGCCAATGGCTGGATAGCCGACGAAGACGGCAAGGTGTTCATCTATTACGCTTCTTCTGATACCCGTATGCACGTGGCCACCTCTACGGTGGACCGCTTGGTGGATTACTGTCTGCATACGCCTGCTGACGGCCTCACTTCCTCGGCTTCGGTGGAGACGCTGAAGAAGCAGATAGCGAAGAACCTCGAACTGATGAAGAAGGACTGAAGTTAACAAGGGAACAAGTTGACAAGTCAACAAAGCGTGTTCTCGTAGTCTCGTTAACTAGTCAACTTGTTCACTAACTTATAAACTTAAAAACTCAATAACTTAAAAAAATATCATGGCAACACTGAAAGAAAAAATCGGTTATGGTTTCGGAGATATGTCTTCCTCGATGTTCTGGAAGATATTCTCTTATTACCTGCCCTTCTTCTACTCGAATATTTTTGGACTGAGTCTGGCTGATGCCGGATTGCTGATGTTGATTACCCGTATTTGGGATGCCGTGTCCGACCCTATGATGGGAGTCATTGCCGACCGTACGCATACGCGCTGGGGCAAGTATCGTCCTTTCTTGTTGTGGATTGCCGCCCCCTTTGCCATTGCGGGCATCTTGCTTTTCACTACGCCGGACTTGGGACCTACGGGCAAACTGATTTGGGCTTACGTCACTTATATCCTGATGATGACCGTCTATACGGGCATCAACGTGCCCTACGGTGCCATGCTGGGTGTGATGACCGATGATTCGAACACCAAGACCGTGTTCTCTTCTTACCGAATGTTCTTTGCCTACGGCGGTAGCTTCATTGCACTGGGGGCATGGGAGCCGCTGTGCAATTGGTTCAAGTCGATGGATTGCAGTTCGGCCTCCAGTTGGCAGTACGCCATGATTTGCATCGCTTCGCTCTGCTTTGTGGGCTTCCTGCTGTGTTTCAGCATGACGCGCGAACACGTGAAGAGTGCACCGGGCGAGTCCATCGGTAAGGATGTCCGTTCGTTGGTGCGCAACTCACCGTGGTGGATACTGAACGGTGCGGCCCTGCTGTCCAACTTCTTCAATACGGTGCGCGGTGCTACGGCAGCCTATTTCTTCAAGGACTATATCGCTGCCAATGCGTTCCTCGACTTCGGCGTGTTCAATCTTGTGCTCTATGCCGGATTGTTCCTGATGGTGGGCGAGGTGTGCAATATGATTGGCGTAGCCTTGGCCGTGCCCCTCTCCATGAAGTTCGGTAAGAAGCCTACCTATATGCTTTCATTGATTGCCTTGGTGGTACTTAGTGTGCTCTTCTTCTTCCTGCCCAACAACGGATTCGGTTGGTGGATGATGATGCTCTTCCAAGTGCTTATCTCCATCTGCACGGGCATCATCTCTCCGCTTATTTGGAGCATGTATGCCGACGTGGCCGACTATGCCGAACAGAAGGACGGCACAGCCTCTACGGGCTTGATATTCTCCTCCGGATCTATGGCGCAGAAGTTTGGTGGCGCCTTTGCCGGATGGGCAGTCATGGCACTGTTGGGCGCTTTCGGCTACAATACGGCCGAGAATGCCGTGCAGACACCCGAAGCATTGAATGGTTTGAAGTATCTGATGAGCTTCATCCCCGCTGCCATTGCCGCCGTATCCGTCTTGGTGCTGTTCATCTATCCGTTGAACAGTGCAAGGATGAAGGCGATTAATGCGGAGCTGAAAGCGAGAAGAGACTCTAAATGATAGTTGATGAACACAGAATACGCTGATGAAACGCAGATGAACGCAGAATGGATTTTATATAATGAAAATATTTTAGCGTTCATCTGTGCTTTCTGTATCGTCTGCGTTCTGCATGAATTCTAAAATCTGAAATCTGAAATGACAAACTTTGCTGATAAACTCAAGAACTTGGTAGCCGAGGTGGAGACGGAACTCACTACCGGCATCCTTCCTTTCTGGATGAACAAGATGGTAGATGAGGCGCACGGAGGCTTCTATGGCCGCATCAGCGGTACGGAAGTGCTGATGCCCGAAGCCGAGAAGGGCGCGATACTGAATGCCCGCATCCTTTGGACCTTCTCTGCCGCCTACCGCCTACTGAAAAAAGAAGAATACCTTGCTACCGCCACGCGAGCCAAGCGGACTATCATCGACCAATTCTACGACAAGGAATTTGGCGGTGTCTATTGGTCGCTCGACTACCAAGGCCGTCCGCTCGACACCAAGAAGCAGATTTATGCGTTGGGCTTTGCCATCTACGGACTGAGCGAATACCACCGTGCCACGGGCGATGCCGAGGCTTTGGACTATGCCGTGCGCCTCTTCGAGAGCATCGAGCAGCACAGCTTCGACCGCGAGAAGAACGGTTATTGTGAGGCCTTGACCCGCGAGTGGGGCGAGATAGCTGATATGCGCCTGAGCGACAAGGACGAGAACGAGCGCAAGACCATGAACACCCACCTCCACATCTTGGAACCATACGCCAACCTCTACCGCGTGTGGAAGGACGAACGGTTGCAGAAGCAGCTGCGCAACTTGATAGAAATCTTCCTCGACAAGATACTGAACGCCGAGACAGGACACTTGGAACTCTTCTTCGACGACGACTGGACCAGCAAGTATCGCATCGTCTCCTACGGGCACGACATCGAAGCCTCGTGGCTGATTCACGAAGCCGCTCTCGTGCTGGGCGACCAAGTTTTGCTGGACAAGGTAGAGCCTTTGGTGGAGTTCATCGCCGCCGCTGCCGACGAAGGCCTCAACCCCGATGGCAGCATGATTTACGAGACTTTCATCGACAAGAAGAAAACCGACACCGACCTCCATTGGTGGGTGCAGGCCGAGAACGTAGTAGGTCACGTCAACCTCTACCAGCACTTCGGCGACGAAGTGGCCTTGCAGAAAGCCCTCCTTTGCTGGAACTTCATCAAGTCGCACTTGATAGACGCAGAGAACGGCGAATGGCACTGGAGCGTCAATGCCGAAGGCCAAGTGAACCTGACCGATGACAAAGCCGGCTTCTGGAAGTGCCCGTATCACAACGGACGTATGTGCATGGAGGTGATGGAGCGATTCGGCTATTAACCTTTCAGATTGTCATCATACAGGCTGAAATTCCTGAAATTATAAAGTCCCTCCTTTGCGGTATGGCTTTCGGTGTCACCGTCATAAATGACTGCCGTCCGCCTTACCGCAAGGGAGGGCAGGCTTTCTAAGTATTTCAAGTGCTTATAATAATCGCTATTATAGCTTTTTCCTGCTTTTATCTCATAGGCTTCTATCTCCAAGGCTCTCAGACGAATAATGTCGATTTCGCGTTGCGATTTATCTCGGTAGAAATACAGGTTCTCCACTCGTCCTTTATTGAAAGCCTCTTTCGTTATTTCGTTGACAACCATATTCTCGAACAATTCACCACGTAGCGGATGAGTTTTCAGTTGTTGCTCGTTCTCAATTCCCAATAGGTAGGTAGCCAATCCCGTATCGTAGAAATATAGTTTGGGTGTTTTGGTCAGCCTTTTGCCGATATTGGCATGATAGGGTGACAGCATATAGACGGTGTATGAAGCCGCTAAGATGCTGAGCCAATTATGAATAGTAGGCACGCTTACTCCTACAGCTACCGATAAGGCCGAAGCGTTGAACTCTGTTCCTATTCTGCCTGCACAGAGTCGGATAAACGTCTGGAATGCCATCAAGTCTTTTACTTGGACGATGTTTCTTACATCACGCTCCACGTAAGTGGTGAAGTAGTTTCGATAAATCATTTCGCGAGCTGCTTCGTTTTTCCATACAGCAGGATAACCTCCATTCAAAATGAAACGGTCGGTGTCAACATTGCGTCCTGAGTGTTGCAGCTCTTTCTGTGACAAGGGTAATAGGGTGAGAACAGCCGTTCGCCCGGCCATCGATTGCGTCACTTTCTCTAATAATGCAAAGTTGCTGCTGCCGGTCACCACAAATTTTCGGTCCTTTTTTCCTTGATAAATGTCTTCGTCCACATAGACTTGGATGTACGAGAAAATGTCGGGGTAGTGGTGAGCTTCATCGATAATGGCTCCATTGGGATGATTGGCAAAGAAGCGATGTGGGTCGTCTTTCAGGCTCGACAGCATATCTATTTCCTCTAAGTTGATATAGGGGAGGTCGGGATATAGCTCACGACATAGCGTCGTCTTCCCCGATTGTCGGGGACCGGTCAGTGTCACCACAGGAAATACGTCTAAACTATGCTTTATCTCTTCAGATAAATTTCTGTATATTAAATCTTTATTCATGATATGGACAAATTTAAAATGCAACTTTAAATTTGTCCAAAATTACAATAAATATTTTATAATCAAAGCAATAGCTGCTATAAATTTCAAATGATTGAATGAGAAAATTCGCCATTTATCCAAAAGACAGCTTCTATGCTAATGAAGTGAAGAAGAACATAATTTAAGCCGTTCGAAATTCTATTTTATAAAACATTTATATTGATTTATTCTTTATTTCCGAATTATCTCTATCTTTGCACTAAGAATAAACCAACAATGAGGATTGTATCGCATAAAAAGATAAAGGACTTCTACGAAACTAAGGGACGAGAAGATTCTAAAGTTGCGTTAGAGCGTTGGTACGACCTTGCGGAAAAGGCAGAATGGAAAAATCTGTCTGACATAAAAGTCGATTTCCCTGCAACAGATTATGTCGGTAATCAGCATTATGTATTCAACATTAAAGGCAATAATTACCGACTTGTTGTGGTTGTAAAGTTCACGATAGGTTATGTCTTTGTCCGTTGGGTGGGTACTCATAAGGAATACGATAAAATAGATTGTTCAACCATATAAGCAATGACAGATGAGCAAAATAACGAAAGAACAATACGAATTTGCATTGGCTCGGATTGAGGAACTTCTTCCTTTGGTCGATGACAACACACCGCGCAATGACAAGAATGCGGTAGAACTTTCTATGGTATCTGACATCGTAATTGAATACGAAAAGGAACATTACCCCATAGAGAAACCCAGTATCGCCGAGCTGATAGAGCATTCTTTGGAAGAAAGAGGGATGACACAGAAGCAGTTGGCCAATGAGATTGGTATCAGTGCCTCTCGAATCAACGACTATGTACTGGGACGTTCCGAGCCGACACTGAAGATTGCACGCCAACTCTGCCGATTGCTCGATATATCTCCGGCGGCTATGCTGGGACTTTAACCCTTCCCTCATCCGCACTTTGCCGCCCGATACTTCCCCGGCGACATCCCTGTGAACTTCTTCACGAACTTCCCGAAGAACGAGGCGTTGGTGAAGTTCAGCCGATAGGCTATCTCCTTGATGGAGATGGTGCTACTCTTCAGTTGGTAGTGTATCTCCTGCATGATGGCCTCGTCAATCCACTTGCTGGGTGTCTTTCCGCTCACTTCCTTGATGACGAACGATAGGTATTTGGGCGTGACGCACAGCTCTGAGGCATAGAATTCTACTCTCCTTTCTTGCTTGTAGTGCTGTGACAGCAGCTTCATGAAGCGGGCAAAATACTCTTCGCCACGGTAGGGGTATCGCTTGTCCGTTTCTTGTTCTTCTTGTCCGCAGACCTCATTTATCTTGGCGAAGAGGGAGCATAGCAGCGTGTATATGCTTGCATCGAGGGCCTCTTGCGTCCAAGTGGTATGTGGCTCGTTCGCCTTGCACTCGGCGATGCAGGCATACATGCGCTCGTATCGGGCGGCTTCGGTTTCGGTCAGCATTACCAAGTTCTTGTCCTTCAGGCTCATCATCATGGGCAGAATCTGCTTCCAATAGTTGTAACGCTTGCTCAGATAGGCGGGCGTGGCCGAGACGTGGATGAATGTGCATTGGCTGTTGCACTTCATCTGCAAGAGGCTGTTGGGCGGACAGATAAGGAGGCAGCAGGAGGGGAGCATCAGCGTGCGCTCGTTCAGCGTGACGCATAGTTCTCCGTCCAGACATATCAGCAAGAAACTTCCGTCTCGATGCGTCAAGGGGATGGATTGTCCGGTCGATAGTGTGCAAAGTTGTACCGTGCAGTCAGTAGGTGATTGGTTCATAGGATTTAAGCTTTTCTGATTTCAGATGAAGGTGTGTCAAAAGAGAAATGCGCTTTCATAATGCTCTGTCATGCTGAGCGTAGTCGAAGCATCCCCTCTCCTTATTTTACGTAGAGAGGAGATCCTTCGACAGGCTCAGGATGACAGAATGATGGTGCATCTTATTTTTTGATACACTCTCATTCTTCATTCTTCATTCAACTTAGTAGTAGCATTCTTGATAGACGGATACGTACTCCTTTCCGCCTTCTTCCGTGAAGTGTACCTTGTCTTCGCGGGCCAGCCAGCCGATGGCGGTGGCTAGGTCGATGGGGTTAAGACCTGTGACAATCAGCAGTCCGCCGAAGGTCATCTTATCATGCTTGGCACTGAGCGTCCGCCATACGATGCCGGCGTTGGCTCCAATCTGATTCGTTTTCATTGTGATTCTTGTTTTTAGTGTTATAGGATAATATTGTTATGTATTTTCTTAATTTTGTCAAGCTCTTTCGAGGTGCTGAAAAAACGGCCTCAGAAGTATCTCTCGAAGGGGGGTATCTCAGTCGTATATTGAGACTACCTCACTATACGACTGAAGGTACCTCACTATACGACTGAGATAGGCTCTGTTTCGGACTGTGATAGGCTTGCTTTCCTTCTACGGATTCCGTTGTAAAGAAAACTGCTCTCATTGGATGCTTGGAAACGAGCACATATCCGGTGTCATGCTTCATCAACTGCTCTTCCGGTAGCTCCGCGTAGCCCATAGGTTCAGCACGAGGGCAAAGGCACTGAGCGCAAAGAATTGCGGCCAAAGCTGCGAAATCGAGCATCCTTTCAGATACACCATGCGCATCACCTCGATGAAGTAGCGCAAGGGATTGAGTCGCGTCAGATACTGCGCCCAAGTAGGCATACTGCTGACGGGGGTGAACAGTCCACTCATCAGGATGAATATCACCATGAAAAAGAACATGATGAACATGGCCTGTTGCGTGGTGTCGGAGTAGTTGGAGATGATAAGTCCCAATCCCGAAACCACCAGTATGTAGATGGACGCGAAGAGATAGATATTGGCGATGTTTCCGCTCGGCGTCAGTCCGTATATCGCCCATGCCAACAGCATGGCGTAGGTCAGCACGAAGAATCCGATGACCCAATAGGGAATCAGCTTGGAAAGTATGAACGTAAACTTTCCTACGGGCGTGACGTTCATCTGCTCGATGGTGCCTTTCTCCTTCTCGCCCACGATGTTGAGGGCGGGGAGGAAGCCGGCAATCAAGGTCAGCATCATCACCATAAGGGCCGGAATCATGAAGACTTTATAGTCCAGGTGAGGGTTGAACTGATAGAGGGGGACTACACCGAAGTGGGCAGAATGGCCAGTAGTGGCTTGTCCCAGTCCGTTCTCCTCTTGCAACTCGGTGCTGAAGTCGGCAGCGATGTTGCTCAAGTACGATGACCCCATGCCCGACTTGACGCCGTTGACGGCGTTGGCCGAAATCATGATGCGTCCTGCGCCGTTGTTCACAAGGTTCTTCTCAAAGTCGTCCTCAATCTCCAGAATGAGGTCGGCGTCGTTCGACTCGATGCTGTGCAATGCCTGTTCGTGCGAAGAATAGGCGTCGGTCAGCGTGAAGTAACGCGAGGCGGATGCTTTCTGGATGAGGCGTTGGGAGATGGTGCTGTGGTCGTTGTCCACCACGCTGAACTTCAATCCCTTGACTTCCTGATTGGTGGCCCAAGGCATGATGAGCAGCATCATGGTGGGAAACATGACAATCAGTTTCGGCAGAAAAGCGTTGCGCACAATCTGCTTGAATTCTTTTTCGATTAAGTATTTGATTACCATTTGAGTTTTTGAGTTTATAAGTTTGTAAGTTAGTTGACGAGTTGACAAGTTAACGAGGCTACGAGGCAGAGCATACGGTTATCTCCTTGTTGACTTGTTCCCTTGTCAACTTGTCTGTCATTCTAACCTTATCTTGAACTTCTTCAGTGCCACGCTCAGCAGCAAGGCAGTCATGACGATAAGGACAAGGGCTTCCCTTAGTACATATTGCACCTCTACACCTTGTATCATCAGTCGGCGCACGGCGTCGATGAACCAACGGGCAGGGATGATGACCGATAGACCTTGCAACCATGTGGGCATACTTTCGATGGGGAACAACATTCCCGACAGCAACATGGTGGGCATCATCAGTACCAAACCCGACAGTAGCATGGCCGCCATTTGGCTATTTACCAGCGTGGAAATCAGTAGTCCCAACGAAAGTGCTACTAAGATGTAGAGCAATGATATGCCCACAAGTGCCACCAAACTTCCGGCGATAGGCACGTGCATCAAGAAGGTGGCGAGCAGCAAGATGGTAGTCAGGTTGACGCACGAGATGGTGAAGTAGGGCACCAACTTGGCCAAGATGATATATACCGAGGGTAGGGGCGAGGCCAACAGCACCTCCATCGTGCCCATCTCCTTCTCGCGCACGATGGCGATGGAGCTCATCATGGCGCATATCAGCAGCAGCATCATGCCGATGACGCCCGGCACAAAGTTGAATTCGCTCTTCTGCTGCGGATTGTAGAGCATACGGATTTCGGGTATCACTTGGAAGGACTTCCCCGGCGTGCTGCCCTGTGCCAATTCCCGTTGGTAGGCGGCGAGGATGTTCTGCGCATAGCCCACGCGCATGGAGGCTTGGTTGGGTTCGGTGCCATCGGCCAGCAGTTGTATGGTGGCTTCGCCCGTGTGAATCATGTTGTCGGCAAAGTTTTCGCTGAACACCAGTACCAGATTGATTTCACCCTTCTTGAGCACCTCGTTTATCTGCCTGGGGTCCGACAGCTCTTCCACCACCTGAAAGTATTCGTTGGCTTGGAACATATCGCGTATGCGTTGGGTAGCCACGTCCTTCGACGGGTCGAAGATGGCCACCTGCGTATTCTTCACCTCCGTGGTGATGGCGAATCCGAAGAGGATAATCATCACGATGGGCAGCACCAGCAGGATGAGCATGGTGCGGCGGTCACGGAAGATGTGATAGAATTCTTTTCTTACGAATGACAAGAACTGTTTCATTTGAGTTTTTGTGTTTATAAGTTTTTTAGTTTTTAAGTTGACGAGTTGACAAGTTAACGAGGCTACGAGGCAGGGCATACAGCTATCTCCTTGTTGACTTGTCAACTCGTTCCCTTGTCAACTATCTAATTATCTCCTCGCGTCGCCTTGCGTGCCAGCCCGAGGAATACATCGTACATGCTGCCTACACCGAAGGTCTTCTTCAACTGTGCGGGCGAGTCGAGTGCTTCGATGTTGCCATCTACCATGATGGAGACGCGGTCGCAATACTCGGCCTCGTCCATGTAGTGGGTGGTGACGAACACCGTGATGCCACGGTCGGCGGCTTGGTATATCAGCTCCCAGAACTGCCGGCGGGTGACGGGGTCAACGCCTCCGGTAGGCTCGTCGAGGAACACTATCTTCGGTTCGTGGAAGATGGAGAGGGAGAAGGCCAGTTTCTGTTTCCAGCCAAGGGGTAGGGAGGCCACGAGGGTGTTTCGCTCGTCTTGGAATCCCAGTTCCTCCAGCAGCAGGTCGGTCTTCTCGCGTATCTTGCGGGGCGACATTCCGTAGATGCCACCAAAGAGTTTCAGGTTCTCCCACACCCGCAGGTCGTCGTAGAGGGAAAACTTCTGGCTCATGTAGCCGATGTTCTTCTTCACCTCCTCGCTCTGCTTGTAGATGTCGAAGCCTGCCACGATGCCTGTGCCGCTGGTGGGGTGGCTCAGTCCGCACAGCATACGCATGGCGGTGGTCTTGCCTGCACCGTTGGCGCCGAGGAAGCCGAATATCTCACCCTTCTTCACTTGGAAGGAGATGTGGTTCACGGCCACGAAGTCGCCAAACTGCTTGGTCAGGTTTTCTGCTATGATTACGTTGTCCATTACTTTTGAGTTTTTGAGTGTTTGAGTTTTTAAGTTGACGAGTTGACAAGTTAACGAGGCTACGAGGCGGGGCATACAG
>JAUNJD010000029.1:23273-25253 GCA_030523205.1 Bacteroides sp.
TTGTTGACTTGTCAACTTGTTCCCTTGTCAACTATCTAATTGTTTTGCAGCTTCATGAAGCAATCCTCAATCGTTGCCGGTATGTCGGCAATCTCCACTTGGCGGTGTCCCTTTTGTTCAAGGAATGCTTTCAGTGCATCGGGGCTTATGTCGGGGCGCACGGTGACGTGGTAGGTCTCGCCGAAGGAGAAGGCGCTTGTCACGTCCCGGCACTCGCGCAAGTCGGTCAGCAAGGGATGCATCCGGTTGCTGCGGACGGACCATAGGATGTCGGTATAGCCGTCGATGATGCGCCTAGGCGTATCTACCTGCATGAACTGCCCGTCTTGTATCAGGGCGATGCGGTCGCATTGCATGGCCTCGTCCATGTAGGGCGTCGATACGAGGATGGTGATGCCCTGTGTTTTCAGCTTCTTCAGCATTTCCCAGAACTCCTTGCGCGACACCGGGTCAACGCCCGTGGTAGGCTCGTCGAGGAAGAGCACCTTCGGTGCATGAATCAGTGCGCAGCTCAAGGCCAGTTTCTGCTTCATGCCGCCGGACAGCTTGCCCGCCTTCCGTTTCTTGAAAGGTTCTATCTGCCGGTAGATGTCCTCCACCAAGTGATAGTTCTCCTCGATGGTGGTGTTGAAGATGGTAGCGAAGAACGTCAGGTTCTCTTCTACCGACAGGTCGGGATAGAGGGAGAAGCGTCCCGGCATGTAGCCTATGCGCTTCCGTATCAGCTTGTAGTCCTTCACCACGTCCAGTCCATCTACATTGGCCATGCCCTCGTCGGCCAGCAGCAGGGTGGTGAGGATGCGGAACAGGGAGGTCTTTCCGGCACCGTCGGGACCGATGATGCCGTATATTTCGCCCTCGTTCACGTCGAAGGTCAGTCCGCGCAATGCTTGCACGCTGCCATAGCTCTTATGGATATTTCGTACGGAGACAATCATACATCAATTTTGAATTATGAATTTTAAATTTTAAATGATGGGATTATGGGTTGTGAATTTTGAATTAGGCCACACTTGATATAAGAATATCTGATTGTAAGCTGATGCTCAGTCATCCGAATGGTAATTCAAAATTTAAAATTTGAAATTAAAACTTCACATCCCCATACATCCCCCGCTTTATCAGCCCGTCGTTCTTCACCTCAATCTTCACGGCATACACCAAGTTGGCGCGTTCGTCGCGGGTTTGTATGGTCTTGGGGGTAAACTCGGCCTTGTCCGAAATCCAAGTCACGGTGCCGGGGTACTCCTTGCGTTCGTCCTTGCCGCGGTCGGCATATACTTTTACGGGTTGTCCTATCTTGAGTTCCGTCAGTTGGTCGGCGGTGATGTAGGCACGCAGCTTCATGTTCTCCACGTTGGACACCTTGAACAAGGCGCGTCCGGGAGTGGCGTATTCGCCCGGCTCGGTATATTTGGTCAGCACCGTTCCTTGGATGGGGCTGACGATGACGGCATTCTTTATCTGGTCTTCTATCTGTCCCAGCTGTGCCTCGATGCTCGTGCTTTGGTTGGTCAGGCTGCTGTTCGAACTGCTGATTTGCTCTTGCGTGGCGGTCAGTTGCTTCTGTAGCACTTCAATTTGGTAGTTGATGTCGTCCAGTTGCTTCTGCGTGGCGGCGTTGGCCTTTACCAAGTCCTCGTATCGCTTGCGCTCCTGCATCTGGTTGGCTATCTGCTGGCGCAGGGAAGCCAATTGTTGGTTTTCGCTCAGTACGCGGCTGTCGGTAGCCGTGCGGGTGGCCATTAGTTGCTGTTTCAGGAAAGACAGTTGTGTGGTGTCGATGTAGCCCACGGTCTGTCCGGGCGTTACGTCCTGTCCCTCTTCCAGGTCGAAGCGAAGGATTTCACCGTTGGCCTTGGCCGAGACGATTACTTCGGTGGTCTCGAATATACCCGATGCGTCATAGTCACCGTTGTTGTTGCCGCAAGCAGTCAGTAGGAGTGCGGCGAGGCTGATAGATAAATATTGAAGTTTCAT
>JAUNJD010000270.1 GCA_030523205.1 Bacteroides sp.
CGACATATCTGGCAACAAATCTTAATTTGGGTGGCGCATTGACGAAGTCAGGAGTATGAACAACGTCCTGAACATTTTCATATATTTGCACATTTTTTTGTTTTGAGACAAAAATAAATAAAAGCTTCCTACAAACCTACACTTTGATACTTTTTATTTGCAACCGGCAAAAAAATAGGGCGTACCAAGGTGGCACGCCCTATTTTTAAGGTCTATATCTCCGTAAATATATCCTTTACTTCTGACGGATATAAATGTTTATCGGAGTTCCCGTCAGATTCCACTTCTCGCGCATCTTGTTTTCCAAGAATCGGCGGTAAGGTTCCTTCACGTATTGCGGCAAATTGGCAAAGTAAACAAAGGAAGGCACCTGCGTATTGGGAAGCTGTGTGATATACTTTATCTTGATATACTTGCCCTTGATGGCGGGAGGCGGATAAGCCTCTATCAACGGCAACATCTCTTCGTTCAGGCGGGCGGTAGGAATGCGCGTCATGCGATTCTCGTACACCTGACGGGCTTCTTCCAGCACCTTCAAGATGCGTTGCTTGGTCAGCGCCGAAGCAAAGATAATGGGGAAATCAACGAAAGGAGCAAAACGGTCGCGAATGGCATTCTCGAAAGTCTTCATCACCTTCGTACTCTTATCCTCTACCAAGTCCCATTTGTTCACTACAACCACCAGTCCCTTGGCATTCTTCTGAATCAAGGAGAAGATGTTCAGGTCTTGGCTTTCAATGCCTCGTGTGGCATCCAACATCAAGATACATACATCCGAATTTTCAATGGAGCGGATGGAACGGATGACGGAATAATATTCCAAATCCTCGCTCACTTTATTCTTCTTACGGATACCTGCCGTATCAACCAAGTAGAAGTCGAAGCCAAACTTGTTGTAACGGGTATATATGGAATCGCGGGTGGTTCCTGCTATCTCCGTCACGATGTTGCGCTCTTCGCCGATGAAAGCATTCACGATGGAAGACTTTCCGGCATTCGGACGACCTACTACGGCAAAACGGGGAATATCGTCATCGAGCAATTCGTCAGACTCCTTTCTGAACTTGCTCACAATCAAGTCCATCATGTCACCCGTACCACTGCCTGTCACGGCAGAGATGCAATAGGGGTCACCCAGTCCCAAGCTGTAAAACTCAGGAGCATTATACTGTAATTCGTTGTTGTCCGTCTTATTGGCAATCAGCAGCACCGGCTTCTTGGTACGCCGCAGGATGGAAGCAACCTCCATGTCCAGGTCAGTCACCCCGTTCATCACATCTACTACGAACAGGATTACGTCGGCTTCATCTACCGCCATAAGCACCTGCTTACGAATTTCTTCCTCAAAGATATCATCAGAATTCACTACCCAACCTCCGGTATCTACAACGGAGAATTCACGGCCCAGCCATTCCGACTTACCGTACTGACGGTCACGTGTGGTTCCCGCCTCTTCGTTCACAATCGCCTGACGGGTCTTGGTCAGACGGTTGAACAGTGTGGACTTTCCCACATTGGGGCGTCCTACGATTGCAACTAAATTTCCCATAGCTTACAATATTGTTTTTGCAACTGTCACAGTCGTATGAATATTAATCCAGCTGATAACCGAAGTTACGCAACTCCTTGTCCGAATTGCGCCAATCCTTATCAACCTTCACAAATGTCTCCAGAAAAATGGTTTTCCCAAAGAACTTCTCCAAGTCTCGGCGAGCTTCAGTAGATACCTTCTTCAATGCGCGTCCCTGCTTGCCTATGATAATGCCTTTCTGCGAATCACGCTCCACGTATATCACGGCATTGATATGTATCTTCTTCGCATCTTCCTTGAACTGCTCTACGACAACCTCCACCGAATAAGGTATTTCCTTGTCGTAGTACAGCAGAATCTTCTCGCGGATTATCTCATTGACAAAGAAACGGGCGGGTTTGTCCGTCCACTGATCCTTGCCGAAATAAGGCGGCGAATCGGGCAGAAGTTCCTTCACCCGCTTCATCACATAATCCACATTGAACTTAGTAGCTGCTGAAATGGGGATTATCTCAGCCTGCGGCAGAAGTTCCTTCCACGACTCCACCAATTCCGTCAGCTTCTCCTGATTGCTCAAGTCTATTTTATTGATAAGCAACAGCACCGGCACACCTATTTGCGCCACCTTCTCCACAAACTCGCTATGCTTATCGGGTGTCTCAACCACATCGGTCACATACAGCAGCACGTCAGCATCTACCAAGGCCGAAGTAGAGAAATTCAGCATGGATTCCTGAAGTTTATAAGTAGGCTTCAGCACCCCCGGCGTATCCGAAAATACAATCTGCATATCATCCGTATTATAGATACCCATAATGCGGTGACGGGTGGTCTGTGCCTTGAACGTGGCAATCGAAATACGTTCGCCCACCAAAGCATTCATCAACGTTGACTTACCCACATTGGGATTTCCCACAATATTCACAAAACCTGCTTTATGCATGATATTCACGTTTTTGAGTTGAGACAAAAAAACGCATCGAATCGAAATAGGATGCGTTTATTTTGGTTATATAAACCGTAACTTGCAAATCGGTGTCTGCCCGTTACTGCTTCTTTCCGTCATATCCCCACTTCACGTAAACGGCTCCCCAGGTAAATCCTGCGCCGAACGCAGTGAAGATGATGTTGTCGCCCTTCTTCAGCTTCTCCTCAAAGTCCCAGATGCAGAGCGGAAGCGTGCCGGCACTTGTGTTACCGTAACGCTCGATGTTTATCAGCACCTTTTCATGAGGCACTTCCAACCGATGAGCCACTGCGTCGATGATACGCAAGTTTGCCTGATGAGGAACTACCCAGTCGATGGTCTCGTTAGTCAGATGATTCTTCTCTGCAATGGCAGCACAAGCATCAGACATATTCGATACGGCATACTTGAATACCGTACGACCTTCCTGATAAATATAGTGCATGTGATTATCCACCGTGAAGTAAGAAGGAGGACATACCGAACCACCGGCTTTCATGTGCAGGAATGGCAATCCCTTGCCATCAGTACGCAGGATAGCGTCCATCACACCAACATCTTCCGTAGTCGGTTCCATCATAAAGGCAGCAGCGCCATCGCCGAAAATCGGGCAAGTAGCACGTTCGGTATAGTTCACCATCGACGACATCTTGTCGGCACCCACCAAAATGATTTTCTTGTATCTTCCCGAGCGGATGAAGTTAGCTCCGGTTTCCAATGCATAGAGAAATCCACTGCAAGCAGCCTGCAAGTCATAAGCAAAGGCATTTTTCAAGCCCAGTTTATCGCAGAGGATAGATGCCGTAGAGGGGAAATGATAATCAGGAGTAGTAGTGGCGACAATCACCAAATCAATCTCATCCGGATTAGAACCCGTGCGTTGCATCAATTGCTTGGCAGCTTTACGTGCCATATACGACGTACCCAGACCTTCTTCGTTCAGGATGCGTCTTTCCTTTACTCCGATACGAGTCATAATCCATTCATCGTTGGTATCCACCATTCTTGAGATTTCATCATTCGTCAAGACATAGTCAGGTACATACCCACCGACTCCTGTAATTACTGCATTGATTTTTTCCATCTAATTTCTTTTGTAATAAAAACACTTAAACGACGGTAGTCTAAAAAGGTCTGCTTACACAAATCTCCTTAGACTCCCGATTCAAGTATAATTTCATTATTCAGAATTGCCGAAGTTATACGGCAGCTTCTTTTTCAACTGCAAGTTTACCTCTGTAGTAACCGCAAGCGCCACATACAGTATGATATACATGCCATTCGCCACAGTTCGGGCAAATAGCCAATGTAGGAGCTACTGCCTTGTCATGAGTTCTTCTCTTTGCAGTTCTCGTCTTTGACTGTCTTCTTTTAGGATGTGCCATTTTCTTTTAATCTTTAATTGTTATCTAATATTTTCTTTAATTCGTTCCAACGCGGATCAATCGGCGTTTCATTTTCTCCAGCGGTCAGCAAATCATCCTCTTCCGGAATGAAAGGCTCTTCGTCTTCATCATCCGGAGTTGTACGCAGGTGCTTGCTCAGCTTGCTGCTCATTGCTTTGTTACACTTACCCGGCGCATGTACATGCTTCATCGGAATGGCCAAAGCTATAAACTCATACATGAACCATGCTACATTGATTTCACCCTCCTCTTCCGGAATGATAATGAGGTTATCACCTTCTTCAGCATATTCATGTCCAAACTTCACCAACAATTTATCTGTCGAACTGATTGGCTGTTCCATGTCGTCCAAGCAACGGTCGCAAGGAACCCAAACCATTCCATCTGTCTGGAAGTTCATTTCAAAAGCACGAGATGTTTTCTTGACAACCAACTCTACATGAACTTTACCCTTCTGAACTTCCGGGCCGTCAATGTCAGTAAAAAAAAGATTATCCAGCACAAACTCATATTTACATGAATCTGCCTGCATACCTTTCAAGTCAATTTTGTATTTATCAAACTTTCCCAAAGCTTCTTTAATTTATTCGGGCGACAAAGATACAAATAATTCTCCTCATAATGTAGGAATTACAGCAAAATATTCACTTTTTTATTGTTTTTATCCTAACAAAAAGTACATACGAAGCAGTATCTACACAGATATATCAGCCCGCAAAAAGCTATGCAAATACAAATACCATTCTCCCATTCAGTCTCAACAGCATTTCCCATAAAAACAGAAAGCCCCCGCATCATCATCCGACGCGGGGGCTTCTTCTGAAAAG
>JAUNJD010000271.1 GCA_030523205.1 Bacteroides sp.
GTTCGTCATTCAAAACTCAAAATGCTCCCTTCTGCAAACGTTTGTTCTGTTTGCAACTGTCTTTTCCTCAGATTCTTCCCGGAGGGTATCAGATAGTTTTTATCTTTGCGACACGATAATCATTCATTTTTATAAAATCATGAGAAACATGAAGACAATTTACACAAGATTGCTCTGCCTCTTGCTTGTTTTGCTGGCAACCGGGGTGGCAAAAGCGGAGAGCATCACCTCTCCCAACGGACAGCTGCAACTGACCTTCTCGGTCAATGCACAGGGCGAACCGGTCTATGAACTTTCCTACAAGGGTCAGGCTGTCATCCTGCCTTCCAAGCTGGGCTTGGAGCTGAAGGACGACCCGGGACTGATGAACGGATTTGCGCTGACCGACACCAAGACCGCTACTTTCGACGAAACCTGGGAACCCGTATGGGGCGAGGAGAAGCAGATACGCAACCACTACAACGAGCTGACTGTCACCTTGAACCAAAAGGCGCAGAACCGCAACATCGTTATTCGTTTCCGCTTGTTCGACGACGGACTTGGCTTCCGTTATGAGTTCCCCTTGCAGAAGAATCTGAACTACTTTGTCATCAAGGAAGAGCATACGCAGTTTGCCATGACCGGCGACCACACAGCTTTCTGGATTCCAGGCGACTACGACACGCAGGAGTACGATTATACCGAGTCCAAGCTCTCCGAAATTCGCGGACTGATGGAAGGTGCCATTACGCCCAACTCCTCGCAGACACCCTTCTCGCCCACAGGCGTGCAGACCTCTTTGCAGATGAAGACGGCCGACGGCTTGTACATCAACCTGCACGAAGCCGCTTTGGTGGATTATTCCTGCATGAGCCTGAACCTGGACGACAAGAACTTCGTCTTCGAATCGTGGCTTACGCCCGATGCCAAGGGGAACAAGGGTTATCTGCAAGCTCCCTGCACCTCGCCGTGGCGTACGGTGATTGTCAGCGACGATGCCCGCGACATATTGGCTTCGCGCATCACGCTCAACCTCAACGAACCTTGTGCCTACGACGATGTTTCGTGGATAAAGCCCGTGAAGTATGTAGGCGTATGGTGGGAAATGATTGCCGGAAAGAGTACGTGGGCCTATACCGACGACCTCCCTTCCGTGAAGCTGGGCGAGACGGACTATACCAAGGTGAAGCCCAACGGTCGCCATGCCGCCAACAACGAGCACGTGAAGAAGTATATTGACTTTGCCGCTGCCCACGGACTGGACCAAGTGCTGGTAGAAGGCTGGAACGAAGGCTGGGAAGACTGGTTTGGCAAGTCCAAGGACTATGTGTTCGATTTCGTCAGTCCTTATCCCGACTTCGACGTGAAGATGCTGAACGAGTATGCCCGCAGCAAAGGTGTCCGCCTGATGATGCACCACGAGACTTCCGCGTCGGTGCGCAACTACGAACGTCATCTGGACAAGGCCTATCAGTTCATGGTCGATAACGGCTACAATGCCGTGAAGAGTGGCTATGTGGGCGACATCATTCCCCGTGGCGAACATCACTACGGCCAATGGATGAACAATCATTACCTCTATGCCGTGACCAAGGCCGCCGAATATAAGATATGTGTCAACGGTCATGAGGCCGTGCGCCCCACCGGCCTTTGCCGCACTTACCCCAACCTGATAGGCAACGAATCTGCCCGCGGCACGGAGTATGAGGCATTTGGCGGAAGCAAGCCTTTCCACACCACCTTGCTCCCCTTCAACCGACTGATAGGCGGACCGATGGACTACACGCCGGGCATCTTCGACACCAAGCTGGAGTTTATGGGCGACCTGCCCCACGGACAAGTGCAGACCACGCTGTGCAAGCAGATGGCGCTCTACGTCACCCTCTACAGCCCCTTGCAGATGGCTGCCGACTTGGTGGAAAACTACGAGAAGCACCTAGACGCTTTCCAGTTCATCGAGGACGTAGCTGTTGACTGGGACGAAAGCAAGTACATCGAGGCCGAACCGGGCGACTACATCACCATTGCCCGCAAGGCCAAAGGCACCGGCAACTGGTTTGTAGGCGGCATCACGGACGAGAATGCCCGCACCGCCAACTTCACCCTCAACTTCCTGGAACCGGGCAAGAAGTACGTAGCCACACTTTACGCCGATGCCAAGGATGCCGATTACCTGACCAACCCCACAGCCTATCAGATAAAGAAAGGTATCGTGACCGCCAAGACGAAGTTTTCCGTCAAGGAAGCACGCAGCGGAGGCTTTGCCCTGAGCTTGATAGAAGCCACTCCGGCTGACTTGAAGGCGGTGAAGAAGTGGAAATAGTTTTTTAATGGATAATGGATAATTCATAATTCATAATTCAAAATTCATAATTTGAAGTTTGTCTTCATCACTACTAATGTCCCGTGGAATGTTGTTTCTGCGGGACTTTTTGTTACCTTTGCGCCTGCAAATAAGATAACTTTAATGAGATTCCATTTATGAAGCATATCATCGATATTGAGACGTGGGAACGCCGTGATAACTACGGCTTCTACCAGAGTTTTCTCAACTCATGGTATTCCGTTACCACCGAGATTGATTGTACCGAAGCCAGCGCAGCTGCCCGTGCCGCGGGACATTCCTTCTTCCTTTACTACTTGTATGCCGTGTTGCGGGCTGCCAACGAGGTGCCCGAGTTGCGCTATCGTATCGACAAGGAAGGACGTGTAGTCTATCACGACCAGGTTGATATCACCTCCCCGATAGCTGTTCCCGGTCGCACGTTCTACACCGTCCGCATCCCTTATCACGAAGATTTCCGTCAGTTCTATGCCGAGGCTCATGCCTTGATTACAAACATTCCGGAAGATGGCGACCCCTATGGTTGTGACAAGGTTTTGATTAGCAAGGGCGATTACGACGTGGTTCACCTTAGTGCTGTGCCTAAGATGTATTTCACCTCCATCACCAGCACCGTGGTCGAAGCCGGCAATGCCTGCAACTATCCGCTGATGACGGCGGGCAAGGTTGTCAAGCGCGATGATCGGCTTGTGTTCCCCCTTGCCATTTACGTCAATCATGCCTTTGTCGATGGTGCCCATCTCTCGGCCTTCTTCCAGAAGATAGAACAGCACTTGAAGGAAATCTCATGAAAGGGATGTCTTTGTCGTGCTTGTATCCTTAATTGTACCCCGGATTCTGGCTCAAGTTCTCATTCAAGTCCATAGCCTTCGACGGGATGGGGAAGACGGTGGTATATCCGTTGGATTCTCCTGACAGTTGAGGCCGGGCATCGTAGGCCGAAGTGAAGCAGCCGAAGCGAATCAGGTCTTGGCGGCGCCAACCTTCCCACATCAGCTCCAGCAGACGTTCGTCCAGCAGATTCGGCAGCGTGGCTTCGCGGGACCCCATACCTGCACGGGCACGGATTAGGTTCAGCTCGGTCGAACCATCTTCACCGTTGCGCACCTTGGCCTCGGCCATCATCAGCAGCACGTCGGCATAGCGGAAAAGCACGATGTCGTTGTTCTGTAGCTGTCCGTCGCTGTAGGCAGTCCGGTCTATCTCGTACTTACTCATGCGGGCACCGGCTGTCTTTTCGTATGTCGAGCCAGTCAGGTCCAGCTCCACGGCAAGCGGCATATACACCAGCGGTTTCCCGTTGTCCAGGCAGACTACCTCTCCATCTACATACAGGGTGTCGCTGTAGAAGTTGATGGCATAGCGTTTGTCCACCTCCGCAGTGCCATATCCGTACGTCTCTACGGTCGAGATGGTGGCGCATGTGCCATTCTCGGCATCCATGCCGATAGCCGAGCCATGATTGTAGTGGCGCGAACGGAACAGATTCTTGAAAATCTGAAGATAGAGCGTCTTGTCCATCGGTATCGTAAATATGTTCTCAGCCGAATTCTCGTTGTTCACGATGAAGTTGTCCGCATAGTCGCTTTCCAGCCGGTAGCCCGCTTCGCCCACCTTGTCGCAGTAGGCCAGTGTAGCCTGCCAGGCATTCAGCGTCTCCCCATCGACGGTGAAGTAGATGTTCCCTCCGTCGGGGCGCTGACCGTCTGTCCAGTCGTCATCGTCATATACTTCAGTGTTCAGCATCAGTTTGGCCAGCAGGAAGTAAGCCACGGGGCGGGTCACCCTTCCGTAGTAATCTCCTTCGTACTGACTCATCTCGTCGGGTAGGAGGGGGGCCACCTCCTGCAATTCGTCTATCACAAAACGGAACACGTCGCTGCGTTCGCTTTGCTGCACGTCGCTCAGTGCCACGTCGCTGGACACGACGAGAGGAACCCTGCCGTACATATCCAGCAGATAGAAATAGAACAAAGCCCGTATGGCTCGTACTTCGGCTGTATAGGCTTCCTCCTCGTCCTCCGTCAGCAGAGACGAATACTGATTGATGAGTGATAGCGAACGGTTGCAAAGGGTCACCACCTTATATAAATAGTTCCATGTGTCGTACAGAGGCAGGTCGGTCGAAGTCCATTGGTGCAGATACAGGTTCTGCCAGAATCCACCGTCGTACCAGTCGCCTCCACGGGTGGGCAGCATGGCTTCGTCGGTGGTGAACGTGTTATAGTCGTACACACCGCGATAGGTGCCTTGCAACCCTTCGCTGTCACTGCTGCCGCCCACATAGTTGTATAGGGTGGCTACGGTGTTGATGTAGAGGTTGGTAGCCGAGTTGTACACATCTTCTTCGGCCAACTGGCTCTTGGGATGCTCGTCCAGACAAGCTGTCAGGCCAAGCAGGGAGAG
>JAUNJD010000272.1 GCA_030523205.1 Bacteroides sp.
AACAATTGACAATTAGCGATTGACAATAAAAAGGCATCCGGATGGTCAGTTCTCCATTATCTATTGGAGGACAAACCATCCGGATGTTTCATTTATAACCCTTCATAAAGAAAATTCTTCATTAGCTTACGCTCAATATATCTCCTATTCTTAACGTCAAGGTATAGTCTTCATTCTTCATTCTTCATTTTCCCCATATCCCAGCTTCGTCTCGTTATAATCCGAAGCGATGTAGGCAGGTCGTCTTTTGGTCTCCTTGAAGATGCGTCCCACGTACTCGCCGATGACACCCAGCGAAAACAACTGTATGCCTCCCAGGAAGAGCATGACTACAATCAGGGTAGGGAAGCCCACTACCTCGTCGCCGTACATCAAGGTCTTGATGAGGAAGTAGATGGCATAGATGAAGCTGCTGATGGCGCACAGGATGCCGCAGACGGTGGCAATGCGCAGTGGGGCAGTGGATGAAGAAGTGATGCCCTCGATGGCTAGGTTCAGCAGTTTGAAGAAGCTCCACGATGAGTGTCCGGCCATGCGGTCGCCGCGGTCGAACTCAATGCCTTTCTTGTGATAGCCTATCCAGCAGAACAGTCCCTTGGTATAGCGCTCCTGTTCGCGTAGGCGGCGCAGGGTGAGCACGCAACGGCGGTCCAGCAGGCGGAAGTCACCCACATTGGGCAGTATGTCTATCCGGCTCATGCGTTGCAGTATCTTGTAGAAGGTGAGCGACAGCTTGCGCCGCAGCCAGCTCTCTTCCCCACGGGTGCGCCGGCGGGCATAGATGTCATCGTAGCCCTCTTCCCAGTATTTCAACATTTGGTCCACCAGTTCGGGCGGGTCTTGCAAGTCGGCATCCATCACCACGCAGCAGTCGCCCGTGGTGTAGTCGAATCCGGCCAACATGGCAATTTCCTTGCCGAAGTTGCGCGATAGGTTGACGTAGTTCACTTGCGGGTCCTTCTGTCGCAGTTGCCGTATGCTGTCCAGGGTACGGTCGGTGCTGCCGTCGTTAATGAACAATATTTCCCATTCGTATGCAGCGTTGCGCCGAATCAGCTCCGTCAACCGTTGATAGAGGGTGGGAAGCATGGCTTCCTCGTTATATACCGGGATAAGTAAGGTAACTTTCTTCATGGTGTGGATAGGGCAAACTCTTTGAAGTCAATGCTTCAAGAAACATAAATCAGTTGCAAATATATCGTTTTTGCGGAAGTATAGACCATTGTGGTCGTTAAAAAAGCAAGCAGAGCACTAATTTCTCTTGAAAACGAACCTTACGAGCAGGAAATTCACCGGAATGGCGATGGCAAATACCGGTATCGGTGCTGCCACCTTGGGCACGCCCAGCCAAAGGAAGACATTCAGCAAGCTCATGTGCAGCAGGTAGTTCACCAAGTGTGCCCCGCCAAAACCGAAAGCCTTGCCCCACGAAGGTTTCCGCCCGAAGGTGAAGTAAGCCGTCAGGTAGAAGTTGGCGATGAAGCTGAGCACGTAGCCCGACGTATAGGCCACATTGACGTTGATGAAGTGCTGCAAGGCGAAGTATATCGCGTAGTGCAGGGCAGTGGCAAGCACGCCGACGATGGCGAAGCGCACAAATTCCGGTAATTGTCTCAGTTGTTTTAGTATCATGTTACAAAAATAGCCAAATTCCTTGAGAGTACAAGGAATTTTACTTTTCCCCTATATGGATTTAAGAATAACCCTGTTGGCCTTATCTATGGCGGAAGCATCCAATGAAGCCAGATAGATGCGCGTCGTGCTCTCAGAATCGTGCCCCATGCCTTCGCTTATGACGGACAGCGGGATGTTCTTGCTGTGCGCTATGCTGGCCCAGGCGTGGCGGGCAACGTACATGGTCAACGGATGGGATAGCTTCAGCTTTGCGCCCACTCGCTTCAACTTCTGGTTGACGAGGTGGGCGGCATTGAGATATTGCCGTCTTTCGTCCTTCTCGCAATCTTTTATAATAGGTAATAGGTAGTGGCTGCCTTGGGTATCGTACTTGTCGAGGATGGCTTGCATGGGCTTTTCCCATTTGATGAACAGTTGCTGTCCGGTCTTCTGTCGGCGGTAGGACAGGATGCCATGTTGCAGGTCGCTCTTTTTCAGAAAGGCCATGTCAACGAACGACATGCCACGGGTGTAGAAGCTGAACAGGAACATATCGCGAGCATAGTCGAGGGCGGGGAAGGACGTCAGGTTCAGCTCGCGTATGCGGCGCACTACCTGCATGGGCACAGCCCGCTTGACGGTCTTGTCGATGCCGGTGTAAACGTGCCTGAAAGGGTTGCGCTGTGGGGTCAGGCCTTCTTCGACGGCACGGTTGTAGATGGCCCGGAGGTTCCGCATATAATAAGAAATGCTATTGGGACAGATGCCATGAGATTTCAGATAGTTTTCGTACTCTATCATCAACCCTGCGTTAACTTCTTTCATCGATATGTCGCATCGGTTGCCGCAGAAGCGGATGAAGCTGTTCTGTACGGTGGCATAGGTATCGGCCGTACGGTTTCTCCCCATTTGCCTCAACTTGGCTACCAGTTGCTTGCCGAATGAAATGAATCCCTCTTGGTTCAGCGGATATCGGAAACACTCTACTATCCGGTCGCAGCTATATGGTAAGTCTGTGTGGTTCAGTTCTCTTATAATCCTCGTCAGCTGTTTGATGTCCGTGGCGATGTGTTCGTTGATTTGTTGCAGATGAAGCATTCTGTCGCATTCGGTAGAAGGAAAAATGATGACTGACTTCTGATGGTCCCACTCGGAAGGGAACAGGCGGTATCCGGTGTTGATTTGTCTGGCTACCCGCTTGTGAATTACTTGATAAATCAGTGTGCCTTCTTTCCCTTTGACGGTAGAAAGACGTAGTTTTACTTTTATTGTTGTCATAGAATAATGTATTTTAGCCAGATAAAGATAGGGGAAACCACTTTTATTGCTACTTTTGCACGTCGAAAACAAAAATAGAACGAAGATGATATCGGACAGAAAGAAAGCATTTTGGTTTGTGGCACTGCTGAGTGCGTTGGTGATACTTCCTTTCTTGGGAGAAACAATTTTTTATACCAAAGGCGAACCGCGCGAGGCTATCGTGGCGGTTACGATGCTGGAAAGCGGAAACTGGATATTGCCGCAGAACTATGGCATAGAGATAGCCTATAAGCCACCTTTTCTTTATTGGTGCATTGCCATCGTTTCCTATCTGTTCGGTGGGGTGACGGAGGCGGCTGCACGTATGCCGTCGGCTCTTTCCTTCATGGCCATGCAGCTTGTGTTTTTCCTTTTCGTGGCCAAGCGGAAGGATGTGAAGACGGCTGTACTGACCTCTATCCTCCTGTTGACTTCTTTCGAGGTGCATCGGGCGGCGGTAGCCTGTCGGCTCGATATGTTGCAGGTGTCTCTCATCGTCATTTCACTTTGTCTGCTTTTCCGCTGGGACGAACGTCGTTGCAAGGGCTTGCCGTGGGTGGCAATATTGCTCATGGCCTGCGCCACGCTGACCAAGGGCCCTGTTGGCTCCATCTTCCCCTGCACTTGCATCGGCATCTATCAGTTGCTGCGTGGGCGTTCGTTTATCAAGACGTTCGGTTCGTTGCTGTTGGTGGGCGTGCTTTCGTTGGTTCCGTTGGCTGTGTGGTTCTATGCGGCCTACTTGCAGGGCGGGCAGTCGTTTGTCGATTTGATGCTGGAGGAGAACACGGGGCGCTTTGCCGGAACCATGTCCTATGAGTCGCATTACAATCCGCTGTGGTACAACTTCCTGACCATCATTTGGGGGTGGGTACCCTGGACGCTGGTGCTGCTTATCTCTCTCTTCGGACTGAAGTGGAAGGGGATGCGCCTGTTGCCGGAAGGTGCCTCATGGGCCGACCGTATCCGTGAAGCCTGGAAGAAGTTCCGTTCGCAGTCGCCCTTGCAGCTTTTCACGTGGGTGGTGATTCTCTTCATCTTTATCTTCTATTGCATACCGAAGAGCAAGCGCAGTGTCTATCTGTTGCCCATCTATCCCTTTATGGCGTTGCTGATAGCCGAATATCTGCTGGCTTTGGTGGGTAGGGGAGCAAAGGTGTTCAAGATATGTGCCTATATATTTGCCTCCCTCTGCTTCCTGCTGACGCTGGTGTTTGCCGCGGTTCGGTTGGACCTTATACCGGACAGTGTGTGGGGTAGTGGCCGTCATGCAGCCGAGAACATTGCCTTTATGAATGCGCTGGGGACGGTGCCTTTGTCTGTCGGCAAGTGGCTGTTGGTGGCACTGCCGGTAGTTGCAGGAGCTTGTACCATCAGGGCATTGGTGCGGAAGGTGGAAAGCCGCTCGTTGCTGTATGGCATTGCCGGATGTATGCTGTGCATATTTGTCGCTTTGGACGGTGTGTATCAGCCCATCGTGCTGGGTGTAAAGTCCGACAAACATCTGGCGGCCTGTTTCACCCAGTATGTGCCCGAAGGTCCTATCTATTCGTATGTAGAGCGCTTCTATTGTGCCAACTACTATCTGAACGACCGTATGCGCGAATTTGTGAAAGAAAAGCCCGAAGAAGGCTACGTGATGGTATCGACGAAGAAGATTGAGGATTTCCAAGAATATATAGGTGATACGTATCAATTGGAGATGGTTTATCAGACTCCTTATCGCAGTTGCGATATGCGTGCGCCGATACAGATATATAAGTTTAAAAAGAAATGATAAGATG
>JAUNJD010000273.1 GCA_030523205.1 Bacteroides sp.
GGGTGATACGGACCAGGTACGGACTTGGTACGGAGCAGGTACGGAGCGGGTGTGGAGGATGTTTAAATACTGATAATATATTGATTTACATATTATTACGTAGATAAAACACTAAAATATATACATAAAACGGGAATGTCGTTGCCACGACATGGGGGTGTGGCAACGTGGCAACGTGGCAATCTTAAAAAGTGTTATTTTTATCCGTTTTGTGAAAAGCGATGCAAGATTCACCGCTTTCTTGTCCTGCCCTTTTGTTTTGCCTTACCTTTGACACACGAAAAGTATAAATCTCAAAAGGTTTGCGATATGGAGGATTATTTATAAGATTGTCCGCGTGTGGGCACCTGCCTGCACCAAACGGTCTATGACATTTTGCTTGAAAAGCATGATTACGTGAATCTGATTAACCCGCTTCGCTGTTCGCAGGACGAACAGTCAAGTATTATCGCGACAGCACTCCTGTGACGTACGCCCGTGGCTTCACCAAGTTTCAGCAACAAATGTTTCCCGCCCAATATCAGAAGTTCATACATTCGCTGATAGGACACTTTGGACGCAAGGAAGGAATTACAAATGCCTTTCTTTAAGCGCATTCAGCTTGCCTATATCGGTCTTTATTCTGGATATTTCATCGTATTGCTCAAAGGCCAAAGCAGATTTCAATATGTTTTGTTCAAAATCGACCCCAATGCCTTCGCACAACTTCGTTCCGATAGACACCAATGAATTATACAGGCAATGCCCACGAACAAACAGATAGACATTAGATTCCCAGACTCCTTTTGTAGCGCAAAAAGTTGATTCTTTCTCGTAATCGAAGTTGCAATTATCCATAACATCTTTCATCGCGTCCTTGAGGGAAACAGAAAGTCGTTCCAAGAATTGAGAACCATTATTAAGCTCATCACCTCGTTTGTATTGAAGCGAAATGCATTGTTTGAATTTATCACGATTAAAGTCGGCCAATCCTTCTCGTTCTTGATATAGCATCAACATAAAAGGTTGATATACTATTTGGGAATAATGTTGCAGGAAATCTATAAAATCAAAATTAACTTGTTCGTGCGTACATTCATCGAAAGACCGTTGTAGCTTTGATGCAAACGCACAATGATTTTCCCATGAATAGGTATAGGTTTGCAGAATACCATTCTCCGCAAACAGTTTCTCTTCTTGCAGATAACGCAAGTCGCTGTCTATGCAAATAAAGAATTTCTGTGAAAGGAATTTTTTATACTTCAAGCATTGAGTACAACCGCTTGTCCGATTGCCTTGCTCATTGGTTGTAGCAGGCAGAAATTTATAGCGCTTGGCACGATATTTGGCAAGAAGCTGCTGCCAAAACCAAATATCGTCTTTATCTTCTACATGAACAACAGAATCTACACCATAAAGGGTAGCCGATGCAGCCAAACCTTTTGCCGCCTTTTCATAAAAGGCATCCTTATCTGCCTCCATACTATTTCTCCTCCAAGTCTTGAATAAACACAATCTTGTCCTCCCAGCCATTGGCAAAGATGTTCGGAGAATGAGTGGTCAATATCAATTGGCAGTTGGGATTGAGCGCACGTATCGTCTCAACCAAACGGTCTTGCCAAGTGATGTGTAGGGAAATTTCGGGCTCATCTAGCAACAGGACGTTCGGTTTCTCTTCTTGCAGAAAAACCGTCGTGAGAATCAACAGTATCTGTTTCTCACCGGAAGAAAGTTGGTCCAATTGAATCTTTTCTGTTCCGGTACTTAACATTTTACCATCAGCAGTCAGAAATTTGCCACCGACAGTAATAAAACGTTCCGTTCCTTTTAAAGAAAATACCAAGAGATTGCTCTTGGGGTCAATCATGATTTCCTTGCCGGTTTCTGAAAACAAAGTATTGACCAGTTGGAAGAAATTATCAATCCGTCGCCGGATAGTATCAGCCTCCTGCGGATAGTTCAGCATCTTCATCCGGTAATCAAAGAACGATGTTCCTTCTCCATTCTGATTAATGATGTACTTCAAGTCTTGAAGCAACATACTTTCAGTCTTTTTTTTGGCATTGGCCGGAACATCAAACGAACGGATATAAGTAACCGAACTACTGATTTCTGTTCCGGAAACCGATTCGGCCACATTCTTCTTCGGTTTCTGTCCTGAATAATAATCGGATATTAAGTTTAGCAATGTAGTTTTTCCGCATCCGTTGATGCCAACGAGAATATTCACATCGTCTTTGATATTGTTCCATTGGAGATTGATTCGTCCCCACATCTTTTGAACTTGGAATTGGGCTATATATTTATTCTTCTCTTCCATGAAATCTTATTTTGAAAATACAAAATAAGCATTTTTTTAGCGAACAAACAACAAATGATTTATAAATCTACACGATAGGTGCCCATCTGTATATGTTCGGTCACTTCGCCCGCCTCACCAGCCGCGGCACCACAAACACCCCTGCCACCAGGTAGGAGTAGTAGGTGATGATGCGCCACATCAGCGCCACCACCAGCGTAGTACCCACATCGGGCAGGAAGTCGGCGTAATACACCCTGAACATATATTCGCTCAGACCGCTGCCGCCCGGTGTGGGGCTTACGATGGAAATCATCCAGAGCACCCACTGGCGGGCGTAGGCCACAGCCTGACTGCCCTGTGCCGAGAAGGCCAGCAGCAGGGCGTTGACGATGGCATAGCGGCAGCACCAAGCCAAGGCCGTAGCCGCAAAGGGCTTCAGCCAGAAGCGGAAGGTGTGGCCGCTGACCTCGCGCGAACCCGTCACAAGGTCGTCCGTCAGTCGGCGGACGCTCTCCCTCCAACGCCGCAGCAGGGGCAGCGCGAACAGGGCCAGCAGCACGGACTTCACCCACCCGGGGCGATGGAACAGGGCGACGTAGAGCAGGGCGGTCCACAGACCAACCAGCGTGATGACGAGGAAGAACACCCACTTGACGCCCGACGTCAGCCAAGCCGCGTCGGCAAACAGCCGATGGAAGGGGCACAGACCCACCACCAGCAGGCAGCTGATGCACAGAAACAGTTCGTCGAGGAAGAGGGAGGCTATCATGATGGCGGTACTCTTGCCGGCGTTCATGCCCTCCTTGTAGAGGTAGAGAAAGATAAGGCTGCTGCCGCCCACCGACGAGGGGGTGACGGCGGAGGTAAACTCGCACAGCAGATTGACGCGGAATGCCTGACCCCACGACAGGAAACGCTCCGTCAGCAGGCGGTAGCGCCACATCATGCCGAAGTTCTGGCACACGAAGCAGAGCACGGCCAAGGCGATGCCCGCCCACGTGGCAGGGCCGAAGTGCAGTCCGGAGAAGGTCTGCGCATCGAAGTCCTTCCAGAAGAGGTAGGCGATGACCGAAAGGCCGAGGACGACGGCCAGGGCAATGTGGGTCTTGTTCATATATATTCAGCCGGATTTCATCAGCAGCAATGCCGCTTCATGAGGTGGATGTAGCGGTCGTTCACTTCGTCGGCTATGTCGCGCCACGAGCGGGCCAACTGACGGGCTGCACAGGCACCCACATCCTCCAGCAGTTGCGGGCTGTCCATCAGGCCTTGTATGCGGTCGGCATACGTCCGTTCGTCGGCTGCGCAGAGGAAGCCGTTCACGCCGTCGGACACTATCTCGGCGGCCGTAGAGCCTTGTATCAGCAGCGAGGGCGTGTGCAGGGCGGCGGCTTCGCGCACCACCAGCGGGGCATTGTCGTAGAGCGAGGGGAAGAGGAAGAGGTCGGCAGCCATGTAGTAGCGCTTCAGCGATTCGCGGGCATGGATGGCACCCACGAACGACACCCGCGGTGCACCGCCCAAGGCTTCGTCGGGATGCGTCAGACCGAGTTTGTCGGCCAGCTGCTTCATCTCGTCGGCGGCATAGCCCGTGCCCACGAACATCATGCGAAACGGCACGTGCGTCAGCCGAGCCAGCGAACGGAGCAGGAAGGCCACGTTCTTCTCCCAGATGTGCTGCCCCACGAAGAGGAGCACCGGCACACGCGCGTCCAAGCCCAAGGCTCGTCTGGCCTCCAGCTTGCGCAGGGGCGAGTAGGGGGTGTCGGCAAAGTCGTTGCCGTTGTCCACCACCTCCACACGGCCTTTGTAGCCATACTCGCGCAGGGTCTGCTCGACGGAGGCTTGCGGAATCCACACCTCGTCGGCCTGCTCGTAGAAGGACACGATGCTGCGGATGAGGTGGTCGATGACGTAGCGGTTGGGGATGACGCGCTCGAAGTCGGAACGGTATTTGGAGTGGAAGGTGGCCACCAGCGGGATGTGGTGCGTGCGGGCAATGCTACGTGCAAGGGTGCCCGACGAAAAGGGGCAATGGGCATGTACCAACTCGAAGGGTATGCGGCTGATTTGCCGGTGAAACGGCCAGTCGATGCGCGGAAAGCCCAGCCGGTAGGGCTTGCGCATGGGGATGGGCAAGGACAGGTAGCGATAGACGGGGTAGGCGGTATCGTCGGTTGCTGCCGGTGCTTGCGGGGTGACCACACAGACGTCGCCCCGCTTTCGGTTGAGCCAATAGGCATAGTTGCTGGTGGTTACCGAAACTCCGTCCATGATGGGAGGGAAGCAGTCGTTGAAAAGTCCGATCATATACTTTGAGATTTGAGTCATTAGAACACAGAGACACGGAGGCACAGAGATTCATTTTAATAAATAGTAAATTGTAAATAGTCAAATAGTA
>JAUNJD010000274.1 GCA_030523205.1 Bacteroides sp.
CCAACTCATAAACTCACATCAGTACAAAAAGCCGAATAGCCACAGGGGTATCTGATTGCCCCGTCCTATTTCCGCTTTGTGTAGCGCATACGTTACTCCCGGATTGTTCTTTATCTTCACTCCCTCGCAACAAATCTTGAAAGGCATCACTTCATCGACCATGAACGAGATGTTTTTGTCGCCCTTGTTCACTTTGTGGTCTTTCCATAGGGTGTTAACAAAGAAGGTATCCAGTACGTCTTGCTCTTCCACCTTCACCGGATAGATGGAGTACATCAGATTGGAGTTGTGCATCATAATCTTCGTTGGCTTCTTCGGGAATTCTTCGCCCTTCGGATAGACCATATTGATGAGACGCGCATCTGCCAGATACTTGATGTAGTTCATCACCGTAGCCCGTGAAGTCTGTATATCGTTGGCCAGCTGACTTACGTTTGGAGCCTTCGGCCCGTCTACCGCCAGCAAATATAGTAATTTCTTTATTTTTGAAAGATATTTCAGCTCAATTTGTTTGATAAGAAGTATATCTACCTCTACCATCATGTTCATTGTTTTCAATAGGTTCTCCGAAAAGTTGCGTTTTTCTAGAAAAAACGGGTAGAAACCGTGGTGCATATAGTCCTGAAAATAGTCCAGCGGACGTACTTTGGAGAGGATGCCTTTGGCTATCTGCTCATGGTTGCTTAAAATTTCTTCCAGGGTGTAGGCATGGAATTTCATGCCGGTTTGCAGATTCAGAAATTCGCGGAAGGAGAAGCCGCGTAGGTTGTAGCTCTTTACGATGTCGCGCAACTCGTGGTTTTCTTCTTTCAGACGCATCACGGATGAACCGGTGAATACAATTTTCAGGTTGGGGAAGCGGTCGTAGCACGCCCGCAATTCTTGGCTCCAGTCCGGCTTCTTGAACACTTGGTCTATCAGCAACACTTTTCCACCACGGCGTTGGAACTCGTATGCGAAGTCCACGATGCTATGACCCGAAAAGTAGAAATTGTTCATGTTGATGAAGAGGCAGGAGCGGTCAGTGCCAAACTTCTCTTTGGCATATTGAAGCAGGAAGGTGGTCTTGCCTACGCCACGTGTCCCCTTGATGCCAATGAGCCGGTCGTTCCAGTCAATCTCATCCATGAGGTCGCGGCGGACAGGGGCATTGGTATGCTCTACGAGGTAGGCGTGTGTGCGGTAAAATGCTTCCATGCTTTAAATTCGGTTTATCGAGTGGCAAAGATAGAGCTTTTTTGTGAATTTGCAAAGTAGAGATAGCAAAATATTATATAACTTTGCATTCTTGATGAAAATCATGTGCGAAACTAATAATTTTAGGGTCATAAAACCCTATGTATTTTAATTTAGGAGCCGAAAGTCCCTATAATTCAAAAAATTGCTTGAACGATGAAGCTATACATATTCAATCTGGATTCTGATTTGGCATTGGCCGATGATACGGACAACTACATACCTCCTGCACCTGTCCGCCGTATGATGGAAGATTTGGCTTTGCTTCCCGTATGGTATGCCCAACCGTGTAGTGCCGTGTTGGCCCCGTCGGCTTACAATGCCGACTATTTGAAACAATTAAAGGAGTGGTTTTCGTTGGACACTACATTGATTACCGAACCCGAATTGCCGGATTATGCCGATGTGCAGGTGATGCCTTGGGGGTGGAACAAGACGTTGCGCAAACGCTTGTTGAGGTTGGGGCTTATGGAAGGCCGATTGCCTTCGTTGACCACTTTGATAGGTTATCGCATCTGCTCCTCCCGTGTGCAGGTGGCCGAGTTGTCCAAAGTCTTCCGTTCCTTTCCGATAGGGAAGTCACGTTATGTCTGCGGCAGGCATCAGGTGCTTTCCAAGGCAGATGATGATTCGCTCAGGGCCGTAGAGAATGAATATAAGGAGACCGGCTTTGTGCTTAAGTCCGTTCTGTCGGGCAGTGGGCGTGGATTGCGTTGGTGCAGGCATGGCATGAGCCCGTCGGACGTCAATTGGTGTCGTCGCGAGTGGCAGATGAACGGTTCTGTCTTGGTAGAGCCTATATATAATAAGGTGGAAGATTTTGCCATGGAATTTTATTCTGATGGGCAGGGTAAGGTGGCCTTTATGGGCTATTCTCTGTTTCTGACGGATGAGAAGGGGGTATATCGTTCCAACCTGCTGATGTCGGACGAAGAGGTGGAGTGTCGGTTGAGGCAGTACATCCCCCTGCAAGTGTTGGTAGAGGTGCGCGAGCAGATGGAGTGGGGGCTTGCCGAAGTGTTTGGCACTGCATATACAGGTCCGTTGGGTGTGGATATGATGGTCTGTGGCGGACAGCCGAAATACCCTCAGTATGTGATTCATCCGCACGTCGAGGTCAATCTGCGGCGGACAATGGGTATGCTGGCTCATGAGTGGACTACCCGTTTCTTGCCGGTGGGCGTTTGCGGAGAGTTTCGGATGGATTCATTCCCCACTACCGAAGACCTGTGCAGGCAGCATCGGCAGGATATGGAAGCGCATCCGCTTGTGGTGCAGGATGGCAAACTACTGTCCGGCTACCTTCCGCTCGTCCCGATTACGCCGAAGAGTCGGTATAGGGCTTATGTCCTGGTGTGACGGACGCTTCCACCGTAAGAATGGTAAATAACGCTGTAATTTTGGTACTTTCCGTATGGCCCGTATGCTTTACCTTTGCAATCGGAATAGAAAAGAATGATTATAAACCTAAATAGAAGAACAAAAGAAATGAGAAAATGTAGCAACAAACTGCGTCTTTTATCCGGAGCAATCGCCTTGTTTGCTTCCCTCTTTGCCGCCACACAAGTATCTGCCGAAAGCGTAGTGGTTGACACGACCCGCGTTTATCCCATCGGTGAAGTAGTAGTAACGGGCAGTAACAATCCCACCGGAAGAAATCTGCTTCCTTATACCGTATCGACCATCAGCAGTTCTCAACTGGAAGCTACGGGTCACACCCAACTGCTTTCCGCCATTTCCGTACAGGTGCCCAGCTTGTTCATCTCCGAGCGCAACATCTTCGGATTTGGCGTCAGCAGCGGTGGCTCGGGCGGCATCAAGATACGTGGCGTAGGAGGTTCGCCCACCAATGCCGTGCTGATGATGGTGGATGGTCAACCCCAATATGCCGGAATCTACTCCCACCACGTGGCCGACTTCTACGAGACGGAGTATGTGGACCATGTAGAGGTGCTACGCGGGCCGGCGTCCGTGCTCTATGGTTCCAACGCCATGGGCGGTGTCATCAATGTCATCACCAAGAATGCCGACAAGGACGGTGTGCATACCACGCTCACCTCGCAATATGGGTCGTACAACACTTGGCAATCGTCCTTAACCAACACCGTGCGCTACGGCAAGTTCTCATCCCTTGTCTCCTTGGGTTACGACCGTACGGACGGATTGGTGGATAATTTTGACTTCAAGCAAGGAAGCCTGTATGCCAAGCTGGGTTACGACTTCAGCGATGCATGGAAGCTGCGGGCCGACTACTCGCTGATGAACTTCATCGGCAACGACCCCATTTATGCCACGCTGAGCGACCCTACCTCCACCGACATCTATCATCAGAACATCACCCGTGGCGAGGCCTCCCTCACGCTGAACAACTATTACGCCAACACCAACGGTAGCCTGCGCGTATATTATAGCTATGGCAACCACTACATTGACGACCCCACGCACTTCCACAGCGTAGATGACCGCTTCGGCATCCTGGCTTATCAAAACTTCCGTCCGTGGACGGGAGCGGCGGCTACCGTGGGCTTCGACTTCGATACCTATACCGGCAAGGTGCCTATATCGGGCGGTACGGCCCATACCGAAGGCTCCATGACGACCATCAGCCGCAAGAGCACTACGGAGTATTCTCCTTACGTCACCCTTTCGCAAGAGCTGCTGGATGGCGTGTTGATTCTGAATGCCGGTCTGCGTATGGCCAATAGCGACCACTTCGGCACGCAATGGATTCCCCAAGGCGGTTTTGCCCTCCATCCCGCCGAAGGTTGGCTTGTCAAGGCCTCTGTTGCGAAGGGCTATCGCAATCCTTCTTTCCGCGAAATGTACCTTTACCGTCCGGCCAACCCGGACCTTGACCCGGAACGTATGATGAACTACGAGATTACCCTTGGCAAGACCTTCTCCCGCTACTTCGGCATCGACGTAACCGGCTATTACAGCAAAGGCAGCAACCTCATACAGACCGTCGATATGAAGAATGTAAATACCGGCAGCTTCATCAATAAAGGTATAGAAGTGACTGCCAACAGCCGTCCGACCGATAACTTGACGTTGCAGGCTACTTATAGCTATCTATACACCTCGCTGGATAACCTTACGGCAGCCCCCAAGAATCAGTATTTCCTGGGTGTCAGTTGGCAGGCACTGCCTAAATTCCGTGTCGATGCCGAACTTCGTGGGGTAGGTGGCCTCTATGTAGCCGATACGGTAGATAATCAGAACTATGCTTTGCTCAATGTGAAGCTGACTTACAACGTCATCCGTGCCTTAGAGCTGTTTGCCTCGTTGGACAACATCACCGACACCGACTATGTCATCAATCGTGGCTATGAGATGCCGGGCTTCAATTGTATGGGTGGTTTCAAGTTGCACTTCTAAGATTGAGAGGCGTGGAGATATAATAAGGGTGCCGATAATACCCCATGCATGGATGGCAATAATA
>JAUNJD010000275.1 GCA_030523205.1 Bacteroides sp.
TATTTTTATAAAGTACGGGGACCATTCTGCAAATAGAGAACACTGTTTTGTCGGAAAGAAAACGGGCAATTACCTATAGGTAGTGCCCCAACTACTACTAAGTAATTAGTCAATTACTACTAAGTAGCCATCATTTTTTACCCCAAAATGATGATTGCTGGAGAAAAATAGGTAACTTTACGCCGAAAATGTGTGTCAATCACAAAAAATCGGCGTAAATTATGATTTTTCAAAGGCAACAATATCTATATAAGTTGATTGCAGGGCGTGGCAACGGCCTTGTGAAAATAGTGACTGGTGGTCGTCGTTGCGGAAAATCTTTTCTGCTGTTTACGATTTTTCATGAATGGTTAATCTCTAACGGTATTGAGAAAGACCATATCATTGAGCTTTCGTTGGATGACAGACGTAGCAAGGCTCTTCGTGATCCGGATGCGCTTCTTGATTATGTTGATGCCCACATCAAGGATGATGGGCAGACCCACTATGTGATATTAGATGAAGTGCAGTTGGTGGAAGACTTTGTGGAGGTATTGTTGTCTTTGATGCACAACCGCCAATTGGAAGTATATGTGTCTGGCTCTAATTCCAAGTTTCTTTCAAAGGATGTGGTGACTGAATTTCGTGGCCGTGGCGATGAAATCCGTGTGTGGCCTCTCACGTTCAGCGAGTATTACGAAGCTGTTGGTGGTGACAAACAGGATGCTTGGCAGTTATACTATACTTATGGTGGTCTTCCACAAGTGCTGCTCATGGAAACGGAACAAAAGAAACGTGACTATCTACGGAATATCTACGAGCTTACTTACATTAAGGACGTTATAGACCGGAATAAACTGAGGAATCCTGAAGGCTTTAGGCAAATCGTTCAAGTGCTGGCTTCCGGTATCGGTGCATCAACAAACGCGCGTCGTATCAGCAATACGTTCAAGTCAAAAGAGAATGTGACTATTGCTGATAAGACCATAAAGGAATACATAGGTTTTCTCCAAGATGCTTTCATGATAGAGGAGGCTTTACGCTACGATGTGAAAGGAAGAAAATACATAGGCACCGAGACAAAATACTACTTCTCAGACCTTGGACTTCGTGCGGTTGCTCTGAATTTCCGTCAGCAGGAAGAAACTCACATCATGGAGAATATCATCTATAATGAGCTGCGATCACGTGGCTATCTTGTGGATGTGGGAATGGTGGAGAGCTGGAGTAGAGACGCTAATGGTATAATCCGCAGACAGAATCTTGAAGTGGATTTCGTCGTTAACAATGGCGCCAACCGTGTCTATATCCAGTCTGCTTACCGTATGCCAACAGCTGACAAGGAGGAGCAGGAACAACGTTCGTTGACTAAAATAGATGATAGCTTCAAAAAAATAATAATTGTCTGGGACAACATAAAAAGCAAAATCAACGAGCAAGGTATTGTGACCATTGGTTTGCTTGAGTTTCTATTGGATGCAAAGTCAATTGATAAACTTTGAGTAATCCCGATGAGCCCGTGGAAGACCCCACGAGTTTTCGTCCAAAACCCCACGAGTTTTCAGTCAAAATACGTGGGATTTTCACTCAAAAGCCCACGCATTTGGCCGCAAAACATGAGGCAAATTGACTTGTAAACTGTGGCATTTCTTGCAACGATAAGATGCGGAAAAATATCCGAAAATGTACAGGGGTGTTCGATATCGGACACCCCTTGTTTTTGCTTTCTTCTTTATTATCAGTAGTTTAGTTTTTTGGCACGGATTTCGCTGTATAATAGGCGAGACACTCTGCATTGTCCGCTTTTGAAGAGCGGGGGAAGTGAGGGTTGTTGTGAATACGTTAATCATTCAATCGTAGATAAAGATGGATAGAGAAATTCCGAAAGAAGTGCGCGTCAAGGAGCGCAACAAGAAATTGATTCGTTACGGCTGTATAGGTGTGGCCGTTGTGGTAGTTATCAGTGTGCTCATCTCGCTGATGCGGACGGGCGTCAAGGAGAAAGACCTTGTGTTCTCCAAGGTGGACACTGGCACGATTGAGGTCAGTGTCAGTGCCTCGGGCAAGGTGGTGCCGGCCTTCGAGGAGATTATCAACTCGCCCATCAACACCCGCATCGTGGAGGTGTATAAGAAAGGGGGCGACAGCGTGGATGTGGGTACGCCCATCCTGAAGCTGGACCTGCAGAGCACCGAGACCGAGTACAAGAGGATGCTGGACGATGAACAGATGCGTAGCTACAAGCTGCAACAACTGCAAGTGAACAACCAGACTAAGCTGAACGACCTGCAAATGCAAATCAAGGTGTCGGCCATGAAGCTGAACCGCATGAAGGTGGAGCTGCGCAACGAGCAATACCTCGATAGCCTCGGCTCGGGTACTACCGACAAGGTGCGCCAAGCCGAACTGAGCTACAACGTGGCTCAGCTGGAGCACGAGCAACTGAAGCAACAGTACGAGAACGAGAAGCAAGTGTTGGCCGCCGAATACAAGGTGCAGGAGTTGGACTTCAGCATGTTCCGCAAGAGCTTGGCCGAGATGAAGCGTACCTTGGACGATGCACAAATCCGCTCGCCGCGCAAGGCTATCCTTACCTATATCAATAATCAGATTGGTGTGCAAGTGGGCGAGGGCAGTCAGATAGCCGTCATCTCCGATTTGAGCCACTTCAAGGTGGAGGGCGAGATTGCCGATACCTACGGCGACCGTGTGGCAGCCGGGGGCAAGGCCATCGTGAAGATAGGTAGCGAGAAGCTGGAAGGCTCCGTCAGCAGCGTTACTCCCTTGTCGAAGAACGGTGTGATTTCCTTCACCGTACAGCTTCAGGACGATAGCAACCGCCGCCTGCGCTCCGGACTGAAGACGGATGTCTACGTGATGAACGCCGTGAAGGAGGACGTGATGCGCATTGCCAACGCCAGTTACTACGTAGGTCGTGGAGAGTACGAACTCTTTGTGCGCGACTCCGACAAGGAGATTGTGAAGCGCAAGGTGCAGTTGGGCGACTCCAATTTTGAGTATGTAGAAGTAGTCAGTGGCTTGCAGCCGGGAGACGAAGTAGTAGTCAGTGAAATGAGTAATTATAAGAACAAGAATAAGCTGAAGCTTAATAAATGAAGAATTTGAACACAGAGGCACAGAGACACAGAGTTATAATAAAAGGAGAGGTGGCGACTACGTCGCAAGGGAGTTCACAGAGACACTTCCTGCCGCTTTCTTTTCTGTGTCCTCTTCAGGTGCGGCACGTCTTGTTTCTCTACAAGAGAAAACTCTGTGTCTCCGTGTCTCTGTGTTCTATACAACGGAAACACAAACTCAATGTATTGGCTTTTAACTCCTATAACTCCTTCTAACTCCTTTAACTCCTCAAAAAACATAGAAACATCAATAATATGATTATCATTTACCTAAAACAAGCCTGGGCATTGCTGAAACAGAACAAGCTGTTCAGTGCGCTTTACATCATCGGTACGGGGCTGGCCATCGGCACCACCATGATTATGGCAATGGTCTATTATGTGAAGATAGCGCCTGCCTATCCCGAAGTGAACCGTATGCACACTTATTATCTCACTTCTGCCCAGTTTGAAATGGGAGATAATTTTGACTCTACAGTCAGTGGATCAGTGTCCTACAATGCTGTGCAGGAGTGGTTCTATCCGCTGAAGAACGTTGAGGCGGTATCTGCCCGACTAGTTACCTTCGAGTCAATGAACAGTTACATACAGCCCACCGATGGCAGCGGCGACATCAAGGTCTCGTTGATGCTGACCGACCCTGCCTTTTTCCGCATCTATGCTTTCCAATTCTTAGAGGGGAAGAGCTTTACGGATGCCGACTTGGAGAGCGGCCTTTGCACGGCGGTGATTACCGACGATGTGGCTCGCCGAGTGTTTGGCACCGTCGAGGGCGTGGTGGGACGCTCGTTCAGTCTGAACTACGTGGACTATCGGGTGTGTGGCGTGGTACGTCAAGCCAGCTATCTGATGAGCAATTCCTATTCACAAGTATATGTACCCTATAGTACGGCGAGCAGCTATCGGGCATTATGGTATGACGAACTGCCATACGTAGGTAGCTATGACCTTACTTTCTTGGTGAAGGACGGCGAGCAAGCCGATGCGCTTCGTGCGGAAGTGCAGGACATTGTGCGCCGCGAGAACTTGATTCATGCCAAAGAATGGAAGCTGGAAATTTGGGACCAACCCACGTCTCATACGGACAGTGTGTTTCAAGAATATGCAGACGATAAGTTTGACGTATGGGCCAAGGTGCGGCAGGCTCTGTTGGTGCTGTTGGTGCTGCTCTTGGTGCCTGCCTTGAACCTGAGCGGTATGATAGCGAGCCGCATGGAAGGGCGTTTGCCCGAGATGGGCGTGCGCAAGTCGTTCGGTGCCGGACGTGGCACGTTGCTCTCGCAGGTGATGTGGGAGAACCTGCTGCTTACGCTCTTGGGCGGTGCGCTGGGCTTGGTGTTGGCTTGGCTGGTGCTCGGTGTGGGGCGCGAGTGGGTGTTTGGCATCTTCGATAGCGCACAAGGCAGTGTGCCGGCAGGAGCCGTAGCCTACGTGCCGGGCGAGTCGCTGTTTGCCCCGTTGGTGTTCCTTGCCGCGTTGGTGCTGTGCGTACTGCTCAATATGCTGTCCGCGCTTGTCCCGGCTTGGCATTCATTGAGAAATCCGATAGTTAATTC
>JAUNJD010000276.1 GCA_030523205.1 Bacteroides sp.
ATCAGTTATAAACTGGAATAATGACCGTAGTAGTGACCTGCAATGATAGACAGAGCGGATGGCAAAAAAGCCCGGCTACCAAGAACGATAACCGGGCTGATATTTTCACTTATAGAGACTGAATACTTTTACTCCTGCATTTCCGAGAAATACACCGTGCGCAGGGGGAAGGTTCGGTCGTCGCCTGTCAGCGTGATAGTGTCCGTCAGGCGGATGTCGGTGGACGAAGCGCCCACTTTTATTTGGTATTCGCCACCCGTTATCGTCCATTGGCCGTGGTCGTAATAGGCGAACAGCTCGGGCGAGAGGAGGAAATCGACGGTGGTCGTCTGTCCCGGTTCGAGGTGCACGCGCCCGAATCCCTTCAGCTGGATGGGCTTCAAGGGTTGCTTGTCCGAAGTGGGCGACACGTATAGCTGCACGATTTCGTCGGAGGCATACCAGCCGCGATTGCTGACGTCGAACTTCACCCGTATGGCCTTGCCCGACGTGGGAGTGCTCTTATCCACCACCAGATTGGCGTACTCGTATTCGTTGTAGCTCAAGCCGAAGCCGAAGGGGTATTCCACTCTTTCGTCCTGCGTGGTGGAGTAGTTGTAGCAGATGGGTTCGTTCAGCTCGACGGACGGATAGCTGACGCACAGCTTGCCCGAGGGGCTGACAAGGCCGTAGAGGATGTCGGCCAGCGCGTTGCCACCTTCTTCGCCCGGATACCAAGCCTGTATGACGGCTGCACATCCCTTGGTCAGTTCCGAGATGACCTGCGCACGACCGCCGAAGACAATCAGCACCACGGGCTTGCCGGTGGCGATGAGCTGACGTACAAACTCTTCTTGCTTGCCCGGAAGCCGCAAGCTGCCCCGGTCGCGGTTCTCTCCGCAGAGCAGGTCGTTCTCGCCCACGGCGGCAATGATGACGTCGGAGGCCGATGCCTGTGCGATGGCCTTCGCCGGATTGATTTCCTCGCCCGTCTCGATGTGGCGATCCAGCACCGAACGCAACAGGGCGGCACGCTCGTCGCCTCCTGCTTCGAGGGTGGTCTCGGCCTTCTCCGTCCAGTCGCAACCACGAGTGTAGGTCAGGCTGGAGCCTTCGGGGAGCTTGGCCTCCAAGCCCTGCTTCAGCGTGATGATTTCGGGCTGGTGGAGGTCCGGATTGCGGCGATGCCAGAACAGCGATATGCCTTGGTAGGTGTAGTCGCCCAGCATGGCCCATGCGGTGTTGGCGTTAGGTCCGGTGAGGGCTATCTTCGCGGGGGCGGACAGGGGCAGGATGCCGTTGTTCTTGAGCATGACTACGGACTGCGTGGCCAGCCGGTAGGACAGCTCCCGTTCCTCCGGCGTGTCGAAGACGATGGGGTCGGCATCGCACAACACGGGCTGCTCGTCCAGCAATCCCAGTCGGGCTTTGAGGGTCAGCACGCGCTTGACGGCCTTCTCGAAGGTCGCCTCGCTGACCATTCCCTTCTCGATGGCTTCGGGCAGCAGGAGGTAGTTGACGCCGCGCGGAAACTCTACGTCGTTGCCCGCGTTGATGGCCGCGGCCGCTTTGTGCAGGGGGTCTGTCTCCGTGTCTATCTGATTGATGGAAGTATAGTCGCTCACCATGATACCATCATAGCCCAGATAGGTGCGCAGGATGTCCGTCTGAAGTTCGGCGTTGGCCACAGCCTTGATGCCGTGGTAGGAGTGATAGCCCGTCATGACCACCTTGCTTCCGGCAATGCGGATGATGGCTTCGTGGGGCATCAGAATCTCTTCCATCAGCTCCTTTTCGGCCGATTCCGCACCGCCTCCGTAGCCCAGGAAGTGCTTGGAGCAGGCGGCTATGCCACGCTCCAGCCCGCCGTTTTGCAGGCCCTTCACGAAGGCGGTACCCATGGCAGCCGAGAGGTATGCGTCTTCACCATACGATTCTTCCAAGCGGTTGAAGTAAGGATTGCGCACCACATCGACCATGGGCGACAAGGCCAGAAAACCGCCGATTTGGCGCATTCCCTTAGCGGTCCATTGAGTCTTCTCCTCGGCCAGTTCGGTGTTGAACGAGCAGGCCAGCCCTATCTGTTGGGGATAAATTGTGGCGCCGGAAACCGCCATGCCCGATATCACTTCTTCGTGGAACAGGGCGGGGATGCCGTTGGGCGTATGTTGCATGAGCCATGCCTGCACGGCGGCCACCTGATTGCGAAGGCTGTCGGGCGAAGCCACTTGCGAGCATCCGTACTGGGAGAAGTGACCCACGCCGTTGGGTATCAGCGTGCGGCATTTCAGGGTGTCCAGCCGTCCTTGACGGTCGAAAAGGTCGGCCACAAACATCCCGTGCAGCTGGGCGACGCGCTCGGCTTCGCTCATCTTGTCGTACAAGGCATCGACCTTGGCCGTTAGTTCGGGGTTGGTTAAGGGTTGCTCGTTGGCTTCCCACTTGTAGCTGACGGGGCATTGCCTCCCGAGGTGCAACTCATCAGTCCGATGAGGAGCGCGAATGATAAGTATTTTGCTTTCATGTTATAGATTGTTTCAGTTACCTTGCTTTTTCATCTGTTCTGGTTCAGCAACTCCGGCGACGGGCATACGTAGTTGTTGATGGGCAGATGGACCTTCTGCAAATCCTTCAGATTGTGTATCGGCCTTTCCACATCGTAGGGGATGGGCATGGCGGAGAACTCCTGAAAATAGAGCAGGCAGGCATCTTTCCACCACACGGCATCGCGCACTTGGGTCTTCAGGCGGCATTGCACGTCGCTGAAGGTCTGCGGGTCGATGTAGGCCTCTGCACGGTCCCACACCTGCTGGAAGTCGCGCACCTGCCGCACGCCTTTATCGTAGTAGTGGCACAGCTCGTCCCACAGGGTCTGTCCGCTCTTCATCCGGTGCGTCCAGGGCACGTGGTGGAACCAAAGGAGGAACTTTTCGGGGCAGGTGTTGAGGTCGTTCCATTGCTTGGCCAGCTCTTCGGGATATTGTCCGGTGGCGTTGCTCCCTTGGGCGCTTCGGTCGAAGCCCAGTCCGGTCTTGTCGGCCTGATGGTAGTAGGAAGGCAGCCAGTCGGGACGCGCGTTGGGGATGGTGCACCACGGCTCGGGTCCGTAGTGATGCCCCCATGCGAAGATGTGGTGCAGGCCCAGTGGCATCATGTAGTTCACCACCGCTTCGCGGCTTTCGGTCATCAGCCGGATGAGCTGGGCGTGTGTCGCCTTCCATCCCTGTACGTCCGTGGCCTTGCCCTTTAGGATGGCTTCCAGCGGCTCTTTATAGACCGTCTGCTTCAGCCATTCGTCGGCTATCTCTTCGGACGTCAGCGAAGGATTCCATGCCAGCCGCCCGAAGGCATACCAGTTGGCCTGCGCCAAGGGGTGTCCGCACCAGTTGGTGTCGGTACCGATGTTGGTCACTCCGGCAATGGCTTTCAGGGAGGCGGGAGAGACGTACTCGAAGAATTCTTTCCACATCGGAGCCAAGTAAGCCAAGTGGTTGGAGTGGCCCAGGTATTCTTGCGTTATCTGGAACTCGGCCATCAGCGTGGTTTGCGGCATGGCGCCGAACAGCGGGCTGTAAGGCTCGCGCGGCTGGAAGTCTATCGGTCCGTTCTTGATTTGTATGATGACATTCTTGCGGAATTGTCCGTCCAGCGGTTCAAACTCCAGATAGGCCTGCTTGGCGCGGTCGGCGTCGGAGGGGCTATATACGAAGGCCCGCCACATGACGATGCCCTTGTAGGGCTTCAGCACGTCGGCCAGCATATTGGCTCCGTCGGCGTGCGTGCGTCCGAAGTCGCATGGTCCGGGTTGCCCTTCGGAGTTGGCCTTCACGAGGAAGCCTCCGAAGTCGGGGATGAGGCGGTAGATTTCTTTCGCCTTGTTTTTCCACCAGCGGATGACCTCCTTGTTCAGCGGGTCGGCGGTGGGGAGGCTGTCCAAGGCCATGGGCGAGGCGAAGTTCACCGAGAGGTAAACCCGCAGACCGTATGGGCGGAAGATGTCGGCCAAGGCTTTCACCTTCTTCAGGTATTCTTCGGTAAGGATTTTGGGCGAGGCGTTGACGTTGTTCAGCACCGTACCGTTGATGCCGATGGAGGCATTGGCACGTGCGTAGGCCTCGTAGCGGGGCGATGCCGTCTGCGGCAGTTCCTCCCAGTTCCAGAGCGACCGGCCCGCATATCCACGTTCTACGGTGCGGTCCAGGTTATCCCAATGGTTGAGGATGCGCAGGGTGTATGCCGGATTGTGCACCTCCGCTTCCTCAGCGGACGGGCGGGCTTCCGGTTGGGTATCCTGCCCGCGTAGCAGGTGGTAGGCTCCATAGAGCAGTCCGACTTCCGTAGGCGAGGTAAGGGTCACTTTCTCCTTTCCATAGCTGATGCGGAAACCATCGGCTTGAAGCGTCTTGTCCTTTTTCAGAACCAAATCTATCGGCAGGCCCTTCCAAGCTTTCTGCAATTCCTCCGCGGCAATGTTTAGGGTAGGCGAGGAGCGGGGAATGTTCACCTTCGCCTGAGCGTTGTCAGCTTGACGCAACCACAATCGGCTTCCGTCTTCAGCTTTCGATGGCATGACCGACAAGAAGAGGATGCCAAAAAATGTAATAAGTAGATGCTTCATTATTTTTTTAATTTTGAATTTTAAATTTTAAATTATGAATTATTTAAGTCCCATTCTTCTTTTTGAAGG
>JAUNJD010000277.1 GCA_030523205.1 Bacteroides sp.
CTTCATTCTTCATTAAAACAACTTCTTCATTATCACTTCTGCTTCTCCGTCAGATACTTCCAATACCTCACGGGCATATCCGCCTTGTGCTTGCGCGGGTTCATGCGCTCCTTGATGCAGATGGCCTTGAAGTACGTCTTCCACAGTTGTTGGAACAGCTTTTCATCCTTGTCCATCAGGCTCTCGTCCAGCATCCCCGTGACGAGATGCCCCGTCCGGCTGTCCTCGTCGAACGTCACCTCACGCACCTCGTGCAAGTCATAATAGTAGCCATACGCCCGTCGGATGTCGTATATCAGCCAGCGTTGGTCGGCAAAGCGGTCCTTAAAGTGTGCGGTCACCAGAGGCAGTGCGTTCTTCTGCGGCTCCACGGCGGCAAAGAAGGTGCCATCCGCCGCCTTCTGGAAGCGGACAAACTGCATCAGCCGCAGCCTCTCCCAGTCAACACGCTTCCACATACGCGCCATTTGCAGCACGTCGGCATCGGCGAAGTTCGTCTCGATGGAACGCTCCGCATCAATCGCCTTGCGCATATAGCGGAACAGCAGACTAGGCGTCTCCGGCTCCTCCGCCAGCCAGCATTCCGCCACGGCCGACACCGCCGAAGCCGACAGCTTCTTCTGCAAGCCACGCCACACGCGCATAGCCTTCTCCGCATCCGTCGTCACCGTGAACACCTCGTCATGGAACAGTGGAAGCGGCTCGCCTTCAGCCAGCAACAAGTCAGGAAAAGTACGTCGGGAATAGGCCTCGAAGACAGCGGTCAGCAGGCCCTCAAACGAGTAGTCGAAGAGGAATATGGTCATGGTCTGTCCTCCTCGCCGAAGTCTATCAGCAGTTGGCGGTCGTCCGTTCGCTTCGGCTTGGCCACCAATAGCCGCCTCACTCCTTGGGGCGTCATCTCGTGAATGGTGCGGGCGGGAAGTTCGCTGCACGTGATAAAGTATTGCGCCTTCTTCATCACCACCCCCATCTTCTTCAGCTGATAGGCCCCCAGCTTGCCGAAACGCCTCGATGCCACTATCAGCCTCGCCGACTTCACCCCAAGCCCCGGCACACGGAGCAGCATCTCGTAATCCGCCTGGTTCACGTCCACGGGGAACTGTTCGGGGTGGCGCAAGGCCCATGATAGCTTCGGGTCCACCTCCAGGTCGAGGTCGGGGTAGGCATCATCTACTATCTCCTCCACCCGAAACTGGTAGAAGCGCAGCAACCAATCGGCTTGGTAGAGCCTGTTCTCGCGTACCAAGGGCGGCTGCTTCAGCGCCGGCAGACGCTTGTCATACGTATTCACCGAGATGTAACCCGAGTAATAGACGCGCTTCATCGTAGGGCCTTTGTAGAGGGCAGATGATAGGGTCAGGATGTCTTTGTCGCTCTCCGAGGTGGCTCCCACAATCATTTGGGTGCTCTGCCCCGCGGGCGCAAAGCGGGGTGCATGACGGTGCTTCTTGCGCTCCTCGGCACTCTCCAGCACGCCCTGCTGAATGTATCTCATCGGCGCATACACGCTCTTGTGGTCCTTCTCCGGAGCCAGCATCTTCAGGTTCTCCTCCCGCGGAATCTCCACGTTGACACTCAGGCGGTCGGCATACAGTCCAGCCTCGTTGACCAGCTCACGGCTCGCCCCCGGAATGCTCTTCAGATGAATATATCCGTTGAAGTGATGGACGGTGCGCAGGTCTTTGGCCACCCTGACCAACCGTTCCATCGTATAGTCCGGATTGCGCACCACCCCGCTGCTGAGGAATAATCCCTCGATGTAATTGCGGCGGTAGAACTCCATCGTCAGGTCCACCAGCTCGGATACGGAGAGCGTGGCGCGTGGAAGGTCGTTGCTGCGCCGGTTGATGCAGTAGGCACAGTCGTAAATGCAGTAATTCGTCAGCATCACCTTCAGCAGAGAGATGCAACGCCCGTCTTCAGCAAAGCTGTGACAGATGCCCCAGCCGCCTACCGTGTTGCCCAGTGTACCCGCCTTGTTGGAGCGCACCGTTCCGCTGCTGGAGCAGGATACATCGTACTTGGCAGACTCGGCCAGAATCTTCAATTTGCTCAGGACATTTTCGTTCATGCTTTCCCTCCTTCCATATCGGGGTCAAAGATACGAATTCTACATTCTCCTCCCATCAAAAGCGGCAAAAAAAAGACTGCCCCAAGAGGCAGTCTTCAATTTTTTTCTTAACCTTGCAGAACCATTATTTGGCAGCTTCAAGAGATGCTTTGCGGAAAGCTTTCATCGCTTTCTCGATTTCCAAGGAAGTCTTGCGGGCACGAGTACCAGCGGCCTTGTTACCATTTTCCAACTGAGCTTTCGCATCTTTTTCAAATGCTGCATACAATTCAGCAATGTTCTCAACTAATTCTTTCATAATCCTTTTTTATTACTTCGTTAATAATGTCAGGCAAAAATACACTCTTTCTCGAAATAATTGCATGAAATCATTTTTTTTTTTTGAAATAAATGTGGATTTTCCTTTAAAAAAGGGCTTATACGCGATTTTTATCTACCTTTGCAGCCATGAAAATGCCTACTGATAGCGAATACATACATGCTCTGATTGATGAAGGGGAGCACCAACAGCAAGATTTCAAATTTGAAATTTCCGATGCCCGCAAGATTGCCAAGACGTTTTCGGCGTTTGCCAACACCGACGGAGGCAGGTTGCTAATCGGCGTGAAGGACAACGGGAAGATTGCTGGCATACGCTCTGACGAAGAGCAATACATGATAGAAGCCGCCGCCGATTTGTACTGTTTTCCGAAAGTGAATTATAGTATGCAGACCTATCACGTCGAAGGCCGAAACGTATTGATTGTCCAAATCGAAGAAAGTGACCAAAAGCCCGTTTATGCCAAAGACGAATCGGGCAAACCACTGGCCTACCTGCGCATCAAGGACGAAAACATTCTGGCCACGCCTGTACATCTGCGCGTGTGGCAACAGAGCGGCAGCCCACGCGGCGAGCTGATGGAATACACCGAACGTGAACAATTGCTGCTGGACTTGCTGAACGAAAACAACCTCCTTTCCCTGAACCGCTACTGTCGGCTGGCCCACCTTTCGCGCCGTGCCGCCGAGCATCTGCTGGCCAAATTCATCCGCTACGACATAGTAGAAGCTGTTTTTGAAGGACATAAGTTTCATTTCAAGTTAAAATAGACGCTGAACAATGTTGGTGCAAACAGACTTATTTCGTACTTTTGCAACCGCAATTTATTCCTGCAACAGGACAATTGCTCCTACAATCATTCAATCATAACTTATAAATCATACGAGAAATGGGGTTATTTGACAAACTCTTCAAAAAGAATACCGAAAATCTCCCCTCCAAAAACGTGGAGGATTTCGTTTCGCTGACACGTGTTTACTTCCAGTCGGTGATAGCCGCCAATCTGGGCATCACCAACATCCGTTTTGTGCCGGACGTAGCCAACTTCAAGCGTCTGTTCAAGATTCCCACACAGGGCGGACGACTGGGACAGGCCGAAAAGACCGCATCGCGCAAGATGCTGATACAGGACTACGGACTGAGCGAAAACTTCTTCAAGGAGATTGATAATTCGATAAAGAAACATTGCCGTACTCAGAACGATGTTCAAGGCTACCTCTTCATGTACCAAGGCTTCTCCAACGACCTGATGATGCTGATGGGCAACCTGATGCAATGGAAATTCCGCATACCTTCCGTCTTCAAGGGAGCCTTGCGCACCATGACGGAAAAAACCGTGCACGACGTCTGCACCAAGACCGTGTGGAAGAAGGACGACGTCCACAAGACAGCAGCCTCCGTACGCCAATACAAAGAGCGTCTGGGCTATTCCGAACAATGGATGACGGAATATGTCTATAACGTAGTGATGCTGGCCAAGAAGGAAGCCAAAAAGAAGAAACCGGAAGAAACCAAGGCTTGATTCCTCCGACAACGGAACGGTCAATGGAAACCGAACTGCACCCACTGGAACCTTTTCTCCCGGCCAACGCCCGCCTGCTGATGCTGGGAAGCTTTCCTCCACAAAAGAAACGATGGTCCATGGAGTTTTACTACCCCAACTGGAACAACGATATGTGGAGGATAGCGGGTCTCATCTTCTTCCAAGACAAAGACCATTTCGTCAACGCCTCCGAAAAGAGGTTCTGCAAAGACAGCATCATCGGTTTCCTGCAAGAGAAAGGCATTGCCCTTTTCGACACGGCCACTGCCGTACGCCGCTTGCAGGACAATGCTTCGGACAAGTTTCTGGAAGTAGTGCAGCCCACCGACATTCCGGCACTGCTCCGCCGCTTGCCGGTATGCAAAGCCATTGCCACCACAGGGCAGAAAGCAACCGACACCCTCTGCGCCTGTTTCTCCGTCGCAGAACCCAAGGTAGGCGACTTCACCGAATTCGTATTTGAAGGTCGCTCCATGCGCTTGTATCGGATGCCCTCCTCCTCGCGAGCCTATCCGCTTGCCTTGGAGAAAAAAGCCGCCGCCTATCGCATTATGTATCAAGACTTAGAATTGGTATAAGCAAATCGCACACAACTTTTTCGTCCGATACGCTTGCAATTTAGAAACTTTCCATTACCTTTGCAGCCGCAAACACGGGAGTAGCTCAGTTGGTAGAGCACCGGTCTCCAAAACCGGGTGTCGGGAGTTCGAGCCTCTCCTCCCGTGCA
>JAUNJD010000278.1 GCA_030523205.1 Bacteroides sp.
GAGTAGTTAAGTCGATAGAATTGGAACAATATATAAGTAACATAAATCAATATAGATATGAAAAAGATTGTTTTTTTATCACTTTTTGCCTTGTGCCTCCCTTGGACGCTTGCGGCGCAAAGTATAGATGACGACCTTTATTACGTACCTTCCAAATCGACGAAAGTGGAAGACGAAAAGCAGGACAAGGAATCGAAGGCAGAAAAGAGTACGGCTACCCGCGAGGCAGTCGTAGTGAAGACCAATTCGCCTGCCACAACCGTAGTTTCAGCCAATGACAACGGAACAACGGTCGTGGTGAGAAGCCTTGACGGCTCGGTCCGCGATGTGGATGAATATAACCGCCGTTATAGTTCGGATGATTACGCCTTCTCGCAAGAGAATGACACCCTCTATATCGACGAAAAAGAGTATGATGGACTGGATGGTGAATGGGTCAATGGATTCGATGGCTCGGAAGACGATTATGAATACGCCACACGTATCATTCGCTTCCGCAATCCGCGTTTTGCCATCAGCATCAGCAGCCCTTATTATTGGGACATTGTCTATGGCCTGAACTCGTGGGAGTGGAACATTTACACCGACGGGCTCTATGCGTATGCTTTCCCTACCTTCAGCAACCGCTTGTGGTGGGATTGGCGATACGGATACCATGGATGGGGATGGCCTCATTATTATAGCTACTGGGATTGGTGGTATGGCGACTGGTATGGCCTTGGCTGGGGCTGGGGCGGATGGTATGGTGGATGGGCGCGTCCGCATCTGGCACATCATCCGGCATGGCATTCCGGACCGCACTGGGCTGGAGCTCCCAATCGTGGATGGAACACTTACACCAACCGCGTTTCGCTGGGTGGCCGCTCTTCCAACATCGGTATAGGTACTTCCACCAGACGTTCGGCAACCGTGAACAATGCCGGCGGACAGGGTGTACGCCGTAGCGCTTCCGCTTCGGGTAGCAATACCACCGTACGCCGCACCACATCGACGGCGGCAGGCTCAGCCCGAAGGGTAGTGGGCACGCGCTCTACCACGTCCAACCGTGCAGGGGTGACACGCACCAATGCCAGCTCTTCGCGCAGCACCACCTATACGCGGCCTAGCAGTACGCGGAGCAGTGCATACGGCAGCAATACGCGGAGCAGTGGCACTACCACTACCACACGCAGAGCAAACACATCTACATATAGCCGTGGTTCGAGCAGCACCTCGCGATCGACCATCAACTACAACACCAATACCCGTTCGAACAACACACCCAGCCGCTCGTTCAATAGCGTAGGCAGCAGCCGTTCATCCGGCTTCTCGGGTGGTGGCGTTCGCTCCGGTGGTGGAGGCGGCGGTGGACGCTCCGGCGGCGGAGGCGGCCGCAGATGATAGGTTCGCAAGAACAAGAACTTGATTAGATACTAACAATAATACAATCACAGAGTGTGTTTATGAAAAGTAAAATATTAATGATGGCCCTTGCAGGACTTTTCTCGGCAGGGGTAGGAGCGCAGACTATATATGATGCTGCCAACTTGACTGAACTTGATTTGAACGGATCAGCCCGTTTTGTAGGAATGGGTGGTGCCATGAGTGCCTTGGGGGGTGACCTCTCGACGATGGGGACTAATCCGGCCGGTATAGGCATCTATCGAAGCAATGACGCTTCGGTTTCCTTCGGCTTCTCTTCTTATGGCACGGAGAGCAGTTATATGGGTGGCAATCCGATAAGCGCAGATAAGACGCGCGGGTCGTTTGACCATGCCGGATTTGTGTTCTCCACGAAGATAGGCAACCGTACGGCTTTGCGCTATGTGAACTTTGGCTTCAGCTACAAGCGGGCGAAGTCCTTCTGCCGCGATATGCAGATGGCGGGAAATCTGGGTAGCTTCTCGCAGACCTTCCAGATGGCCAATCAGGCTCAGGGCATCACCGGCTGGGGAAACTATCCGTACGAAGACAGCGAGATAGGTTGGCTCTCCATAATGGGGTACGACGGCTATCTGATAACGGACTTGGCTTCGGCCAGCGAAGTAGCCGAATTGGGCGTTGCCTACGAGGCATATACGCAGAACGGCACGCAGGTGTCGAATACGAGCGGCGAGCTGATGTATCGCACTCCGGGCTATTATCGCGGAATGTACGAGGGTGGGGATGCCAATTTCCTCTCGCGTGAGCGTGGCGGCATCGACCAATACGACTTCAACGTCTCCTTCAACGTGAACGACCGCGTCTATCTGGGTGTTACCATCGGCGCCTATGCCGTAGATTATAGCAAGTATTCCTTCTACGACGAAGACTATGGCAATGGCGAAGGCTACAACCTGCAAACGTGGAGCAAGATAAAGGGCAGCGGCTTCGATGTGAAGCTGGGTGCCATATTCCGTCCGTTCGAGAATTCTCCGTTGAGGGTGGGCTTGGCCATCCATACGCCTACTTTCTACGACTTGGACTATAAGACGAATGCCCGTCTGGAGTCGGACGTGCACAATTATCTGAGCGTGGCGAACGAGAGCGGCGTGGAGAGTGATGCGGTAGGCCAATACGACATTGATACGTATGACATCCTGGGGGGCGACATGGTGCGCCAATTCCAGTTGCGTACGCCTTGGAAGTACAATGTCAGCTTGGGATATACCATCGGTACGAGATGGGCGTTGGGTGCCGAATACGAGTATCAGGATTATTCGACGGCCGAGTTCAGAGATGCTGAAGGCTATTCGGAAACGTTTGCCTACGAGAATTCAACGACCGGTATGCTGAAGGGTGTCAGCACGGTTCGTCTGGGCTTGGAGTACAAGATAGCGCCTCAGTTCGCTTTCCGGCTGGGTTACAACTACCGCTCTTCCATCTTCAAGGACGATGCATACAAGGACCTGCCTTACAACTCGATTCAAACGGATACCGACTTTGCCAACTCCAAGTCGCTGAGCAACTACACCGTGGGCTTGGGCTATCGTGGCTCCGTGTTCTATGCCGACGTGGCCTATAAATATACGACCTACAAAGCCGACTTCTATCCGATAGATATGTTCGACGGCGAAAGCTTGGTGCAGGCCACCAAGTTGGACAATACCCGTAGTCAGGTGTTGCTGACGTTGGGTGTACGCTTCTAGATTAACATTGTGTGTGTAGAAAAAAGAATCCCCGATTCATTGGCTGACCAATGTTTCGGGGAATTTTTTTTGCAGTTCAGTTAGCCTGCCTCCTGTCGGATGCGCTTATTTCTTGAAATAGCGGTTGTACAAGCCTTCGAAGCCTTTTCCGTGGCGGGCTTCATCCTTAGCCATTTCGTGAACAGTATCGTGGATGGCATCCAGGTTAAGGGCCTTGGCGCGGGTGGCGATGCGCTTCTTGTCTTCGCAAGCACCGGCTTCGGCGTTCATTCTCTTTTCGAGGTTGGTCTTCGTATCCCATACGCAGTCGCCCAGCAGTTCGGCAAACTTGGAAGCGTGTTCGGCTTCTTCCCATGCATAGCGCTTGAAGGCTTCTGCCACTTCGGGATAGCCCTCGCGGTCGGCTTGGCGGCTCATGGCCAGATACATACCTACTTCGGTGCATTCGCCCATGAAGTGGTTGTTCAGGTCCTTAATCATTTCTTCGTCGCAACCCTTGGCCACACCGATGACGTGCTCGTCAACGAATGTCAGCGGGCCGCCTTCTACTGATTCTTCTACTTCAACAAACTTGCTTGCAGGAGCTTTACACAAGGGGCACTTTTCGGGAGCTGCGTCTCCTTCGCATACATAACCGCAGACAGTACATCTAAATTTCTTCATTTTTTCTTCAGATTTAAAATAAATAAATTAGTTAGTTATAATTCTCTTTTATTTTGAATAGCCTGGTTTTAGGGGCTTTCTTTATTTCTTCTTTTCTTCTTTTCCTTCCCTTTCCCTTTTCTTGGCAGGTCAGGCCTCTCTAGTTGCATTTTTCTCCATGCAATGCTTGCAGGTTCCTTTGTAGTAGTAGTGTATCTCCTGCACGTCATGTCCATCCATGTTCATCTCTTCCACCTGCTTGATGTATGCCTTTAAGCTCAGGTCATAGACCTTCCCGCATTGCTTGCACAGGAAGTGTGCATGAGGGGTGGTGTTGGCATCGTAGCACGTGTTGCGCTCGTCGATGGTCAGTGTTTGCGCGGCACCGTGCTCGCTCAGCAGCTTCAGCGTGTTGTAAACGGTGGTCTTCGATAGCGTGGGCATGGTAGCAGCCAAGGCTGTATAAATCTCGTCCACCGTCGGATGCGTCAGGTGCTCCATCAGGTATTGCATGATAGCGATACGTTGTACCGATGGCTTTATGTTGTGCATTTGCAATCGTCCTACTACGTCCATATCATCTATATTTTCAAATTTGTAATTGTTTCATTTTTATTTCTTGTGCAAAGATAGGGAGTTCTTGGGATTCGTGCAACAAATCTTGTGGAAAAGTTCCTAATTTGTAATCGTTCTAATTTGCATCTAATTCTTTTTTTCTACATCGTACTTCAAAACAAATGCTTAATTTTGCAGCGTATAACACTTAATTATCGCAAGTTCAGTTATAGTCAACAAGTAAACGAGGCTACAAGGCCTTCCTTGTAATCCCCCGTTTTAGCTTACGAGCCATAGGACAAAAAGATAGGGTCAACTTTCTTGTGCC
>JAUNJD010000279.1 GCA_030523205.1 Bacteroides sp.
CAAGAACTCAAAACCTACCGCTTGCTTGCATCGAACAAGCTTTTCTTCTCGTCGGTGGTCAGGCTTTCGTAGCCAGACTTCTTCAGTTTGTCCAAAATGCGGTCTATCTCGTCGTTCTGCGCCTTCTTGCGGGCATTGTAGTCGTAGTCGGCCTGTCGGCCTGTGCCGTAGTGCACCTTCATCTTGGGCTTGCGCGGCTTGGGACTGAAAATCGATCCGATGGCATCGAGGCAGCGGTTTATCCACGCCGTCGCATCGGTGCCGCGAGCCAGTCCGGCGGCAAAGGCAAGTCCGGCCAAGGCTCCTCCCAGGTGGGCGATGTGTCCGCCCGCGTTGCCCGAGGTGATAAACAGCAGGTCCATGCCAATGGCGATGAGTGCCAGATACTTCAGCCGCACGGTGCCGAAGAGGAACAGGCGCAGGGGATAGTTGGGCTCACGGTAGGCCGTAGCCGTCACGATGGCCAGCACCGAGGCCGACGCCCCCACCATGAACGAGTAATCCACCACAGGGCTAAAGTAAGGGAACAGATTGTAGGCCAGCACGTAGAGCACGCCGCCGCAGATGCCTCCCAGCACATACACACCGCGCAGGTGCTTGGCCGAGAAAAAGTTGAGGAACAACTGACCGAATCCGTAAAGCCACAGCATATTGAACAAGATGTGCAGCAGTCCGCCGTGCATGAACATATAGGTGAAGAGGCTCCACGGCTGCATGGCGAGGCGCGTAATCGAGGCCGGCAGCTCCAGCCACTCCACCACCCCCATCAGGCTGCGGTTGAACAGCCGGAACAGCACTTCGACGAAGGTGACCAGCACGAACACGGCCACGTTGATGTAAATCAGCTGTATGCAGATGTTTCCGCGACGGAACTTCTCCTTGATGTCAGTTATAATAGTAGCCATTTCCTCTGTTTTTTTTCTTCCAATACATTATGATAAAGAAGCCGAACAGCATACCGCCCAAGTGGGCAAAGTGGGCCACGTTGTCGCTGGGGTTGTTGGCGAAGCCTGCCCACAGCTCGATGAGTGCATATCCGGCCACGAAATATTTGGCCTTGATGGGGAAAGGCAGCGGGAAGATGAACATCGACTGATTGGGGAACAGCACGCCGAAGCCCAGCAGGATGGCATACACGGCTCCCGAGGCTCCCACGGTGGTGCCGTTCAGCACTATGTTCAGGCTGCCCAGCGTAGGGTCTGAGTAGTTCATTCCTTGTTGAATAATCTTGAATCCTTCGTCGCGCACGCGATCGATGACGTCGGGGCTGAGACCGGAGGTAAGCGACCAATACTGTATGCCCACCACCACCTCCTGAATGAGGGCGGCACCGATGCCGCAGGCCAGGTAGTAGAACAGGAATCGCCGCGGCCCCCACACCTGCTCCAGTATGCGGCCGAACATCCACACGGCAAACATATTGAAGAATACGTGCGTGAATCCGCCGTGCATAAACATATAAGTAATGAGCTGTGCCGCATTGAAATTCTCGGCAAGGACGAAGTGCAGTCCCAAATAATCGTCTAGTTCGATGTTATAAGTTTGGGCAACAATCGTGGCCAGAAACATCAGTACATTAATGATTAATAGGTTTTTGGTGACTGTAGGTAGATTGTTCATAATCTGAATTTTTCTTTCATTTCGACGCAAAAGTACGAATAATTTCTGTTCTACAACAGAAAAAAACGTATCTATTCTCTGTTTTTGATGAAAAAGCCCCCTTTTTTTAATGTTTTTATTTGATATTCAGAAATATTGCCCTATTTTTGTGGAGTTTGATTGGTCGAACATTTCTTTTTTTTGTAACATAAATAACTTAATCAATTATTAATTCAATCATTTATGAATAAAGCAGAACTTATCAGCGCAATGGCCGCAGAATCTGGTTTGACGAAGGTTGACTGCCAGAAAGCATTGGATGCATTCATCGCATCGGTAACAAAAACCCTGAAGGAAGGTGGAAAAGTTTCATTGGTAGGTTTCGGTACGTTTGCCGTCACTGAAAGAGCCGAACGTTCGGGCATCAATCCCGCCACCAAGGAACGGATTGTAATACCAGCCAAGAAAACTCCGAAATTCAGACCGGGTTCCGAATTGACCATTGACTAATCTAAACTTCGTTTGTTGACTGAAAAGATAGGACATCGCCCGCCGTGGCATCCTCGCTTTTTTTGACGATAAAGAAAGGTCGGACTTAAGCATTTAAGTCCGACCTTTCTTTGTTAATGATATCACCGCTTCAGCTTGAAGCCTTTCGCCGTTTCCGCTTCCAGCAGGGCCTTCAGCTCGTCCACCTTTTCGGGATGTTCGGAGGCTAGGTTGTGCTGCTCGCCCAGGTCGGTGCTCAGGTCGTACAGTTGCGGCTCGGGAGAATTGCCCGTCTCGATGGCGGGCAGCTTGAGGAAGGGCGTGCCATTGTGGGGCATGATGTACTTCCAACGTCCGTCGGAGATGGAGAGCGAATGCCCGGCCTCCATGATGTAGTCGCGTCCCGTCGCGTCCTGACCCAGCAATGCGGGCAACTGGTTGCGGCTGTCGGGGGCGGCACCCTCGACAGGCGTCTGACCCACGAGTGCGGCCAGCGAGGCGAAGAGGTCGATGTGCGACACCAGCGCAGCCGACACAGCCGGTTCTACATGCGAAGCCCAGCTCACGATGAAGGGCACGCGCGTGCCGGCCTCGAAGTTGCTGTACTTGCCGCCGCGCATCCCGCCCCACGGACGGTGGTCGCCCAGCAGCTCTACGGCCTGGTCCTGATAGCCATCGTCCAGCACGGGACCGTTGTCGCTGGTCAGCACGATGAGGGTGTTCTCCAGCAAGCCCAGTTCCTTCAGCGTATCCACGATGCGGCCCACGGTCCAGTCGAACTGGAGGATGGCGTCGCCACGGTAGCCCATGCCGCTCTTGCCCACGAAGCGCGGGTTGGGATAGCGGGGTACGTGTACGTCGTTGGTGCCTACGTAGAGGAAGAAGGTGGTGTCCTTATGCGCCGCGATGTAGTCCACGGCCTTGGCGGTGATGGTGTCGGCTATGTTCTCGTCCTGCCACAGGGCATCGCCGCCGCCCTTCATGTAGCCGATGCGCGATATGCCGTTCACGATGGCCTGGTTGTGTCCGTGGTTGGGCGAAGGCTTCAGCTTGGTCAGCAGTTCGGGGTGGTCCTTGCCCAGCGGTTCGCCCTCGAAGGGCTGCTTGTAGCTGACGTAGATGGGGGCCGAAGCGTCGTAGTTGGCCACCCGCCGGTTCTCAATCCACACGCAGGGCACGCGGTCGGCGGTGGCGGCCATCAGGAAGGAGTAGTCGAAGCCGATGTCCTGCGGTCCCGGGGTCACTTCGCCGTTCCAGTCCTGCGACCCGGCGGTGTCGCCCAGCCCCAGGTGCCACTTGCCGATGGCACCCGTGGTATATCCGGCGGACTTGAACATATCGGCCACGGTGGTCTGTTCGGGACGGATAATCATGCCCGCGTCGCCGTCGGCAATGCCCGTGTCGCTGCGCCGCCAACTGTACATACCCGTGAAGAGCGAGTAGCGCGAAGGGGTGCTCGTGGCCGCCACGGCATGGGCGTCGGTGAAGCGTATGCCTCCGGCAGCCAGACTATCTACATGAGGGGTGGCCACGGCGCTCGTGCCGTAGCAGCTCAGGTCGCCGTAGCCCAGGTCGTCGGCTACGATGAATATCACGTTCGGTTTCTGTGGCAATGCGGCATTGTCCGCTTTTTCTGCTCCGGCGCATCCGCCAAGCAGCAGGGAGCTGCCTACTCCCAGCCATAAATTGGTGTGCATAGGTCGATTGATTTTTGAGGTTATTCTTCTTTTTTATGTTAAGTTTCACAGGTTTCGCACTCTCCCCTACATCATCGTGTTCCGCCGGATGGAGAACTTCACGAGGGCCATCGAGTAGATGTCCTTCACGGGCAGGTCGATGGGTTCGTGGTGGATGTTGTAGCTCACCAGCTTGATGCAGCCGGGCTTGTCGGACACGTTGATGAACTTCACCACCAGGTGGTCGTCGCCGCCCAGGGTGAACGACACGAGGTACATCTCGCCGTAGATGATGGCTTCGAGGGTGTCGATGCAGCGGAAGGCCACGATGTCGCCCGACTTCAGCAGCGGATACATGGAGTCGCCGCTGACGTAAACGGCCCCGTCGCAACGCGGTGCATTGGGTATCATGATTTGGCCCAGCGAATACTGCGGACGGTCTTCCATCAGGTTGCGCAGGTTGGCCGCCGCCGGAACGTTATACAGGGGCACGCTGCGATCGTCCAGCGGTTCGGCGGACTTGGGGGTGTGGAGCATGGTGACTTCACCGCTGGCCAGTTCGCAGTCGCAGAACTCCTTCACGGGATGCGAGATGCCCTTTCCGGTCAGCAGCCAGTTGAAGTCCACGCCGTTCATGCGGGTCAGCAGCAAGGGGAAGTCGATGCTGTTGCGTGCAATCCAATTGCTCAGCGTGGATCGCGACACGCCCAGATAGTCGGCAAACTCGCTGTCCTTCTTCATGTTCAGTTCAATCTTGGCGCGCTTCACGATGTCGCCTACATTCAGCACTAGGTCTTCTTTCATATCGTTTTCAGTCTGTTAGTTTATAGTTCAATTAATGGATAAT
>JAUNJD010000280.1 GCA_030523205.1 Bacteroides sp.
TTTGAATTTTAAATTTTAAATTCAACTTTATTCTCCTCTATCCTCCTTCAGCCTCCTGCAACCTCCTTCCGGCGTTTTGGGCTGTTGTATATTTGTAGTGTGATTGAAACGAATCAATCATCTAAACCTTTATTGTTATGGCAACAGCATTAGTAGTGCGCGTACAGCGCCACAAGACAATCGGGGACAGCAATTCTCCCCTGGTGTACACACTGAAACGCAAGTCGAAGGATGCCAAAATGTTCGACCTCACCCGCATCGCTCAGGACATCGAAGCGCTGGGCGGTATGTCGGCCGAAGACGTGGAGCATGTGGGCAAGGCCATCGTCCGGCAGATTCGTCAGACTTTGGCGGACGGCAACAGCGTCCGACTGGATGGGCTGGGCATCTTCCGCACCACCTTCAAGTGTCGCGCCACCGAAGAGGCCAAGGACTGCACCGTGAAGAACATCGAACGGGTCAACATCCGCTTCAAGGTGGCCAACACCCTGCGACTGGTGAACGACAGCATTGCCGACACCCGCGGCGCCGCCAACAACATCGTCTTCGAGCTGGTGGCGGACGACAGCAGTTCGTCATCTTCCGGCGGCAGCTCGTCGGGCGGTGAAAGCGGCGGTGGTGAAACCGGAGGCGGTGAGACCGGCGGTGGCGGCAATCCGCTGGGATAATCCGCGTCTCCGGACTTCCCACAGCCTGTCCGGGAACGAATAGTATGCTTTCAAAAAAAACATTTAACACCTAAACCCTTAACCGTATGAAAAAGACAACCTGGGACAACATCCTGAAAGTGATTATTGCCATAGCTTCGGCAGTGCTCGGAGCTTTTAGTGCCAATGCGATGAACGCATAGAAGGAGGAGGCAGTATGAGAAACATCAAGCTGATCGTAATTCATTGTAGTGCTACGCGCGAGGACCAACCCTTTACCGAGCAAGAGCTGGAGGCGGCCCACCGCCTGCGTGGATTTGATGGCACAGGCTATCACTTCTACATCCGCCGCGACGGCCGTATCCTGACGACACGCCCGGTCGAGAGGGTCGGTGCCCACGCCCGTGGCTACAACCGTGAATCGATAGGAATCTGTTACGAAGGCGGATTGGACCACTACGGCCTCGCCAAAGACACCCGAACCCAATGGCAACGCCACTCACTGCGCGTGCTGGTCCGCGCCCTGCTGATGGACTATCCGGAAGCGCGCGTCGTGGGCCACCGCGACCTCAGCCCCGACCTGAACCACAACGGTCAGGTGGAGCCGATGGAGTGGACGAAGCAGTGCCCTTGCTTCGAGGTGAAGGAGGAGAAGTGGTAACAGAAGAAGACGAAGCAGTCCGGCAGACTTCAGTGTCTGACATATCTTAGACGCGGAAAAGGCGGATTTGGCGGATTAATCATATAATCTGCTGAATCCGCCTAATCACGTTTTAAAGAATCATCTCTTTCAGTGCCGATAGTTCATTAGATTTGCCTTTTTCTTGATGATATGTGGAAAAGATAGATTAATTATCGTATCTTTGTCCTGTTCAACCCAGAAGACACCAACGGCATGGAAAAAATGAAAATGTTGCCTTATGGCATATCAGACTTTGAGGAACTGCGCAACAACAACCGTTATTGCGTGGATAAGACAATGTACCTGCCCAAATTGGAGGAGGCAGGGGACTTTCTGTTCCTGATTCGCCCCCGTCGTTTCGGGAAGAGCATCTTTCTGAGTATGCTGAAGGACTACTACGACATGGCACGCCAAGACCGCTTTGAGGAGCTGTTCAAAGGTCTATGGATAGCGGAACATCCCACGGAGCTAAAGGGGAAGTTTCAGGTGATGTACTTCGACTTCTCGCAAACAGCTGGTCAGGGAGACTTGAAGGAAAATTTTCATCGGTATTGTTCCATTAAGTTGAATACATTTGCAAAGCGAAATGCCCGGTATTACGATGAAGACTTTTGCCAAAAGGTGGCGTCTTTCGGAACGGACTCTGCCGCCCAACTGACATACATTTGTTCGCAAGCGAAGGAAAAAGGAATTTCCCTCTACCTCATCATCGACGAATACGACAACTTCACCAACAACGTGCTGAACGAGCAGGGACAAGCGGTGTATCACGCCTTGACCCACGCCACAGGCTTCTATCGCGACATCTTCAAACTGTATAAGAGCAACTTCAGCCGCATTCTGATGATGGGGGTCAGTCCGGTGACGTTGGACGACCTGACGAGCGGATTCAACATTGCACTGAACATCTCCACCGACCCGCGTTTCAACATGATGCTGGGATTCAGCGAGCAGGAAGTGCGCACGATGTTGCAATACTACAAAGACTGCGGGGCAGTGAAGGCGGAAATTGACGCGGTGATTGCCGAAATGAAACCTTGGTACAACAATTATTGCTTTGCTAAATATTGTCTGAATCGAGACCCGAAAATGTTCAACTGCGACATGGTGGTGTACTACGTGAACAGCCTAATCGCTTTCAATCGTCCACCTGAGCAGATGATTGACTCTAACACCCGCACCGATTACACCAAGATGAAAAAGCTCATCGAACTGGACGGCATGGGTGATGAGCAGCGCAGCATCATCCGCGAGATAGCCGCCACGGGAAAGATAGAGGCTATACTGAACCTCTCTTTCCCCGCCGAACGCATTTATGACAAACAGAACTTCGTCAGCCTGCTGTACTACTATGGTATGCTGACCATGACCGAGGACCTGGGCATCACGCTTGAACTGAGCATTCCCAACAACAACGTTCGGAAGCAGTATTATGAATACTTGCTGACGGAATACCAACAGTTGACGCACCTCGACTTCACGGCCATGGCCATTGCCTTCCGGAAGATGGCGATGAATGGCGATTGGCATCCCACCCTCCGCATGATACTGGATGCATACACGAAGACCACAAGCGTGCGCGACTCCATTCAAGGCGAGCGTCACCTGCAAGGCTTCGTCACGGCCTACCTCAGCATCAACGCCTATCACCTGATAGCCCCCGAAGTGGAGTTGAACCACGGTTATTGCGACCTCTTCCTTATGCCCGACCACGTGCGCTACCCGCAGACGGCACACAGCTACATCATCGAACTGAAATATCTGCCCACCAAAGCCACGGAGGCGCAGGCCGAGCACCAATGGCAGGAAGCCGTGGAGCAGATTCACGGCTATGCAAAAGGAGAACGGGTGCAGCAGATGTGCAACGGGACGGAGTTACACTTGATTGTGGTGCAGATATGTGGGTTCGAGCTGATTAGGATGGAAGAAATTAGTGGAATAATGATTAACTGACAGCAAGGCATGATTTACCCTATCGGAATACAGAACTTTGAGAAAATAAGGAAGGACAACTACGTATATGTGGATAAAACTGGATACATCTACCAGCTTGCCACAACGGGTTGCTACTATTTTCTCAGCCGTCCCCGCCGTTTCGGCAAGAGTCTGCTGATTTCTACCTTGGAGGCTTATTTTCAAGGAAAGAAAGAGTTGTTTGCCGGATTGGCCATTGAACAAGTGGAGAAGGATTGGACGGAGTATCCGGTGTTGCATTTAGACTTGAACGCCCGCCTCTATGAAGATGCCGATTCACTGACAAAGGAGCTTAATAAGCACCTCGAACTTTGGGAGAGGATGTATGGGGAAGACTATGCTCAACGTAGCATTGAAGAACGGTTCTTTCAGATTATCCGTTTGGCTTACGAGAAGACCGGACAGCCGGTTGTCATCCTGGTGGACGAGTACGACAAGCCCATGCTGCAAACCATCGGCAATGACGCCTTACAGGACAGCTACCGCAATACGCTGAAGGCTTTTTATTCCGTGCTGAAGACACAAGACCGCTACATCCGTTTTGCCCTGCTGACAGGTGTCACCAAGTTCGGGAAGGTCAGCGTGTTTAGCGACCTGAACAACCTGAATGACATTTCGATGGACAACCGCTATATCGACATCTGCGGCATCACGGAGAAGGAGATTCACACTTACTTCGAGGAACCTATTCAAGAACTGGCAGCCACCTGCAACTTGACGTACGAAGAGACTTGCCGAAAGCTGAAGGAACAGTATGACGGATATCACTTCCGTCAAGACAGTATCGGTATATATAATCCATTCAGCCTGCTTAATACATTTGCCAAACATGAGTTTGGCGACTACTGGTTTGAGACGGGCACACCCTCCTTCTTGGTGCATCTGCTGCAACAGTCGGACTACGACCTAAACAGGCTGCAAGAGGAAGAAGTGGAATCGGACGTACTGAACAGCATCGAATCCATGAACAGCGATCCCATTCCAACGATTTACCAAAGCGGATACTTGACCATCAAGGGATATGACGAAGAATTTAAGACCTATCGGCTGGGATTCCCGAACAAGGAAGTGGAGAACGGGTTTATCAAGTATCTGCTGCCCCACTACACATCGGTGGACAAGAACCGTGCTACGTCTTACATTACCGGCTTTGTGCGGGAAGTGCGTGCCGGAAATCCGGAAGCTTTCATGGCTCGCCTACAAGCCTTCTTTGCAGATAACGACTACCGCATAGCCGGTGAGATGGAGAAGTATTTCCAAAATGCCTTCTACCTCATTTTCAAA
>JAUNJD010000281.1 GCA_030523205.1 Bacteroides sp.
AATTAGGAAGCAAAAATGCGCTTCTGAAGAAACGCATCATTACCCATTACATTTATAATGGCAGTTCCACCATCACCGACCTGTCGAAGGAACTAGACCTAAGTGTACCTACCGTCACCAAGTTCATCAGCGAGATGTGCGAAGACGGTTATATCAACGACTACGGTAAACTGGAAACCAGCGGTGGCCGACACCCCAGCCTATACGGACTGAACCCCAGTTCGGGCTATTTCATTGGGGTAGATATTAAGAAATTTGCCATCAGCATCGGACTTATCAACTTCAAGGGCGATATGGTAGAACTGAAGCAAGACATACCCTACCAGATGGAAGATACACCGGAAGCGCTAACGGAGCTATGCAGCCTGATTACCGATTTCATCCAGCAGACCAACGTGGTTCACGAAAAGATACTCAACATCAACGTCAATGTGTCCGGACGTGTCAACCCCGAATCGGGTTACAGTTACAGTCTGTTCAACTTTTCGGAGAGGCCCTTGGCCGAAGTGATGACCGAGAAAATAGGCTATCCGGTATGCATCGACAACGACACCCGCGCCATGACCTACGGCGAATACCTGCAAGGTTGTGTCAAGGGCGAGAAGAACATCATCTTCGTCAACATCAGTTGGGGACTGGGCATCGGCATCATTATCGACGGAAAGATATATGCCGGCAAGTCGGGATTTTCCGGAGAGTTCGGACACATCAATACGTTCGACAACGAGATTCTCTGCCATTGCGGAAAGAAGGGATGCTTGGAGACAGAAGCCTCCGGCATAGCCATGCACCGCATCTTGCTGGAACGCATCAGCCGAGGCGAAAGTTCCATCCTGTCCAACCTAGTATCCGTCAAGGAAAGCTCGCTGACGCTGGCCGACATCATTGCAGCCATCGACAAAGAAGACCTGCTGTGCATCGACATCATCGAAGAAATAGGCCAGAAGCTGGGCAAGCAGATAGCCGGACTTATCAATCTTTTCAACCCGGAACTTGTCATCATAGGCGGCACCCTGTCGCAGGCAGAAGACTACATCACGCAACCCATCAAGACAGCCGTAAGGAAATACTCTCTGAACCTGGTCAACAAAGACTCTGCCATCCTGACGTCCAAACTGAAGGACAAAGCCGGCATCATCGGTGCCTGTATGCTTGCACGAAGCAAAATGTTTGAATGCTAGAGACTTTTCATCATATTAAGTTAAGGAGTTAGGAGTTGAAAGGAGTTTCCTTTTAACTCCTACAAAAACTAAGAACTTAAAAAACATCTATGAACAGAAGAACCCGAAAGATACTGATAGGGGGAGTCATTCTGCTGCTCGTGATAGCAGGCGTCTGTGCCGGAACCATCTACTATTATCTGTTTGCCCCGCAGTTTCATCCCAAGCAGACAGTATATGTCTATATCGACCGCGACGACACGATAGACTCTATATATAATAAGGTAAAAGCCAAGGGAATGCCCAACAGTCTGACCGGTTTCCGATGGATGGCCCAGTACCGCGACTATGCGCAGTGCATCCACACGGGGCGCTATGCCATACGGCCGGACGAGAATGTATATCACATATTCAGCCGCCTCTACCGTGGTTATCAAGAGCCTATGAACCTCACCATCGGCAGTGTACGCACGCTGGACAGGCTGGCCCGCAGCGTAGGCAAACAACTGATGATTGACTCTGCCGAGATAGCCCGTGCCCTGAACGACTCCCTCTACCGACAACGGCTGGGCTACACCCAAGAGACCCTACCTGCCCTCTTCATCCCCGAAACCTATCAGGTGTATTGGGACATGAGCGTGGACGATTTCTTCGACCGCATGAAGCAGGAGCACGAACGCTTCTGGAACGAAGAACGCCTCAACAAAGCCCGTGCCCTCAACATGACACCCATTGAGGTCAGCACACTGGCCTCCATCGTCGAAGAGGAGACCAACAACAATGCCGAGAAACCAATGGTGGCCGGCCTCTACATCAACCGCCTGCAACGGAAGATGCCCCTGCAGGCCGACCCTACCGTCAAGTTTGCCCTTCAGGACTTTGGCCTGCGCAGAATCACCAACCAGCATCTCAACGTGAAGTCGCCCTACAACACGTATCAAAACCCCGGACTTCCCCCGGGTCCCATACGCATCCCTTCTCCCGTAGGACTGGATGCCGTGCTGAACTACACTCATCACAACTACATCTATATGTGTGCCAAGGAAGATTTTTCGGGCACCCACAACTTTGCAGCCACGTATGCCGAGCATACCCGAAATGCCCGAAAATACTGGAACGCATTGAACGAGAGAAAGATTTTCAAGTAAATAATAGTAAAAACGAAAGCAAAGGACTATATTTGCAGGAATTATAAAACCATGACTAACTCTTAAAATAGAAAGAAAATAATGAGCAAGCAACTCTTACTTGGCGATGAAGCTATTGCGCAAGCTGCATTAGACGCCGGACTATCGGGCGTATATGCCTACCCCGGCACTCCTTCAACCGAAATCACCGAATACATTCAATCGGCTCCGCTGACAGCAGAGCAACACATTCATAATCGCTGGTGCACCAACGAAAAGACGGCCATGGAAGCCGCCTTGGGTATGTCGTTCGTGGGCAAGCGTTCGTTGGTATGCATGAAGCACGTGGGCATGAACGTAGCCGCCGACTGCTTCATCAACTCAGCCATCACGGGTGTCAATGGCGGCATGATTGTAGTGGCTGCCGACGACCCCAGTATGCACTCCTCGCAGAACGAACAGGACAGCCGCTTCTATGGCGACTTCTCACTCATCCCCATGCTCGAACCCAGCAATCAGCAGGAAGCATACGACATGGTATATAGCGGATTCAAATTCTCCGAACAGATGGGCGAACCCCTGCTGCTGCGCATCGTTACCCGCTTGGCTCACTCCCGCTCGGGCGTGGAGCGCAAGGAACCGCAACCGCAAAACGGCCTTTCTTTCAGCGACGACCCGCGTCAGTTCATCCTCTTGCCGGGCAACGCACGCAAGCGTTACAAGGCATTGCTGCAACGCCAGGAAGAGTTCATCAAAGCCTCCGAAGAATCACCCTTCAACACATATACCGACGGCCCGAACAAGCGCCTCGGCATCGTGGCCTGTGGCATCGGCTACAACTACCTGATGGAGAACTATCCCGAAGGTTGCGAATATCCCGTGCTGAAGATTGGGCAATACCCGCTCCCCAAGAAGCAGCTGATGCAGTTGGTGGAAACTTGCGACGAGATACTGATACTGGAAGACGGACAGCCTTTCGTAGAAAAGCAACTGAAGGGTTATCTAGGTCTCGGCATCCGGATAAAAGGCCGTTTGGATGGTACGCTCTCGCAGGACGGCGAACTGAATCCCGACACCGTGGCCCGTGCCATAGGCCGGAAGAACGAAGCCAAGTTCAGCGTACCTTCGTTGGTCGAAATGCGCCCGCCTGCCCTGTGCGAAGGCTGCGGACACCGCGATATGTACACCGTGCTGACGCAAGTGCTGAAGGAGGAATATCCCACGCACAAGGTATTCAGCGACATCGGTTGCTATACATTGGGAGCCAACGCACCGTTCCATGCCATCAACTCTACGGTGGATATGGGTGCATCCATCACCATGGCCAAAGGAGCTTCGGATGCAGGCCTGCACCCGGCAGTGGCCGTCATCGGTGATTCTACCTTCACTCACTCCGGCATGACCGGACTGCTGGACTGCGTCAACGAAAATGCCAGCGTCACCATCGTCATCTCCGATAACGAAACCACCGCCATGACCGGAGGACAGGATTCTGCCGGAACGGGACGCCTCGAAGCCATCTGTGCAGGCATCGGCGTAGCCCCCGAGCACATCCGCGTCGTAGTGCCCTTGCGGAAGAACTACGAAGAGATGAAGCAAGTGATTCGCGAAGAAATAGAGTACAAGGGCGTATCGGTCATCATCCCGCGCAGAGAATGTATTCAAACCTTAGCCCGCAAAAAACGTAACAAGTAAAGCCATGAAAAAAGATATTATACTCTCCGGCGTAGGAGGACAAGGTATCCTCTCCATCGCCACCGTAATAGGTAAAGCAGCCCTGAAAGAAGGGCTCTACATGAAGCAGGCCGAAGTGCACGGCATGAGCCAACGTGGCGGCGACGTGCAGTCCAACCTGCGCATCAGCGACCGCCCCATCGCTTCCGACCTCATCCCCACCGGAAAATGCGACCTCATCATCTCGCTGGAGCCGATGGAAGCCCTGCGCTATCTGCCCTATCTGAGCGATGAAGGCTGGCTGGTGACCAATGCCGTGCCGTTCGTCAACATCCCCAACTATCCGAGCGAAGAGGCCCTCCATGCCGAACTGGACAAACTGCCCCACAAGGTGGTGCTGAACGTAAACGAGGTGGCCAAGAACGCCGGCTCGCCCCGCGTGGCCAACATCGTACTGCTGGGTGCCACGATTCCCTTCCTAGGCATCGACTACGAAAAGGTGCAGGACAGCATCCGCGAAATCTTCCAACGCAAGGGAGATGCCATCGTAGAAATGAACCTTAAAGCTCTGGCTGCCGGAAAGGAGATTGCGGAGAAGAAGATGGTGAGATGATAAGATGATA
>JAUNJD010000030.1 GCA_030523205.1 Bacteroides sp.
TACAGAATTTCGAGAAGATTCGTAAGGAAGGATACTTCTATATTGACAAGACGGCTTTGGTTTATCAGATGGTAAAGACGGGTAGCTATTATTTTTTGAGCCGTCCGCGCCGTTTTGGGAAAAGCCTGTTGGTCTCTACACTCGAAGCATATTTCGAAGGTAAGAAGGAACTGTTTGAAGGCTTGGCAATGGAACGGTTGGAAAAAGATTGGATAAAACATCCTGTCTTGCATCTTGATTTGAATATCGGGAAGTATGATATGCCGGATAGTCTGGACAGTATGCTGAATGAAGCTCTTCTAGGTTGGGAATCCGTTTATGGCACGGGAGCCGGAGAGGTTACTCTGGCACTGCGCTTTAAGGGCGTGGTGAAACGTGCATACGAACGGACCGGGCAGCGGGTGGTGATACTTGTGGACGAGTACGACAAACCAATGCTGCAAGTCATTGCCGATAATGCGCTGCGAGACGGGTATCGCAATACGTTAAAGTCTTTCTATGGTGTGCTGAAAACGATGGATGGGTGCATCAAGTTTGCGCTGCTGACCGGTGTTACAAAGTTTGGAAAGGTAAGCGTGTTCAGTGATTTGAACAACTTGAACGACATATCCATGTGGAATAGATATGTGAATGTGTGTGGCATCAGCGAAGAAGAACTCCATGCGAATTTGGAAACGGAGATGCACGAGTTTGCCGATGCGCAAGGGATGGCGTACGAAGGTTTTTGTAAGAAGCTGAAGGAATATTATGATGGCTATCATTTCACGCACGATTCGGAAGGCATATACAATCCTTTTAGCTTGATTAGTGCTTTTGAGCGTAAGGAGTTTGGCAACTATTGGTTTGTTACGGGTACGCCTACGTATCTGGTGAATCTGCTGAAGAATCATCATTATAGGTTGGAACAAATGGCATACGAGGTGACGGATGCGCAAGTGTTGAACAGCGTTGACTCTGAATCGTCCAATCCTATTCCGCTGATTTATCAGAGTGGTTACCTCACCATTCAAGGATACGATAATGAATTTGGCACTTACCGTTTGGGCTTCCCCAATCGTGAGGTTGAGGAAGGTTTTGTCCGTTTCTTGTTGCCTTACTATGCACATACCAATGAGGTTGAAGCGCCTTTTGAAATTCAGAAATTTGTACATGAAGTTCGCTCGGGCGAATATGACTCCTTTTTCCGTCGTTTGCAGAGTTTCTTTGCTGATACTCCTTATGAATTGGTTCATGATTTGGAAATACATTATCAGAACGTTCTTTTTATCGTCTTTAAACTGGTGGGCTTTTATGTCAAAGCGGAATACCATACATCGCAGGGACGAATTGACCTGGTTTTACAGACCGATAGGTATATTTATGTGATGGAGTTTAAATTGGACGGGACGGCCGAAGAAGCTCTGCAACAAATTCATGCGAAGCTCTATGCACAGCCTTTCGAATCAGATGGACGCAAGCTATTTAAAGTTGGTGTAAATTTTAGCAAGAAAACGCGAAACATTGAAAAATGGATAGTAGAGTAATTCTTGATAACTTACAGATAGAACAGCTGACCCCGATGCAAGAAGCTACGGGGGAGGCTTATCAGTCGGATTGCGACTTGGTGTTGCTTTCGCCCACGGGCTCGGGCAAGACGTTGGCTTTCCTTCTGCCGTTGGTGCAGTCGCTGAAGCCGGAAGTGGAAGGAGTGCAGGCGGTTGTGTTGGCACCGTCGCGCGAGTTGGCTTTGCAGATAGAAACGGTGTTCAAGGCAATGGGCACGCCTTTCAGGGTGATGAGTTGCTATGGCGGTCGTCCGGCAATGGACGAGCACCGGACGATGAAGGGCATCTGCCCGTCGGTGATTGTGGGTACCCCCGGACGTATGAACGACCACCTGCGAAAGCAGAATTTTGACGCAAGCATTGTCACGACGCTGGTCATTGACGAGTTCGACAAATGCCTGGAGTTTGGCTTTCAGGATGAGATGTCGGAAGTCATCGGGCAGCTTCCTGCCTTGAAGAAACGTGTGCTGCTGTCGGCTACGGATGCAGAAGAGATTCCGCAGTTTGCCGGGGTGGGGAATGGGCAACGGCTGGTAAAGCTGAACTTTCTGAATCCCGATGCGGACGGCTTGCGGCTGAATCTGCAACAGGTACATTCACCCGTAAAAGATAAACTGGAAACGCTGTATCGACTGCTTTGCACGCTGGGCGATGCGTCCAGCATCGTATTTGTCAACTACCGCGAGAGTGTGGAGCGCGTGGCCGGCTACCTGATGGCTCAACGTTTTCCCTGCGATACATTTCATGGCGGGATGGAGCAGCCCGACCGCGAACGGGCTTTGTACAAATTCCGCAATGGCAGCTGCCCCGTACTCATCTCTACCGATTTGGCTGCCCGCGGGCTGGACATACCGGGGGTGGATAACATCGTTCACTATCATCTGCCGGTGAACGAAGAAGCTTTTACGCACCGCAACGGACGGACAGCCCGTTGGGAAGCGCATGGTTCATCCTATCTGATACTTCATCCGGACGAGCAACTGCCCGCCTATGTGCCCTCTGACACGCCCGTCTTTGAACTGCCGGAACAGACACCGAAGCCCCCCAAACCCCGTTGGGCTACCTTATATATAGGTAAAGGAAAGAAGGATAAACTGAACAAAATTGATATTGTAGGTTTCTTATATAAGAAAGGTGGACTGGCGCGTGAAGATGTCGGGCAGGTGGACGTGAAGGAACACTATGCCTTCGTAGCCGTTCGCCGTGGCAAGATAAAACAGCTCCTTACCTTGATAAGGGGCGAGAAAATAAAGGGTATGAAGACGCTGATAGAAGAAGCCCGCTGAATATTTCTGTGTCGTACTTTTTTCTTCGTCTTGGCAAGTGTACATAACAATTAGGTGTATATATCCTGTATAAACCATTAAAAAGAAAGGTAAAAACGTAGAAAAGGGGGAATTTTATAAGGAAAGGTTTGTTTTACGGAAATAATTCCGTAATTTCGCAAGGTCTAAGGACAATAGTGAACGAAATTGTATAACTAAAACACACTTCAAATGAAAAAGCATAATTTCAATGCAGGACCCTCCATTCTTCCGCGCGAGGTGATTGAGGACACAGCGAAAGCTATCTTGGACTTTAACGGTTCCGGCCTCTCTCTGATGGAAATCAGTCATCGCGCTAAGGACTTCCAACCCGTAGTGGACGAAGCAGTCGCCTTATTCAAAGAATTACTTAATATCCCCGAAGGTTATTCGGTACTGTTCTTGGGTGGTGGTGCCAGTCTGGAGTTCTGTATGGTGCCCTTCAACTTCCTCGAAAAGAAAGCCGCTTACCTGAACACAGGTACGTGGGCCAAGAAGGCCATGAAAGAAGCGAAGGCTTTTGGTGAAGTAGTGGAGGTGGCCTCTTCGGCAGATGCAAACTTCTCTTTCATTCCGAAAGACTATACTGTTCCTGCTGATGTTGATTATTTCCATATTACGACTAACAACACAATCTTTGGTACGGAGCTCAAGAAAGACTTGGACGTAGATGTACCGATGGTAGCCGATATGTCTTCCGACATTTTCTCCCGTCCGGTTGACGTATCCAAGTATATCTGTATCTATGGTGGTGCACAGAAGAATCTGGCTCCTGCCGGTGTGACGTTCGTCATCGTAAAGAACGAAGCCGTAGGCAAGGTTTCACGCTATATCCCCACTATGCTGAACTATCAGACTCACATTGACGGTGGTTCGATGTTCAATACTCCTCCGGTAGTGCCCATTTATTCCGCATTGCTCACATTGCGTTGGCTGAAGGCACAGGGTGGTGTAGCCGAGATGGAACGCCGCGCTATCGAAAAGGCTGATATGTTGTATGGTGAAATCGACCGCAACAAGCTGTTTGTAGGTACGGCTGCCAAGGAAGACCGTTCGCGCATGAACATCTGCTTCGTAATGGCTCCCGAATACAAGGAGCTGGAGGCTGACTTCCTGAAGTTTGCTACCGAAAGAGGTATGGTCGGCATCAAGGGTCACCGCTCTGTGGGTGGTTTCCGTGCTTCTTGCTACAATGCCATGCCAAAGGAAAGCGTACAGGCCTTGATTGACTGTATGCAGGAATTTGAGAAACTCCATTAATAAGTAATATAGGAGTTAAAGGAGTTATAGGGAGTTAGAAGAAGTTAGAAGCCAATACAAGAAGTCATCGGCTTAACTCCTTTTAACCCCTTCTAACTCCTTAACTTCTTAATAAAAATACATAAAACAATGAAAGTATTAGTTGCAACAGATAAACCGTTTGCCAAAGTTGCTGTAGACGGTATCCGTAAGGAAATTGAAGCAGCAGGCTACGAATTGGTACTGCTGGAGAAGTATGGCGAGAAGGCTAAATTGCTGGAAGCCGTGAAAGATGCCAATGCCATCATCATTCGTAGTGACGTCATCGATGCAGAAGTGCTGGACGCTGCCAAGGAACTGAAAATCGTGGTTCGTGCAGGTGCAGGCTATGACAACGTTGACCTGGAGGCTGCTACGGCACACAATGTATGCGTAATGAATACACCGGGACAGAACTCTAACGCCGTTGCCGAGCTGGCATTCGGTTTGATGGTTATGGCTGTCCGCAATATGTACAACGGTACTTCCGGTACGGAACTGAAAGGCAAGAAACTGGGTATCCATGCATACGGAAACGTAGGCCGCAATGTGGCTCGTATTGCTAAAGGTGTTGGTATGGACATCTATGCTTTCGATGCTTTCTGTCCGAAGGAAGTGATTGAAAAAGACGGTGTGAAGGCAGTAGATTCGGCTGACGAACTGTATGCTACGTGTAACGTGGTTTCTCTGCATATTCCTGCAACAGCCGAAACGAAGAACTCCATCAACTATGCTTTGGTGAACAAGATGCCGAAGGGTGGTCTGTTGGTAAACACGGCTCGTAAGGAAGTCATCAACGAAGCCGAACTGATTCAGCTGATGGAAGAGCGTCCCGACCTGAAGTACGTGACCGACATCATGCCCGCAGCCAACGAAACGTTTGCCGCTAAATTTGCCGGCCGCTATTTCTCTACGCCGAAGAAGATGGGTGCACAGACTGCCGAAGCCAACATTAATGCCGGTATTGCCGCTGCCCAGCAAATCGTAGGCTTCCTGAAAGATGGCTGTGAGAAGTTCCGTGTAAACAAGTAATCATTTAAAATTCTAATACCGTGGCAACAATCAAACCCTTTAAGGGCATTCGTCCCCCGCAAGATTTGGTGGAACAAGTGGCGTCGCGTCCTTACGATGTGCTGAATTCTGAGGAGGCACGCGAAGAAGCTGCCGGGAACGAGAAATCGTTGTATCACATCATTAAGCCGGAAATTGATTTCCCGGTGGGTACTGATGAACACGATGCTCGTGTATATCAGAAGGCTGCTGAAAACTTCCAGATGTTCCAAGACAAAGGTTGGCTGGTGCAGGATGAGAAGGAAAACTACTACATCTATGCACAGACCATGAATGGCAAGACGCAGTACGGATTGGTAGTGGGTGCATACGTGCCCGACTATATGAACGGCATCATCAAGAAGCACGAGCTTACCCGTCGCGACAAGGAAGAAGACCGCATGAAGCATGTGCGTGTGAACAACGCCAACATCGAACCGGTGTTCTTTGCCTATCCCGACAATGCTGCGCTGGATGCCATCATCGCTCGCTATACTGCCGAGAAGCCCGTTTATGACTTCATCGCTCCGGGTGATGGTTTCGGACATACTTTCTGGATTGTGGACAAGCCGGAAGACATTGATGCCATTACCAAGGAATTTGCCAAGATGCCTGCGCTCTACATTGCAGACGGTCATCACCGCAGTGCGGCTGCCGCCTTGGTGGGTGCTGAGAAGGCAAAGCAGAATCCCCATCATACGGGAACGGAAGAGTACAACTATTTCATGGCTGTATGTTTTCCTGCCAATCAGTTGACGATTATCGACTATAACCGCGTGGTGAAGGACTTGAATGGACTGACGCCGGAACAGTTCTTGGCTGCTGTGGGCAAAAACTTTACCGTAGAAGAGAAGGGAACGGAAATCTACAAGCCGACAGGTCTGCATAATTTCTCTCTCTATCTGGATGGAAAATGGTATAGTCTGACTGCCAAGCCGGGTACTTACAATGATAATGACCCCATCGGGGTGCTGGACGTGACGATTTCTTCCAATCTGATATTGGATGAGATTCTCGGCATCAAAGACCTCCGTTCGGACAAGCGCATTGACTTTGTAGGTGGTATCCGTGGATTGGGTGAACTGAAGAAACGTGTGGATAGTGGCGAGATGAAAGTAGCTTTGGCTCTTTATCCCGTTTCCATGAAGCAGCTGATGGACATTGCCGATACAGGCAATATCATGCCTCCCAAGACTACCTGGTTTGAACCCAAATTGCGTTCGGGATTAGTTATCCATAAGTTGGTATAGAGGAACATATATCCTTGAATATAAGAAAAGAGGTATATCAGGAAGGTCTTGCTTCCGGATATACCTCTTTCGCTTTTATCAGAATCGGGGCATTTATACTTTTTCTCCGTTCAGTAGGGTCTGCACGATGCGTTCGGCTGTACGTCCGTCCCAGCGGTCGGGCAGGGTGGCGTGTTTCCATGTTCCGTGCATCAGCTTGTCCATGGAGGCAGCCAATGCAAAGGTATTTTCGCCCACCAATTCGTTGGTACCGATGCGCCATGTTTCAGGGTGTTCGGCATAGGTGTTCATTGTGATGCAAGGCACATCGAGGAAGGTCGCCTCTTCGGCAATGTTGCCCGAGTCGGTCACAATGCCTTTGGCCTGATTGATAAGGAAGCCAAAGTGCAGGTAACTTTGTGGGGGCAGTATGTGCAGGTTGTCTGTTTTCAGGTCCAGTGCCTTTATGGCCTTCTCTACATACGGGTGCAAAGGAGCCACGATGGGCACGTTGCCGGCCTTCTCGATAACGGTCTGCATAAGCGAGTGCAGTACAGCCTTCTTCTCCAACAAGTCGTGACGGTTGAGCGTCAGTAGCAGGTAGTTTCCCTTCTTCAATCCCAAAGCGGAGAACCACATGGGCTGTATGAAGCGGTGACGGTTGTAGCGTATGTTGTCAACCAAGATGTTTCCTACGTAGTGTATGTATTCAGGAATCATGCCTTCTTGATTCAGATTGCGGTTGGCCACCATGCCGGCGGTGAACAAGTAATCGGAGATGGCATCTACGATGGTGCGGTTTACTTCGCGGGGCATATTCATGTCGAACGAACGAGTGCCGGCTATGACGTGTGCCACCTTCAGTCCACGCTTCTTGGCCACAATGGAGCAACTCATGGTTGCCGTCAGGTCATCTACCACCAGAATCACCTGTGCAGGATGGGCATCCAGCTCTTTTTCAAAAGCCAGCATGATGGCGGCTGTCACTTCCGAATGTCCGTGCCCGCTGACTCCCAGATAGGCATCCGGCTTCGGCATGGCAAGGTCGGAGAAGAGGGAAGCATCCAGACTTTCGTCGTTCTGCGGGCCGGTATAAACTAGACGATAGGAAATTTTCTTACCATTTTCCCTGGCTGCGTCGATGGCGCGGCAGATAGGGGCTATTTTCATGAAGTTAGGGCGTGCGCCCGATACAATAGTTATTTTCATTATTTGTATAAACTGAAAAATGATGAGACAAAAATACGCTTTCTTAGGGAAATTATTTGTTACTTTGCTGATAAATTTCATACTGATATGCCAACATTTGTTCAAATACTCGATTTCATTGGGACGTTTGCCTTCGCTATCAGCGGAATACGTTTGGCATCGGCCAAACGCTTCGACTGGTTCGGTGCTTACGTGGTAGGTTTTGTGACTGCTATCGGGGGCGGTACGATACGCGATGTGCTGCTGGATGTAACTCCGGGATGGATGACGGACCCGATTTATCTCATCTGTACCGGACTGGCCTTGTTGTGGGTCATCTTCTTCGGTAAATATCTCATCCATCTGAACAATACCTTTTTTATTTTCGACTCCATAGGCTTGGCCTTGTTCACAGTGGTAGGTGTAGGCAAGAGCCTTTCGTTGGGCTATCCTTTTTGGGTAGCCATTATAATGGGTAGCCTTACCGGAGCGGCGGGCGGTGTCATCCGCGATGTATTCATCAACGAGATTCCCCTGATATTCCGTAAGGAAATATATGCCATGGCGTGCGTGGTGGGCGGAGCAGCCTATTGGATATGCGATTTGTCCGGAATGCAGTCGTATGGCTGTCAGGTGATTGGTGGCATAGCCGTGTTCCTAACCCGTATTCTTGCCGTGAAATATAAGATTTGCCTGCCCATCCTTTCGGGAAATGAAGGGGGGAGCGGAAAATAATGTTTCTGATTTAGCTTCTTGATGGTCCGTTGTTCACGACCATCAATATGATATAAAACATATCTTTTGCCACAAAGAATTTGGGCTTCGGTTTATCGATATGTCAGAATAAACGCCTATATTTGTATATGTTAAGTTAACCGAATCCCCAACACTTAATATCTATTTTATGAAAAAGAAAATTAGATTCAGCCTCGTTTACCGGGATATGTGGCAATCGTCCGGTAAGTATCAGCCTCGGGTGGACCAATTGGTGCGCATAGCTCCGCTGATTGTAGAAATGGGTTGTTTCGCTCGCGTGGAAACCAACGGAGGAGCTTTCGAGCAAGTGAACCTGCTGTATGGTGAGAACCCCAACAAGGCCGTACGTGCCTTTACCAAGCCTTTCAATGAAGCTGGCATTCAGACGCACATGCTCGACCGTGGACTGAATGCCTTGCGTATGTATCCTGTACCTGCCGATGTGCGACGCCTGATGTATAAGGTGAAGCATGCACAAGGAGTAGACATCACCCGCATCTTCTGTGGCCTGAACGAAGTACGAAACATCATCCCCTCCATCAAGTATGCCCTTGAAGGTGGCATGATACCTCAGGCTACTCTTTGCATTACCCACTCGCCTGTGCACACCGTAGATTACTATGCCAACATTGCCGACCAGTTGATTGCAGCCGGAGCACCGGAAATCTGCTTGAAAGATATGGCGGGTATTGGTCGTCCGGGTATGTTGGGTTGCCTGACCAAAACAATTAAAGATAAACATCCCGATATATTGATTCAGTATCACGGACACAGTGGTCCCGGACTTTCGATGGCCTCCATCCTTGAAGTTTGCGAAAACGGTGCCGATATGATAGATGTGGCTATGGAACCGATGTCGTGGGGCAAAGTGCATCCGGATGTAATCTCCGTGCAAGCCATGCTGAAGGACAAAGGGTTTGATGTGCCGGAAATCAATATGAAAGCCTATATGAAGGCACGCTCCATGACGCAGGAGTTCATTGACGATTTCTTGGGCTATTTTATGGATCCCACGAACAAGCATACTTCTTCCTTATTGCTGAAGTGTGGCCTTCCCGGTGGAATGATGGGTTCCATGATGGCCGACCTCAAGGGTGTACATGCCGGTATCAACCTTATACTGAAAGGAAAAGGCGAACCGGAACTCAGCATTGATGACCTCTTGGTGATGCTGTTCGATGAAGTGGAGTACGTATGGCCTAAACTGGGCTATCCTCCTTTGGTGACTCCCTTCAGCCAATACGTGAAGAACGTGGCATTGATGAATGTGATGTCATTGGTGAAAGGGGAAGACCGCTGGACAATGATTGACAACAATACATGGGGCATGATTCTAGGCAAGAGTGGACGTCTGCCGGGTAAGCTGGACCCCGAAATCGTAGAGTTGGCCAAGAAGAACAACTATGAGTTCACGGAAGCCGATCCGCAGTCCTATTATCCCGATCAGTTGGATGAATACCGCAAGGAAATGCAGGAAAACGGTTGGGAAACCGGTGAGGACGATGAAGAACTCTTCGAATTGGCTATGCATGACCGTCAGTACCGTGACTATAAGTCGGGTATTGCCAAGAAGCGTTTCGAGACAGACCTCCAACGTGCCAAGGAATCTGCTTTGTTGGGCAAGGGCTTCTCGGAGGAAGATGTGAAGAAACTGAAGCGTGCCAAGGCTGAACCTATCACGGCACCGGCTAAAGGAAAAGTCATTTGGGAGCTTGATATGCATTCGCCGTCCATGCCGCCCGAGGTGGGACATAAGTACGAACCGGATGATACCTTCTGCTACATCACTACCACGTGGGGAACTCACGACAAGGTGATGGCCAATTTCAGCGGACGCATCATTGAGGTATGTGCCAAGCAAGGTGCCCATGTCAACAAGGGAGAAGTGTTGGCATACATTGAACGAGGCGAGGAACCTGCCTGACAGATGATGATGGGAGTGCGTGTTGCCGTTGAAAAAGCGCACTTCCTTCTCTAGGCACGAATGACACAGATGGGATGAGGAATTTTAGGATTCCTGTCCTTCTGTGTCATCCGTGCCTTTTTTATTGCTGTTGAGCAAAATCATTCTTTCTGTAGCCTATCTTAGGAGGGTAAGTATAGGGGGAGCGTAAAGGTGAATGTAGTTCCCTGTCCCAGTGTAGATGCGACGCTGACTTTGCCACCCAGCCGCTCGATGATGGCCTTGCAGATGGAAAGACCCAGTCCGGTGCCTTGTGAGAAGTCGTTGGCTTTGACGAAGCGTTCGAATATGTGCCCGATTTTATCCGGTGCTATACCGATTCCGGTGTCTTTGACGTAGCACTCTATATAGTTCCCTTTCACATTGTAGCCGTAGTGAATGCTTCCGTTGTTGGTGAACTTGAAGGCGTTTTCCAGCATATTGGAAATCACCTGATACAGTCGGTAGCGGTCGCTTACGATGACTATGCTCTCGTCCGATGGGTCATAGACAAATTCTATGTTTTTCGGGCAGCGGGTGCGGTAATTGTCGTGCAATTCGACGAATAGGGAATTCAGTTGAACACCGTCTGTTGACAGTTCCACCATACCGGCCTCCAGTTTGGAGAGGTCCAGGATTTCATTGATGAGTTGCAGCAAGCGGGTGTTGTTGGTCTCTATGATGTTATAATACGTAAGTCGGTCGTCCGGATTTTCGCTATCGGCAATGATACGCGAGAACCCCACGATGGCATTGAGCGGCGTGCGTATCTCGTGGCTCATGTTGGCGAGGAAAGCCGACTTCAATTGATCCGAAACCTCCGCCTTTTCTTTGGCGTTGATTAGTTCGCGTTTCATGATTTCCTTGGAGGTGACATCGCGCATGAAACTCCAGATGGTGGCTATGCCTTCGTCGCTTGTCACCCAATACGAGTTACGCTCCATGGCCAGCACTTCGGGGAAGCATGTCAAGGGGCTGTATATGACGTGGGTTTGGGTGAGTCTTCCCATCCTGACATTGGACACAAACGTCTGCCAGCTTTCTCTGTTCTGTATGCAATGGGGCAATTCGTATATTTTCATTTGGCTGATGTCGTCCATGTTGCTTATGCCGCAATGTTCCTTAAAACTGTGGTTTGCAAATATAAGGGTACCGTCTTCGCGGGCGGCATAGATGTCTTCTGTGGAATTGTCGATGGCATGGGTAAGCAGACAGACGTCGTTGCGGCTTTGCTGTATATCCGTAATGTTCTGTATGTAGCCTTCTAAGGTGATGGTGTCATCTTCCTGTTCTCTGTTGAATATTTTGAGTCGGATATAGTGTATTTTGCCTTGATAATTGATTCTGTAGTCTATGTTCTTTTCCGTGTCGTTGTCGTTGGTTAAGTTTTGTTCCAGCCAGGTCTTGAAGTTCATTCTGTCGTCCGGTATGATTATCTCCAGATAAGTGTCGAGGCTGATTTCCTGTTCCTCTTCGGTACACATGATGTTGGTGTAGCCGCTATAGATGAGCACTCGTCTGTCCGATACGTACCTCCAATTGCCGATGTAGGCGGCCTTCTGGATTTCGCCAAGCTCCTTGTCCCGCTTTTCGAGTGCCAGCTTGCGTATGTTTCGTTCTGTGGTGTCGCGATATTGGCACAGCACCATGCCGTCATACGGATACATGAAGAATTTGAAGAAGTAGGTATTCTCCTCAATGGGCAATACACAGTCCAGCGTAGAGCGTACGTTGTCCTGCAATACTTTCTGAAATTCCGGATAAATCTGTTGGTAGGTGGTGGAAGGCAACAGTTCCCGTAAGTTCTTTCCCACCAAATTCTCCTCTTTCAGAAACCATAAATCCGTATTATTAATGACTGCATCAATACAGACGCCATCCTTATCGATGAGCAGCAGTGTATTGGATGTCAGTTTCAACAACCTTTCAGCATTGACAGAATTCCTTAGAATACTTTCCATGTCTTCTTTATATATAATTTATCTCTTTCGTTAGTATGATATAGATTCGTACGTTAGGCTTATTTCCCAGCTCTTTTGGCTTTCTCCCATGCACCGCTATTGCCTTTGCGATGGCGCAGGTAGTTGAAACCTCTGATGACGTTGACGTTCATGAAGAGGAAGTAGTAGGGAACAAACAGTATTTTGTTTTTAATATGCTTTCTCGACAGGTAATATCCCCAAATGCCCATCAGATAGAACATGGCTTGCAATACAGCCATTACAGCATATACGAGAGTTGCATCGGCTGTAAAGATGAGCACCACGTTGAGGGGAAGCAGAAGAAACAGTAGAATAGGGGTAAGGGACCAGCGCAATACCCGGTGGGATACGTACTGAAAACTGAAGATTCCGTAGCGGAAGGGATTCAGCAACGGATGTAGCCGCTTGATGGATTGCAGTCCACCGGCTGCGATGCGTACTTTCCGCTTCTCTTCCTCGTTCATGTCGGCCGACCCGCTTTCGGTGGCGTATGCTTGGGCGCAGTAGGCTATTTTGTAGCCGCGCATCACGATGCGTAGCGAAAGGATGAAGTCGTCGAGCAGCGTATCGGTGGGCATCTCTTCAAACAGTTCGCGGCGGATGGCAAACAGTTCGCCTGCCGCGCCTGCCGTAGAATACAGTCGGGAGTCGAGTCCCTTTAGGGTTGATTCGTATTTCCAGTAAATGCCCTCGCCTCCACCGGCTGCATTGTCCTTGTCCTGTACGGCTATGCGCTTTTCTCCGGCTACACATCCTACCTTCGGGTCGGAGAAAGCCGTCATTATTTCGCGCAATGCTTCTTTATTAATATGAGTGTTGGCATCGGTAAATACGACAATGGGAGTCTCTATGAACTGCATACCGCGGTTCATGGCAGCAGTTTTTCCTCTTCGCTCGGGTTGGTGCAGGACGGTGGCCTGAGGCCAATGCGATAGCTTTTCGTTGGTGCGGTCGTTGCTTCCGTCTGTCACCCAAACGATGTGTAGCTTGTCGGACGGATAGTCCAACTCCAGACAGTTCTGCATCTTTTCGTCTACAATGTCTTCTTCGTTGTAGGCAGCAATGAAGAGGGTAAGGTGGGGAAGCGCTTCGTCCGCTGGAGCCGACGGATGGTTGGGGGCATGAAATAACTCCTTTATCTTAACCAAGATATAAAGGACAATTCCATAGCCGATATAAGTATAGAATACAATCAACAAACTAATCCAAAAAAACACTTCAACCGCTTTCATTTTCGTTCAAAGATTGCTTATTTAGTGTAAATCAAGCACTAATCCTGTCGGGCTACAACAAGAACCGGCTTGATTTTACATTTTATTACCTAATAAGTGAGAATTTGTGTTCAAAAGTAGGGATAATCTTTGAATGTTGCAAGCATTTAGTTAAGAAAAGCAAGCTAAAGTCAGAAAGCTTCTGTCATATTGAAATAGAATAGCGTTTGGTTGTTCACGGTGTTTTTGCCTAAATCCAGCCGGACGTTCATTCGGGGTTGTACTTCGATGCGCAGGCCTACCCCGTAATTGGGCAGCACGCCTTCTACCTTTCCCATCGTAGGACCCATAAATCCACAGCCCGTCCATGCCACAAAGCCGAGGTGGTTGATCATTCGCTTCACCCATGTGCTGCGGTCGGTATTAATCATTTGGCGATATTCGGCCATGATGACGTGCGACGATTTGTCTCGATATTGCCCCATGTAGTAGCCGCGCAGGTCGAATGGCGTGCCTGTAAGGGAGTATTGCGTGAGCGGAATGTCGCCGAATACGTTTTTGCTCTGCACCGTCCATGCCAGCACTTTCCGGTTGCCCACCGATTTGTATTGGCGGTAGTCAATCTCCAGTCGATAGAAGTTTTGGTCGCTTCCGATGATTTTGGAGTATGCCATTCCGCGCAAGTCCAGATAGAGCCCCCGATAGGCATTGGCCGGCACGTCGCGGCTGTCGTATGTCAGCAGGAAACCCAAACCGGAAATGAAACTTTCGTAGCCGTTTGCCGTACCACCGGCCCGCTTGTACGAAGGCTCCTCCACCAAGTGCTCGGCCGGTTCGGTCAAGCGGTCATAGTTGATGTCAATCTGCGGACCTGCAAAGAAGTTGCTCTTGCCCAGGCGAAACAGAAACCAAGGATTGATTTGCAGTCCGCTATAACGGTATTGGCTGGTAGAGTCGCTGCGCACATAGTCTTTGTTGGTGTTGTAGCCCACACCGTAAAAGTTTTCCTGCGTATTCTTGTAGGCCACTTTACCGAAGATGCGGAAACGGTCTCCCTTGAAAAAGAGCTGGGGTTTGGAGAACAGGTTGATGCCTCCTTTGAACATGAATGCGATGGCCATGGGAACTACCGAGCGCATCTGGGTGGTGTCCGATGGATTGATGCGGAATGTCATCAAGGCACTTCCGCCCAATACGGCACCAAAGTCCGGCGTATAGCTTGGTCCGCCCAATATGTTGTAGTGCAGATTCCGCTTGGCCAGTTTCTGCTTGCGCAGTTCTTTCTTGCTCAGTGTTGGCGTATTATCCGTCATTATGGTATCAGCAGAAACCTCTTGGGCAGACAGAAAGATGGTTGATGTTGCCAGAAGCAGGATGCTCAATATGTATTTTCTCATCGTTTACTATTGAATATGGGTGCAAAGGAAACTATTTTAATTGAATCAGTTTTCTTGTTCTGTGACAATAAATCTAAAGACATTACTAAATTTTTCAAAAAAGGTGCTATTTTTGTCAGTCAGAACGATCATTACTAATTTAAAAGGACTTTATATGAAGAAAACAGTTTTATCTGCTATTGCCCTGAGTGCCCTGTGCTTTGCGGCCTATGCTCAGGACGGCGGCATTTCTTCCGCCATGCTTCAGCAAATTCAGCAAAGCTATCAGGGTACGCCCACCGACAAGGCATTGCGCAATGCCATCGGCAATAACGACATCCGTAAGCTGGCTTTGAACCAGGAGAATCTGAAAGGGATGGATACGCATTTCTCCGTACGTGTATCCTCCAAGGGCATTACCGACCAGGAATCTTCGGGACGCTGTTGGCTTTTTACGGGGCTGAACGTGATGCGTGCCAAGGCCATAGCCAAATACAACCTGCCCGGCTTTGAGTTTTCGCAGAATTATTCATTCTTCTGGGATCAGTTGGAGAAGTCGAATCTTTTCCTGCAAGGCATTATTGACACCAGTGGCAGCTCGATGGACGACCGTACGGTGCAGTGGCTCTTCAAGAATCCGCTGAGCGACGGAGGTACCTTTACGGGGGTGGCTGACATCGTGTCGAAGTATGGACTTGTACCTTCGGAAGCCATGCCCGAAACGCACAGCAGCGAAAGCACCTCCCGCATGGCAAACTTGATTTCGCTGAAGCTGAAGGAATTCGGCTTGCAACTGCGCGACATGGCCGCCAACGGAGCGAAGTCGGCAGCCTTGCAGAAAGAAAAGACCGCTATGCTGGGTACTGTTTATCGGATGTTGGTACTCAACTTGGGCGTACCTCCTACGGAGTTCGACTACGTACGCAAAGATGCGAAAGGAGAGCCGGTGGAGACGGAGCACCATACCCCTATGTCCTTCTTAGAAAAATACGGCGACACAAAGTTGCTGACGGACTACGTGATGCTGATGAACGACCCCACACGCGAGTATTACAAGACGTACGAGATAGAATTTGACCGTCATCGCTATGACGGCAAAAACTGGACTTACGTCAATCTGCCTCTGGATGACATAAAAGAGATGGCTATCACATCGCTGAAGGACAGTACCATGATGTATTTCTCGTGCGACGTAGGCAAGCAACTGAACTCTGAACGTGGTTTGCTGGATGTCAACAACTACGATTATGCTTCGCTGATGGGAGTTACTTTCGGTATGGATAAGAAGCAGCGCATTGCTACCTTTGCCAGCGGTTCCAGCCATGCCATGACGTTGGTCGGCGTAGATTTGGATAAAGACGGAAAGCCCGTGAAGTGGTTGGTGGAAAACAGTTGGGGTGCTGCCAGCGGTTGGCAAGGACATCTCATCATGACGGATGAATGGTTCAACGAATATATGTTCCGCTTGGTGGTAGAAACTAAGTATGTTCCGGCCAAGGTGCAGCAACAGATGAAGCAGAAACCCATTAAGCTGCCGGCTTGGGACCCGATGTTTGCCGAAGAGGAATAAAATGTATTGTCTCCGCACCTGCTTAAAAGAATGGTGCTAAGATATAGATTTAATGTAATACTACCCTAAATTATAATAGCATGAAAAAAAGATTTTTGTATTTATTGGCTTGCCTTGCCTTTTCGGGGGGCAGCTTTGCGCAGTCCGTCTATAAGGACAACCGCTATTCGCCGGCAGAACGAGCTGAAGACTTGGTGAAGCAACTGACGCTGGATGAAAAGATAGCCTTGATGATGGATGATTCCAAGCCGGTGGAACGGCTGGGCATCAAACCGTATAATTGGTGGAACGAAGCCTTGCACGGAGTGGCTCGTAGCGGTTTGGCCACCGTATTTCCGCAGCCTATTGGCATGGCGGCTTCTTTTGCTCCGGTCTCTCTGCATAGGGCTTATCAGGCTGTGTCCGATGAGGCTCGTGTCAAGAATGCGGCTTATTCGGCGGCGGGTAGCTACAAGCGCTACCAAGGCCTCACTATTTGGACGCCCACCGTCAACATCTATCGCGACCCACGCTGGGGCAGGGGAATAGAGACTTATGGAGAGGACCCTTATCTGGCAAGCGTGATGGGCCTAAATGTGGTGAAAGGTTTGCAATGTCTGGACGAAAATAGAAAGTACGACAAGGTACACGCCTGTGCCAAGCACTTTGCCGTGCATTCGGGGCCGGAGTGGAACCGACATAGCTTCAATGCCGAGAACATCAGTTTGCGCGACTTGTACGAAACCTATTTGCCACCATTCGAAACCTTGGTGAAGGAAGGAAAGGTGAAGGAAGTGATGTGCGCTTACAACCGCTTTGAGGGTGACCCGTGTTGCGGGAGCAACCGCTTGCTGACACATATCCTCCGTGAAGACTGGGGCTATAAAGGCATCGTGGTGAGCGACTGTGGGGCCGTTAGCGATTTTTATAGAGAAAAAGCGCATGAGACGCATTCAGATGCTTCGTCAGCTTCATCGGCTGCCGTGCTGAGTGGAACGGATTTGGAGTGTGGCTCCAGTTACCGCTCGCTGAAGGAAGGTGTCGAGAGAGGGCTTATCAGCGAAAAAGATATCGACGTTTCGGTGAAGCGATTGCTGCAAGCCCGCTTTGAACTGGGAGAAATGGACGACCTTAGTCTGGTGGACTGGGCGCAGATTCCCTATTCCGTACTCTGCTCGGCTGAGCACGATTCTCTTGCGTTGGACATGGCCCGCAAGTCGATGACGCTCCTCATGAACAAAGGAGGCATCTTGCCGCTGGAGCGAGGTGGGAAGACGATAGCCGTGATGGGACCCAATGCCAACGACTCGGTGATGCAATGGGGTAACTACAACGGCATCCCCAAGCATACCGTTACTATTTTGGAAGGCATTCGCTCGGCTTTGGGTAAAGATGACAAGTTGATATACGAACCTGCTTGCTCGTGGGTGGAGCGTACGCTGATACGCAGTGTGTTCAGTCAGTGCCGTTCGGCCGAAGGTGCCGGGTTCAGTGCCCGTTATTGGAACAATACAACTTTTGAGGGAGAGCCTGTGGCTACTACTCAACTGACTACACCGTTCCGCCTCTGCACGTCGGGTGCCACCGTTTTTGCTCCGGGAGTCAATCTGACAGACTTCTCGGCCAAATACAAAAGTGTGTTCACGCCGGAAGAAACGGGCGAGGTTGTTTTCGACTTCTATTGCTACGGCTCTATCCGTTTGTTGGTAGATGGCAAAGAGATTAGTAACTTCACGAATAAGCATGGCAGCAGACCTCGTGCTTGCGGTATGCACGTAGAGGCAGGTCGGTCGTATGACATCGAGATAGAATTCAAATATTTCTCCAGCGATGCACAGCTCGACTTCGACTTGGGCTTTAAGGGGCAGACCGACGTACAACGTTCGGTGGCCAAGGTGAAGGATGCCGATGTGGTCATTTTCGTAGGAGGCGTCTCTCCTCAGTTGGAGGGTGAAGAGATGGGAGTGAACTTGCCCGGATTCCGAGGAGGCGACCGTACGGACATCGAACTTCCGGCTGTGCAACGCGAAACCATCAAGGCTCTGCACGATGCGGGGAAGAAGGTCGTTTTCGTCAATTGCTCCGGTTCACCCATTGCGATGGTACCCGAGATGGAATATTGCGAAGCCATTCTTCAGGCGTGGTATCCCGGTCAGTCGGGTGGAAGGGCAGTAGCTGACGTATTGTTTGGCGACTACAATCCGGCCGGACGTTTGCCGGTAACTTTCTATCGCAATCTGTCTCAATTGCCCGATTTTGAGGATTACAACATGAAAGGGCATACGTATCGTTTCTTTGAGGGCGAACCGCTCTTCCCGTTTGGCTACGGACTGAGCTATACCACTTTCCGTTATGGCAAGGTGCGGCTGAGTTCATCTGTCAAGGTAGGCGAGACGGCCAAGCTTGTGGTTCCTGTTACCAATACCGGCGACCGCGATGGAGAAGAAGTAGTGCAAGTCTATCTGAAGAAACAGGGTGAGACGGATGGACCAATCAAGACATTGCGTGCCTTCAAGCGAGTGTCGATTCCTGCCGGAAAAACCGTGAAAGTAGAGCTGGAATTGACGCCCAAGCAGCTGGAATGGTGGGATGCCGAGACCAACACCATGCGCACGGTACCCAATACCTTCGACGTGATGGTGGGCGGAAGCTCTAAGGCAGACGATTTGCAGACGAAAGTGCTTCGGGTGAAATAAGGAATGATATTTTAAAGTTTATGCGGAAACAGTGTTTTTCATTGAGGAAAACACTGTTTTCTTGTATATAAAAGGGTATGTTTTAAAGGCATTATCATATCTTCTTGAAAATCCCCTTGGTCTTTTCTGATTAAGCCGATAACGAGGCTTTGGCTTTACTCTCCCCCAAATTGCAATATGAAGCAACTGCCCTGTCCGATGGTGGAACTGACGGTTATGTTACCCCCGTGGCGGTTCATGATTTGCTTGCACAAGCTGAGACCGATGCCCGAACCGGAAGGTTTGGTTGTGAAGAAGGGCACGAAGATTTTATCCTGCACTTCGGGCAGCATACCGTTGCCATTGTCCGTGATGCTGATGCGGCATTGCCAGGCGGGCGAAGGCTCTACCTTGACTTCTATGGATGGAGCTTGCTCGTTGTGGCAAGCCTCTTGGGCATTCTTCAGGAGGTTGATGAGGACTTGTTCTATTTGGGCACGGTCGATGCGGAAGGTGCGGTCGTTGGTAGGCAGCTCGATGTGGATGTAAGGTTCGGGGAATAGCTTCCGGAGGTCGGACAATAGTTCGCGGAGAGAAGTCGGCCGACGTACGGGTGCGGGGAGGCGCGTCAGTTTGCGGTAGTTTTCTACAAACTCCAGCAGACCCTTGCTACGGCGGTGGATGGTCTGCATACCTTGTTGCATCAAAGGGTAGTTCTTTTCGCTCACTTCACGTTCGCTCAGGGTTTCGGAGAGGGAGATGATGGGCGTGATGGAGTTCATGATTTCGTGCGTCAGCACGCGGATAAGTTTCTGCCAAGCCTCCATTTCGTTGCGCTCCAATACGTGGGTACGGAAGTCGTTCATGGCTTCGGACAATTCCTTTACCATTTCCTCCATCGGGCGGTTGCGGTAGGGCGAGCGGAAGGAAAGCATCATGTCTCCCCGGCGCAGGCTTTCTGTCAGATGGCGCATCATGCGCATCTGTATCATCTGCATACGGTATAGATGGATGCCGATTCCTATTAATATAAGGAAAGACATCAGTGCGGAGAACCACAAGTGTGCCTGAATCAACAGGCAGAGACCTGCCCCCAACAAGACGATGCCCAGGATATGCAGGGTGACGATAAGAGAATATTTTTTCATTTTTATGTCAGTTTGTACTTCTCCAATTTCCTATAAAGTGCAAAGCGTGTGATGCCCAGATATTCGGCGGCACGTGTTACGTTTCCTTCGCTCAGCCGCATGGCACGCTCCACAGCTTGGCGTTCCAGTTGCTCCAGGTTCAGCACTTCTTCTTCTCGTTTCTTGCCGGTGGCAGAAGGTTGGAATTGGAAGTTGTCGGGGCGGAGCAGAGAGCCATCGCCCAGTATGACGGCACGCTCCATGGTGTGTTGCAATTCGCGCACGTTGCCCGGCCAGGCATATCTTAGGAGTTTCTGTTTGGCTTCACGTGTCAGGCCGCGCATCTCCTTTCGGTATTTGCGGGCGTAGCGTTGCAGGAAGTGGTCGGCCAGCAGCAAGATGTCGTCTCCTCGTTCGCGGAGCAGCGGGATGTGCAGTTCGATGGTGTTGATACGGTAAAGCAAATCTTGCCGGAAACGACCTTCCTCCACCTCGCGATGAATGTCGGCGTTGGTGGCACAGATGAGGCGCACGTCGATGTCGATGGGTTGCGTGCTGCCAAGGCGATGGATGCGTCGCTTCTCGATGGCGGTCAGCAGCTTGGCCTGCATGGGCAGCGACAGATTGCCTATCTCGTCGAGGAAGAGGGTGCCGCCCGTAGCCACTTCCATGCGTCCCGCCTTGGGCTTGCGTGCATCGGTGAAGGCGCCCTTCTCGTAGCCGAACAGCTCGCTCTCGAACAACTGCTCGGGGATGCTGCCTAGGTCGATGGTGACGAACGGGCGGCCCATGCGCGGAGAGTGTTGGTAGAGCAGGCGGGCCATTACGTCTTTGCCCGTGCCGTTCTCGCCCAAGATGAGGATGTTGGCATCCGTGTCGCGCAGTTTGTCGATGGTGTCGAACACCTGCCGCATGGCGGGCGACTGACCGATAATCTGCACGTCGGCACTGCCAGATGTCCCCTCCATCAGCACTTCCACCTGTTCTTTTAGTTGGCTGACTTCGCGGCGGGAGCGTCGCAGCTTCATGCCCGAAGAGAGGGTGGCCAATAGCTTCTCCTTCTCCCACGGCTTGGGAATGAAGTCGGTGGCACCCGCCTTGATGGCACGCACGGCTTTATCCGTATCGCTATAAGCCGTCATGAAGATGACCACCGCTTGCGGGTCGATGCGCAATATCTGTTTCAGCCCGTCGAAGCCCTCTTGCCCGCTGATGGCATCGCGGCTGAAATTCATGTCCAGCAACACGATGTCCGGGGCGAAGGTGGTCATGAAGTGCTCGATGCGTTCGGGGCCGGTGGCTACCTTAATCTTCTCGGCGTAGGGATCCAGCAGTAGATTGAGGGCGAAGAGTACATCTTCGTTGTCATCTATTATTAGTATCTTGCCTAATTGGTACATATTGAGTTCCTTTTTCTTTGTTTGCAAATATAGAAAGTTTTTGCATGTGCTGTGCGTGCGCTATCGCACTATTTTTGTGCGACATCGCACGGCTTTTGTTTGCTTGTATTCTCCTTTTCTATCTGATAAATAATAGTTTATGCGTTTGGCACACCATTTGATAATCTTTCAGTAAAAGAATAGACGAATGCAAAGAAATGGGTTGATATTACTTTTGTTGGGTGTTGTCGTGTCAGTATCTCCTTCGTGGGGACAGATGGCGGGCGTTGACGCAGACTCTTCCCGGGTGATGCGGTTGACGTTGAGCCAGGCCATAGGACATGCACGTACCCAGTCGCCCGACGCCCGGAGTGCGCAGCATACGTTTCGTTCGGCTTATTGGAACTATCGCTACTACCGTGCCAACTATCTGCCTGCCTTGACGCTGACTTCCGCCCCTTATCTGAACCGTGCCATCAATAAGGTGACTCAGAGCGATGGTAGTGTGAAGTTCGTGGAACAGAACTTGCTTAGCACAGACCTCACCTTGAGCCTGTCACAGAATATTCCGCTGACAGGAGGAACTTTGTCCATCGGAACATCGGCCCAACGCCTCGACTTGCTGAGTGACCACACGGTCTCTTGGCAAACTACGCCCATCACTATCGGATACACACAGTCGCTCTTCGGCTACAACAGCTTGAAGTGGGACCGTCGCATCGAGCCGGTGCGCTATCGGGAGGCCTGCAAAAGTTATGCGGAGACGTTGGAGCTGGTGTCGGTCAGCGTCATCGAGAAGTTTTTCGACTTGGCCAAGGCGCAGAGCGACTATCACACGGCGATGTTGAATTATGCCAATGCCGACACGCTGTACAACTTTGCCCAAGGGCGCTACAACATCGGTACTATCAGCGAGAACGAGATACTTCAGTTGGAACTGAACAAGCTGACCGAAGAGACCAATCGCATGAATGCACGCATCGAAGTGGAGAACTGTATGCAGGAACTTCGCTCATACCTCGGCATTCAGGAGGATGTGGATTTGCAGGCTTGCATCGAAGACCATGTGCCCGACTTGCAAATCTCCCTGGATGAGGCTCTCTTGCTGGCAGGTGAGAACAGTCCCGATATACAGAATATGTTGCTACGTCGGTTGGAGAGCGAGAGCGAAGTGGCTCAAGCCCGTGCCAACGCCGGACTGAAAGCCGACATCTACCTCAGCTTTGGCCTGACGCAGACAGGCGATAAGTTGCGCGATGCCTACAGCCGTCCGTTGAATCAGCAATACGTCACGTTGGGTGTCTCGTTGCCCATCCTCGACTGGGGACGGGGCAGAGGAAAGGTACGTGTAGCCCGCTCCAATCGCGACCTTGTGCGCACGCAGGTGGAGCAAGACAAGACCGACTTTGAGCTGAATGTGCGGAAACTCGTGAAGCAGTTCAACCTACAATCGCAACGTGTCCGCATTGCCGCCCGAACAGACCAAACCGCCCGTCGGCGTGCCGAGGTGGCTCGTAGACTCTACTTGCTTGGGCAGTCGTCCGTGCTCGACCTCAACGCTTCCATTACGGAGAAAGACGATGCGCGAAGCAACTACCTAACGGCCCTCTACAATTATTGGAGCCTGTACTATACGCTGCGTAGCATCACGCTTTATGATTTTGATAGAAAAGTTGATTTAATGAAGAATTAAGAATTTAATGAACACAGAGGCACAGAGACACAGAGGGATTATAATAAATGAGAGGAGTGGCGACTGCGTCGCAGAGAGGGCACTGAGCCTTGTATATAGATTTTCTTCTCTGTGCACTCTGAGCAGAAATAATCCGTGCACTTTGAAGCAGAAAATAATCTCTGTGCCTCTGTGTCTCTGTGTTCAAATAATTTAGAATTTAAAATTGCTATGGATATACAAATAGAAAAACGACCGTGGTACGTGCGCTACCGTTATCGGCTGGCGGGAGGCATTCTCCTTGTGGGGCTGCTGGCCTACGTGCTGACGCTCTCCTTGGGGCCTCGCAAACTGCGCATCAGCCTCGACAACGTGCAGGTGGGCGAAGTGAAGAACGGCAAGTTCATGGAGTACGTGGATGTGGAGGGGCTTATACAGCCCATTCTGACCATTAAGGTGAATGCCCGCGAGGCGGGCAGCGTGGAGCGCATCGTCAGCGAAGAGGGTAGCCTGCTGCGCAAGGGCGACACCATTCTTGTGCTGGAGAACGCCGCCCTGCTGCGCAGCATCGAGGACCAGCGCGACGAGTGGGAGAAGCAGCTCATCACCTACCGTGAGAAGGAGATAGAAATGGAACAACAGAGCCTCACCCTGCAAAAGCAAGCCTTGGAGACCAACTATGAGCTGGCTCGCCTCCGCAAGAGCTTCGAACTGGACAAGGAGGAATACCGTATGGGTATAAAGAGCAAGGCTCAACTAGACGTTTCGGAGGACGAATATAATTATAAGGTAAAGGCCGCCCGCCTGCAAAGCGAGAGCTTGCGCCACGATTCGGCAGTCAGCATTATCCGCCGCGACCTACTCGTGAACGACCGCGAACGTGAGCGCAAGAAGTACGAACGCGCCTGTTTGCGCCGAGCCGACCTCGTGGTCTGCGCACCTATCGGTGGACAACTGAGCTACGTCAATGTCACCCCCGGGCAGAAGGTGGCCGAGGGCGAGAGCATCGCCGAAATCAAGGTGCTCAGTCAGTACAAGGTGCACACCTCGCTGAGCGAATACTACATAGACCGCATCACCACCGGACTGCCTGCTACCATCACTTACCAAGGGCGGAAATTCCCCCTAAAGATAAGCAAGGTAGTGCCCGAGGTGAAGGAGCGTACATTCGATGTAGATCTTGTATTCACCGGTGATATGCCGGACAATGTGCGACTGGGCAAGAGCTTCCGCGTGCAGATAGAGCTGGGGCAGCCCGAGGATGCACTCGTCATCCCGCGCGGCAACTTCTACCAAGCCACGGGCGGACAATGGATATATCGGCTGAATGCCTCGAAGACGAAAGCCGTGCGCGTCCCCCTCGTCATCGGCCGCCAAAACCCGCAACAATACGAGGTGAACGACGGTTTGCAGTCCGGAGATTGGGTAATTACAACGGGATATGATACCTTTGGGGAGGCGGAGGAGCTGATACTTGATTAATGAAGAATGAAGAATTAAGAATGAAG
>JAUNJD010000282.1:0-4080 GCA_030523205.1 Bacteroides sp.
AAATAGTAAATTGCTAAATTGTAAATAAATAGATGGCAACAAAAGCATTTCAAAAGATATATACCAAGATAACTCAGATTACGAAGGCTACGTGTTCGCTCAAGGCAACCGGAGTAGGGTATGACGAGTTAGCTACCGTGAACGGCAAGCTGGCCCAGGTGGTAAAGATTGCCGGTGACGATGTGACCTTGCAGGTGTTCGAGGGTACGGAAGGCATCCCGACGAATGCAGAGGTTGTGTTCTTGGGCAAGGCTCCTACGATTAAGGTGAGCGAGCAACTTGCCGGACGTTTCTTCAACGCTTTCGGTGACCCCATCGACGGGGGACCGGCGATTGAAGGTGAGGAGGTGGAAATCGGTGGTCCGTCCGTAAATCCGGTGCGCCGCAAGCAACCCTCCGAATTGATAGCTACGGGTATCGCAGGTATCGACTTGAACAATACATTGGTGTCCGGTCAGAAGATTCCTTTCTTTGCCGACCCCGACCAGCCGTTCAACCAAGTGATGGCCAACGTGGCTTTGCGTGCCGAGACCGACAAGATTATCTTGGGTGGCATGGGTATGACCAACGACGACTACCTTTACTTCAAAAACGTGTTCTCCAATGCCGGTGCGCTCGACCGTATCGTCAGCTTCATGAATACGACGGAGAATCCTCCGGTAGAGCGTCTGCTGATTCCCGACATGGCACTGACCGCTGCCGAATACTTTGCCGTGAAGAACAACGAAAAAGTGTTGGTGCTGCTCACCGATATGACCTCATACTCCGATGCGTTGGCCATCGTGTCCAACCGTATGGACCAGATTCCTTCGAAAGACTCTATGCCGGGTTCGCTTTACTCCGACTTGGCGAAGATTTACGAGAAAGCCGTACAGTTCCCCAGTGGTGGTTCCATCACGATTATTGCCGTGACTACGTTGTCTGGAGGCGACATCACTCATGCCGTGCCCGATAATACGGGTTACATCACCGAAGGTCAGCTCTTCCTCCGTCGTGATAGCGACATCGGTAAGGTCATCGTTGACCCGTTCCGTTCGTTGTCTCGTCTGAAACAGTTGGTTACGGGCAAGAAGACGCGCAAGGACCATCCGCAAGTGATGAATGCCGCCGTTCGTCTGTATGCCGATGCCGCCAATGCCAAGACCAAGTTGGAGAATGGTTTCGACCTGACCAACTATGACGAGCGTACCCTTGCTTTTGCTAAGGATTACTCCAATCAATTGCTTGCCATTGACGTCAACCTCAATACTACCGAAATGCTGGACGTGGCTTGGAGCCTATTCGGCAAATACTTCCGGCCGGAAGAGGTGAACATCAAGAAAGAGTTGGTTGACCAATATTGGCCGAATGGTGGAGCTAATTAAAGAATTACAGAATTAAAGAATTTATTTCGCATGGCAATAAAATTCCAATATAACAAAACCTCCCTCCAGCAGTTGGAAAAGCAACTGAAGGTGCGGGTGCGTACCCTTCCTATCATCAAGAATAAGGAGAGCGCCCTGCGCATGGAAGTAAAGCGGTGCAAAGCCGATGCTGCCGCGCTGGACGAGAGGTTGGAAAAGGAAATTCAAGCATACGAAGCCATGTTCGCCCTTTGGAATGAGTTCGACACTTCATTGATAAAGGTCAGCGATGTTCACCTCGGCGTGAAGAAGATTGCCGGTGTGCGCGTGCCCTTGCTGGAGAACGTAGATTTTGAGATACGTCCTTACAGCCTGTTCAATGCCCCCAAGTGGTATGCAGACGGGTTGCACTTGCTTAAGGAGCTGGCACATACGGCCATCGAACGGGAGTTTACCGTGGCTAAGCTGAACTTGCTGGAACATGCGCGCAAGAAGACCACCCAGAAGGTGAATCTTTTTGAAAAGGTACAGATACCTGGCTATCAGGATGCTCTGCGTAAGATTAAGCGATTCATGGAAGATGAGGAAAACCTCTCCAAGTCGTCGCAGAAGATTATGAAGTCCCATCAGGAGAAAAGAAAGGAGGCTGAATCATGATTACAAAAATGAAGAAACTTACGTTCCTTATATATCATAAGGAATATGAAACGTTCCTCCGTCAGATTCGTGAATTGGGAGTGGTGCACATCGTCGAACGTCAGCGGGGTGAAATGGACGAAACCCTGCAACGCTTCATGCAGAAACGTGCCGTCTATAAAAATACACTCACGGCCATGTACAATGTTGCCGAAGGAAAGACGGAAGACTTGGTGTATTCCGATGTTTCGGCCGACAACCTGGTTCAGGAATACGAAGACCTGCAAAACAAAATACAGGACTTGAATCAGCGTCTGCCTTTGGTTGACAAAGACATTGCGCAGATGGAGGTTTGGGGCGATTTCGATTGGGAGGCCGTCCGCAAGCTGAAGGATGCCGGTTGGCACATACAGTTCTATGCCTGTCCGGAAAGGGAATATAAGGAAGAATGGACCGAACGCTACAACGTCATCCGCATTCAGGAGAACGGTGGACATCTGTACTTTGTTACGGTTTCGCCTGTCCCTGCCGAACTGGATATAGAACCGCTTCGTCTGCCTTCGTCGAGCCTGTCCGAACTCACCCGGAAGAAAACGACATTGACAAATGAACTGGAACAAGCACGTGCCGAGCTGAAAGACTTCTGCAAGTCCAGTTACCGCACGTTGCAGCAAGGTAGCCTCCGTCTGGAAGGCGACATCGACCTTTGGAAGGTGAAGCTGAATAGCGAACGCATGGCCGAAGGTGCCGTCTTGGTGCTCGAAGGCTGGATTCCCATCGACAACGAAGATGAGGTGAAGAACCTGCTCGATAATAGTGGCGTTTACTACGAGATAAGAAGTGCTACGCGCGAAGATGATGCTCCCATCAAATTGCGGAACAACGCCTTTAGCCGTATGTACGAGGTGCTGACAAAGATGTACGGTATGCCCGACTATGCCGAGTTCGACCCAACTCCGATTCTGGCTCCCTTCTTCTCCTTGTTCTTCGCCTTCTGTATGGGAGATGCAGGCTATGGATTAGTGCTGATACTTTTGGGTTTCATCTTGAGGAGCAAACTGTCCAAGTCGATGCGTGGCATGATGAATCTGGTGATTACGCTGGGTATCTTTACCACTGTGATGGGTACCATATTGGGTACATTCTTCGGTGTCAGCCTCTTCGACCTGCAATTGCCCGACTGGCTCAAGCAGTTCATGATTGTGGGCAAGATAGGAGAGACCACTTACGACAAGCAGATGTTGCTGGCACTGATTATCGGCGTTGTCCACATCAGTCTGGCCATGACCGTAAAAGCTATCTGTGATACAGTTCGTTTCGGGTTCAAGGAATCGCTCAGTTCGTGGGGATGGTTGTTGCTGGTGGTCGGTTTTGTCAGCACGGGCACACTCTCCTTCTTCAAAATCATCTCGGAGGATGTCTCTACCTGGGCTTTCATCATCATCGGAGGCATCTCGGCCATAGGTATCTATCTGCTGAACAACATTCACCGCAATGTATTTGTCAACATCGGTGCAGGCGTATGGGATACCTATAATATGGCTACCGGATTGATGGGTGATGTGCTCTCTTACATCCGTCTGTATGCCCTCGGTTTGGCCGGTGGAATGCTGGGCGGCGTGTTCAATCAGCTAGCCTTCATGGTGAACGATGCTGCCGGTCCGGCACTGGGCTGGCTGTTCTGCGGACTGATACTGCTATTCGGCCATACGCTGAACATCGCTATGTCCTGTCTGAGTGCCTTTGTACACCCACTCCGTCTGACGTTTGTGGAGTATTTCAAGAACTCAGGCTATAACGGCAAAGGAAAGGAATATGCCCCTTTCACAACCATTGAAAATAAATAAATTAGAAACAAATAAAATTTAGAAACATTATGAATGAAATTTTAGGTTATCTCGGTTTGGGTCTGATGCTTGGCTTGGCCGGAATTGGTAGTTGTTTTGGTACAACAATTGCGGGAAATGCAGCGGAAGGTGCATTGAAGAAAGACCCTTCCAAGTCTGCTAGTTATATGATTTTGTCTGCTCTTCCGGCTACTCAAGGTCTTTACGGATTCGTTGCCTTCTTGATGTCGATGGGCAGAGATTTTACTACCGAT
>JAUNJD010000282.1:4090-4564 GCA_030523205.1 Bacteroides sp.
GTTGGGCATTGGCTTGGGTGTAGGTTTGGTATGCTTGTTCTCTGCTATCCGTCAGGGACAGGTTTGCGCCAACGGTATTGTGGGCATCTCTCAAGGGCACGATGTTCAGGTGAACACAATGATTTATGCAGCTCTTCCCGAGTTCTATGCTATCTTGGCATTGGTTGCAGCGTTGATGGTTTGATGAGATGAGTATATAGGCAGCACTTCCTTTTGCTGCCTACTGAGGGTGTGCAAAATAGGAATAAGCATATTTTTTAATGTTTATTCCGTTTTGCATACCCTCTTTGTTTACAGGAGTGAGCATGAAAGTTAATGAAAATCAATGCGGATAAAGTTTGCGTATGAACGATGAATGGAATATCTTTGCATAAAATAACGAAATTAAAGATCACTCCACACATATTATTAATATAGTTTATGCAAATGAAACGAATACTTGCAGCATTCGCATTGGCCTTGGGTGCTGCGACT
>JAUNJD010000283.1 GCA_030523205.1 Bacteroides sp.
TGTGGGTTTGTGGGGTGAGAAGTACATATCTACATGGATATGAACATTTTTTCCATTCCATTTTTCGGGAGGAGAAGTTACCTTTGCAAAACAGTAGGAACAAGCCTGCTGAAATCCTTAAAATTCAATCACAATGAAAGCAAACATCATCCTGACGGGACTCTTCCTCCTGATTTCGACACTCGAAACCACCTTCGCCGCCGACAAGGACGGCATCCACATCGCACGCTACAAGGACAACAAGACCTGCGCCATCAGCTATACCTTCGACGACGGTCTGGCTGAGCACTACACACTAGCTGCGCCCCAACTGGAGAAGCGGGGCTTCAGAGGCACCTTCTGGATTGTCGGCTCTAAAATCAACCAAAGCAATAGGCAGCGCAAAGACACCACCCGCATGACCTGGCCCCAACTGAAGAAGATGGCCAAAAAGGGACACGAGATTTCCAATCACGGATGGGCGCACAAAAGCCACACGCCCAAACATACACTGGCCGAGATACGCGAGGACATACAGAAGAACGACAGTGCCATCCTAGCCAACGTGGGCATCATGCCCCTCACGTACTGCTATCCGGGCAACCGCAAAGACCCCGAAGGCATGAAGATTGCCGAAGAAGGCCGCGTAGGCACCCGTACCCATCAGCGATCCATAGGCAGCAAGGCCAACCCGCAATACCTGGACAAGTGGCTGAACGCCCTGCTGACCAGTGGAGAATGGGGCGTAGGCATGACGCACGGACTGACCTACGGCTACGATGCCTTCAACGACCTGCAATCTTTCTGGGACCATCTGGACAAGGTGGAGGCGATGAAGGACCAAGTATGGGTGGGCACCTTCCGCGAAGTGGCCGCCTACATCAAGGAGAGGGACAACACCCGGCTAGACATCGTGCAAGTGAAGAAGCGGAAAATAGAAATTACCCCCACCCTGACGCTGGACAAAGAAATCTTCACCGAACGCCTCACCCTGGTGATACCGAACGAAGAAGACCGGAGCATCAGCGCCAAGCAAGACGGGAAGAGCCTGCAAACCTACCGGCAAAACGATTGCGTCATCTTTGATTTCAACCCCTTTGGTGGAAAAATAACCGTAACAATCGGAAAAAGTAAGGACCGCAAACCGGCCACGGTCATCATCACCGCCGGACAGTCGAACACCGACGGGCGAGTGTCCAACGATCAACTGCCCGACTACATCAAGCAGAACAGGTATAAGTATTGCCATTGGTGCTACGGCAGTGCCGGACAGCCCGTCACCGGGAAGTTCGAACTATTCTGGCCGCGCATGGTGCATCCGTCGCGCCCCGATCGCTGGGCTTACGATGCCGTCACCTACTACCTGCTGGAGCAGGCTTTGCAGAAAGACTTCTATGTGGTGAAGTGGTCATTGGGCGGCACGGCCATCGACACGGCTTGCCGCAGCACCAGCAATAAATATTGGTCGGCCGACCCTGCTTGGCTGGCTGCCAATCATTCGACGGCCACCGGAGGCCGCTCGCTGCTCCTGTCGTTCACCGAGAACATAGCTGCCGCCATTGACAGCACACTGAGCAAGCTGCCCGAAGGATATGACGTCAAGGCTTTCCTGTGGCATCAGGGCGAAAGCGACCGCCATCAGGGTGCCAACTACTACAACAACCTGAAGGCCGTAGTGGCCTACGTGCGCAACTTCCTGGTGGAGAAGACCGGCAAGAAGAAGTATCGCAAGCTGCCCTTCATCTGCGGCACCGTGGCCCGCAGCAACAAGCAGTACAGCGAAGAGGTGGAGAAGGCCCTCTATCGGCTGGCCGATGAAAACAAAAACTTCTACGTGATAGATATGTCGGAGGCCCAGTTACAGCGCGACCAGCTGCACTTCACCGCCGAAGCCTCCGAATACCTAGGCACACAGATGTACAACCGTCTGGTAGAACTGGGCGTAGCAGGCAAGAAGTGACCGGAATGATAAAAAGTCAACCTTCCTGCCCGAATGAATCGGAGTAGGAAGGTTGACTTTTTATAGATGTTCTGGTTTAGAGGATGCGGGATTATTTTTTATACCAATCCTTATTGCTTGCACCATTGCTTGTTGCCCAGCCGGCATAGTCGGAGTACAATTCACTAATGGCTTTATACTCGTTCTTCGGTTCCAGCAACTTGCTCAAGTCCGTCTCGGTAGCTCCTGACAGGAAGAATGCAAACGGATAGTTGCCACTGCGAACGTAATAGACCCCCTTGCTCAAATCCGAGGCGTCATCATCTTGTCCGAAGAATGACATATCTGCATATGATGTCGGCGCCTCCGTAGTGATATGCATCTCCCAGCGCTTACCTTCCTGAGTACCTTCTCTGTAGATGAATGGGCTGACGCTTGTCTCTGTTGTAATAGAATTCGAATCTTTGTAGGTGAACGTCACCTTGTATTCAGCACCCATATTGCTCTTTACGTCATCTGTCAGCAGATATACGTTGTCATCAGATTCATACGTAAATGTTGTTTCCGTGAAATCTGTTTTCCCGACCTTGCGGATAGCATACTTTATCGTATCTGGTGTGACGGTAGAATTTACTCTGAAGGCCAATCCATTGACATTGGCTGCATAGTTCTGGAAGGTCTTGAAGATGAAAGATTCGCTATAAATCTTGTTGTCTTTATCGAATGTCTTTTCGTAATTATAGCGTACCAATACATCGTTCATATCATAGTCTCCCTGGGTAGGCCATTGATCCTCGAAAGCGTAGATGCCCTTCAGGGTATTGGTCGTTGTTCTATTTGATTCCGGATCTACTTCGGGAATGTCTGTAATGGCATCTACGGGGTTCGACTTCAAAGTAACAACTACGTCGCTGAAGTTTTCGTCAGTAACGTAATCCTCAAAGGAAATCATAATACTTTCGCCATATTTGTATGCAGCCGTTCTGGGTGCATCCCAATTATTCCCGTTTGCATCTACGCTTAGTCCCTCAGATGTTGCGGCACGATACTTTGACCTGACATTGCGTTTTGTTGCGCCATTATTCTGAACAATGTAATTGCTCCATGCATTGCAAGCCAACACAAGACCGATTCTATAGCCAGCCGGGAATTTCGAAGTCTTACCTTCTTCGCTTCCACTTGCTATATTCGGATAATAGTAAAGCTGAACCGTTGTTTGGCGATCTATACCTGCAGTCTTACTTGCAGCAGATGTATCATTTGACCATTGCCCATCCTGTGTATTGGGAAACAGCATTATCACATTTGCAGCATTCAGGCTTGCAGGTTTTTCGCCATCCTTATAGAAATAATATCCCAACGAACTATTCCAACAAGTGTTCTGGCCAAGGAAAGTGACAGCCACCTCTGCTTCTTCATTAACATAAAGGTCAGAATAACTGCGGTATGTCTCCGGGCAAGTCTGATTAATGTTGATAACCTTTGTATGTGCTGAATATAAATCACCTACATTTGACGGAACCAATTCAGTACCGGTATACTTGTAACCAATCTCTCCATTCTTATACTTATCGTAATCACCCAGCCATGTCTTCCAACGAGTATCGTTCTTGTAGGCATCCGGAACATTTGCGACATCCATCACCATATAGCTGTCATGAGATTCGTCAGTTGCAGTAACTGTGCGCGTAGCCACTCCTCCAGCCATAGCATCGTCCGATGCAACAATTGCTCCGTTTACTACTTCTGCTTCAATCAGCGTCTGTGCATAGAATGCAGGAGTGTAGATGTAAACCTTCGACAGATAGGCCGGCAGGTCTATAGAGCCTTTGAATACACCGTTCTCGTCAGTATAGGCGGCATACAAAGGAGTTACATCGTCACGTTTGATGTAATTGTATTCTCCTAAAGTAACGGGATTCTCATCGTAAAGCTCAAAATAGACGTTCGTACTTACGCCACAATTCAGATAGCTCACTTCCAAAGAAGTGGCAGAGGCAACAGTGGAAAAATTGAAATCGTTATAAACGTTCTCTTCTGACTCTTGAGACCCGTCATAAACGTCCTTTTCCATACAGCTATTCAGCATTATCATGCCGAAAAATAGCGTTCCAATAAAAGATAAACCTGTTCTCATATTTAATATAATGTTTGATTGTTCTGATTATTCGGGGCAAAAATATTACAAATTATACGAAAAAACAAGTAAAACTTGTATATTTTTACTTCCGGACTGCATTTTTCTTTCGTAAATTTGTCTGATTACCACTGTGTTCGTAAACGGGCAAGCCTATTTGTAGCCGAAATGCGTATTTGCTTATGAAAAAGTGTGGTATATCCACTAATTTAGCGGCTTTATTCAACCTCTAGGCAGAAACGATGTGCTGAATCGGATAAAAATCAGTGGATTTTTTACCCGGCACAGCGCACCCCTTACCCAAATGTGAAGAAAAAACTTGTATTTTCTGAATAGTAACAAAATTGACCGCTTTAGTCGTTAAAATCGACAATGCAGTACAACGGTCACGTAGGCCAAGCAGCTCCACCACGTGCGATACCAAGGAGGCGGTTGTTCCATTCCCATATTTGCCACGTTGCCATGTTGCCA
>JAUNJD010000031.1 GCA_030523205.1 Bacteroides sp.
CATCATTACTAATCTTCCGACCTTAACATTATAAATCTTTCAACAGCACCTTTCCCGAACTATCGCGGTACTCATCACGTGCTTTCAGTAAGGCTTCCCATGCCTCGTTGAACTCGTGCTCACGGTCTATCTTGAAGTCTTCCGAACCATGCATATATAGTTTGTCCAGTAAGACGGCCACGCTCAGTTTGTGTACGTCCATTGAGGGTTGGTAGGCAATGTCGCCCACTTTTTCATCCGTCACTACTTCGTGCAGTAAATCGACTTCTTGAAGTTCGTATAGCACTTGCTTGGTCAGCCGTATGGGGATGCGGCATTCTTCGGATATGGTTTCTGTGGTATAAGGTGTGCCGCCTTGGACGAAACGCTTGGCGATGAGTGACATGACGAGTATTGACACAAAGTCGCGATAGCGTCGGCTGATGTCGCGTGTGTCTTTGTCGAAACTGTAGTTGCGTATGTTCTGTCCGGCGTACGTCAGTTCTGCACCGAAGAGGCAAATGGTCCATGATACTTGTAGCCACAGCAGCAACATGGGCAACGCTGCGAAGCTACCGTAGATAGCATTATAACGCGATACCCACAACTGACTGCTGATGTACAGGAACTGGAAAGCCTGATAGGCTGTACCTGCCAATATGCCCGATACGGCTGCATGGCGTAGTTTCACCTTCGTGTTTGGCATGAAAGCATACAGTGCCGTAAACATACACCACGTCAGCACATAGGGAATCAGTCTGATAAGGAACTTGCCGATAGGGGCCAGCAACGTATAATCTTCGATGTTCTTCACCATTGTACTCATGAACAGCGACAGACCGCCCGATACTACTATCAGAATAGGCATCAGCAACAACATCGAGAAGTAATCTGTCAGTTTGCGATACATACTGCGAGCCTTCTTCACCTGCCAAATGCGGTTGAACGTCACTTCCATGTTGTTTATCAGGTTCAGTACCGTCCACAGCAACATAATGAGACCCACTCCGATGAATACACCACTCTTCGTCTGCGACAGATACGAATCGACAAACTGAAGTATCACGTCCGTCGCTTCCGTCTGTCCGCCAAATCCGCTTACAATCTGGCTCTCCATCAAATTGTCGAATCCAAATCCGCGGGCTATGGCAAACAAGATGGCGAGGATGGGGACAATGGCCAGGAGGGTGCTATAAGTCAAAGCCGAGGCTTTGTTGACAAGGCGGTCCTGCGTGAAGCGTGTCACGCACAGATAGATAGTCTTAATAATGGTATAGAGTGAAAACTTCGTCTTGGTGACTTCATCTTCCGTAATGCGCCAGATGTCGTATGTCAGGAATTTCCAAAGGGCAGCAATTTGTCTGTTCATTTGTAGAGTCGTTTGTCTTTAAAAGGTTAAACCTCGGTACTAGGAAAAATAATATAAAAGAAAAGCAGTCGGCCTGTAAGCCGGGTTCTGTTTCCTCCGTAAGGGGGATGCCTGCCATTTATCTTGTCCGTCTGTCACCAGACGGCTTTAGCGGTCTACCCTCCGACATGGAGCGAGCAACTCTCTTGACGTCGGTTTACATGACCTTACAACTCCCAAGACGCACAGCCCTTGTGTCACCACAAGGCTGGTGGGCTCTTACCCCGCCTTCTCACCCTTACCTTGCGTCGGGCATTCTCCCCGAAGGGAAAAACGCCGTCGGCAGGCGGTTCTTTTCTTCTGCGTTACTCCACCCTCGCGGACAGCTTTCTGTTAGGAAGTGGGATGCTCTGTGTTGCCCGGACTTTCCTCATGCGCCCAAAGACGCAAGCGGCAGACCGGCCGGCTGCTTTGTAAGGTGCAAAGATAAGGAAACTTTTATTGTATAGGATAGAAAAAGAGACGAAATTGTTGGTCTGCCTGCCAAAACGTCTTGAGTTTCATCCGTTAAAAAGTCTGTCAGTAGATAAATGCAAATTTGTCAGCCCCTGTCGTTAAGCGCTGTTAAGCTCTAAATAGGCTCTGTTAAAAGAGGACAAAAAAGAGTGACAAGCAGAATAAGTGTCAATTTTTTGTCGTTATTTTAACGTCGAAATGTTAAAGCAAACCCGAATATTAACAATTTAACAGATAGAAAGATTATGAAACAGACAGCAAAAAACATTCTTGGAGTTACAGCTATCGTACTCCTTAGTGCAGGAGTTGCAGGTGTTACTACCTATAAGTTGCTGAAGAAAGAGAGACCCGCTGTTTTCAGTGAGCTCTTCGAACAAAATCCCAATAACGTACGGTTGACCGCTTATCAGGCAACGGGCAATCAGCCTATTGACCTGACACAGGCTGCCGAGACTTCCGTACATGCCGTAGTGCATATTCGTGCTACCCAATTGGGAAAGACGCAGACCGTGCAGACACCCGATATCTTTGATTTCTTTTTTGGTGACGGACGCGGACAGCAACGTCAGGTTCAAACCCAGCCGCGTGTAGGCTTCGGTTCGGGTGTCATCATCTCGAAAGATGGCTACATCGTAACCAACAATCACGTAGTGGAGGGTGCTGACGAAATTGCCGTAAAGCTGAATGACGAACGCGAACTGAAGGGACGTGTCATTGGTACGGATGCTGCAACCGACTTGGCTCTGCTGAAGATTGAAGGCGACGACTTCCCCACGCTGCCCATTGGCGATTCTGATGCTCTGAAGGTAGGCGAGTGGGTATTGGCCGTAGGTAACCCCTTCAACTTGAACTCTACCGTCACTGCCGGTATTGTCAGCGCCAAGGCTCGTGCCATCGGTGGTGCGGCTGCTAACGGACAAGGTGCCAACATCCAATCGTTCATTCAGACGGATGCTGCCATCAACTCCGGTAATAGTGGTGGTGCCTTGGTGAACGCCAAAGGCGAATTGGTCGGCATCAATGCCATGCTTTACTCACCCACGGGTGCTTACTCCGGCTATGGCTTTGCCATCCCCACCAGCATCATGACGAAGATTGTGGCCGACTTGAAGCAGTTCGGAACCGTACAACGTGTATTGCTCGGTATTGAATGTGTTGACCTGAACATTGGTCTGGCTGTAAACGAAGAAAACCAAGGTATCAAGGAAATCAGAGATAAGGCCAAGGAACTGAACATTCAGGAAGGTCTGTGGATTCGTCGAGTAGTTGAAGGCGGTTCATCGGCAGGTATTTTGCAGGAGAATGATGTGCTGACTGCTATCGATGGCAAGAAGATTCATCGCTTTGCCGACTTGCAAGAAGAATTGGCTAAGCATCGTCCGGGCGACAAGGTGAAAGTAACCGTTCTTCGTGACAAGAAAGAAAAGACACTGGAAGTGACGCTGAAGAACGAACAAGGTACGACGAAAGTTGTGAAGAATGCCGGTATGGAAATTCTGGGTGCAGCCTTCAGACCTGTCACTACTGAAACGAAGAGACAGCTCAACCTGGGCTATGGTCTGGAAGTGACTGGCGTTACCGATGGCAAGATGGCCGAAGCAGGCATCCGCAAGGGATTCATCATCTTGAAAGCCAACGGACAGCAGATGAAGACTGTGGAAGACCTCGAAACAGCCATGAAGGAAGCGCAGAAGTCACCCGAACAAGCTTTGTTCATCACAGGTATGTTCCCCTCCGGCAAGCGTGCAATGTATGCCGTAGATTTGTCGCAGGAATAAGATATAGAAATTAGTAGGTAAGAAGATTGTAGAAAGTCGATATAAAGACGAAGGGGGTGCCGATAATTAATTTCGGCACCCTTCTTTCTTTAAATATATAGAAAAAGTTACGGCAAAATTGCCGGATTCAGAATAAATTGTTGTAAATTTGCATCCCAAATCTGTTTTATAGAATGAGACAATTAAAAATTACCAAAAGTATCACTAACAGAGAGAGCGCCTCTCTCGACAAGTATTTGCAGGAAATCGGTCGCGAAGACCTCATTACAGTCGAGGAAGAAGTGGAGCTCGCTCAGCGCATCCGTAAGGGTGACCGTGTTGCATTGGAGAAGTTGACACGTGCCAATTTGCGTTTTGTTGTATCTGTGGCCAAGCAGTATCAGAACCAAGGTTTAAGTCTGCCCGACTTAATTAACGAAGGCAATCTGGGACTGATTAAGGCAGCCGAGAAGTTCGATGAGACACGTGGTTTCAAGTTCATCAGTTATGCCGTATGGTGGATACGTCAGTCCATTCTGCAAGCATTGGCAGAGCAGTCGCGTATCGTGCGTCTTCCGTTGAATCAGGTGGGTTCGCTGAACAAAATCAGCAAGGCCTTCTCCAAGTTCGAACAGGAGAACGAACGTCGCCCCTCTCCCGAAGAGTTGGCAGATGAACTGGAAATTCCCGTAGACAAAATCTCTGACACACTGAAGGTATCGGGTCGTCACATCTCGGTAGATGCACCTTTCGTGGAAGGAGAAGACAACAGTCTGCTCGATGTGCTGGTCAACGATGACTCTCCTATGGCCGACCGCTCGTTGGTGAACGAGTCTCTTGCGAGGGAAATTGATAGAGCACTTTCTACGTTAACCGATCGCGAAAAAGATATTATTCAGATGTTTTTCGGAATCGGACAGCAGGAAATGACACTGGAAGAAATCGGCGACAAATTCGGGCTTACCCGTGAGCGTGTACGCCAGATTAAGGAAAAAGCAATTAGAAGATTAAGACAAAGTAATCGTAGCAAATTGCTCAAATCTTATTTGGGATGAATAAGAAATATTAATTTCCGACAAATAGAAGGTATTAAAACCGGTACGTCCTTGCAGGACGGCCGGTTTTTTTCGTATCTTTGCCCCCGATGATAAATTGGCTTGCTAGTTTGTCAACCGAAAAAACTCACAAACTTAAATACTTAAAATGATGAAATTTATTCGAATTGTTTTTGCTCTCACGTTGGTCTTTACTCTGTGTTCGGCATTCTCCTTCAAGGGAAAGACGGAGAAGCAGGTCTATGCATTCGGTTTTGCCGCATCGTTCAAGGACACGGTGGCATATTATACGGAGATTCAAGTGCTGGACAGCGTGCAGCTGACGGCTTTGGGACTGTTGCCTCAGCGTGACTTGTATTCCTACCAGCTGAAGAACTATTTGGAATACGACTTGAATAAGGCCGACTATACCTGCATGATTTTCTTCTCTGAAAGCAAAGCAAAACTGGAACAGGAGGCTAATAAGGTAAAGAGCAAATATGTAAAGGACAATGTGTTGCAGGCCATCGACCCATCTGCCTTTAAGTTTATGAAACCGGAAGAAGATTATTGATATGAAGATGTTGAAATTTCCCTTCTACTGGTTTATGGGGCTGATGCTGCTGGTTTCGGCTTGTGGTGACGACAACATTATCGACGATGATGATGAACCTACTCCCACAGAGACGGCTGCCCGCACGGTGCTGGCCTATATGGTAGGGGATAATCAGAGTTCGGGAGCTTCCGATTTGTCCAGTTTGCTGAAGGTTAATCTCGATTCTATGAAGGTAGGAATGAAATCGGTTGATTCATCCGATTGTAATCTCTTGGTATATAGCAAGCTGAGTGGCAGCAACTATTCTTACTTGATTCGTTTGGAGAACGAAAATTCTACGGTGGTGGCCGATACGCTTTACTCCTATTCGGATGTGAATCCATTGTCACAGAGCACTATGCTGAGTGTCATCCAGACTACCTTCTCCCTCTATCCGGCTGAATCATACGGACTTGTATTCCTTTCCCATGCTGAGGGGTGGGTACCGGCTTCTACGTCGGCTTCGCGCTCGATAGGAATGTACCACAGCACCTCCATGGACATTGCCGATTTTCAGGAAGTCCTATCTACATCAGGCTATCATTTGGACTATATCCTGTTCGATGCCTGTTTCATGTCGTCGATAGAAGTGGCGTATGAGTTGCGCAACGAGGTGGATTATATCATCGGTTCCCCCACGGAGATTCCCGGTCCCGGTGCCGACTATTCGGTGGTGGTTCCCGCTCTTTTCTTGGCAAACGATTATGCAGAAGGCATAGCGGATGCTTATTATCAGCCCTATGCGGAGAAATATACCGGAAATACTCCGATGAGCAATGAAAACTGGACCGGAGGTGTCTCTATCTCTGTGATGGCAACGGCCAATCTGGAGAGTTTGGCATCTGCCACGAAGCAGATTTTATCCGCTTATGAGTATGACAACAACCTTTCGGACATTATGTATTACGACCGTCGCAGCACACGCTATTATTATGATTTGGATGGTCTGATCAGTCACCTTACTGGTGAAAATGCCGACTACACCACTTGGCGTACAGCTTTCGATGCCGCGGTTCCTTATTGGCAGACCACTGCAAGAAACTATTCAAGCTATGGAGGTATGTTTTCTATGGATGGCGCTTCCGGTGTATCTACTTTCATTTCTCGAAGCAGCACCTCTTCTTCTACACTTACCTTCTACCAATCGTATGACTGGTCGGTGGATACTACGTGGCTGCAATAAGAAGAAATTTTTATATGAAGGAAGCGGATTAGGCAATCTTCATTGATTCGCCTAATCCGCTTCTTTCATTTTGTAACACCCGTCTCATCCTATGTGCTATCATGATTGCCGGGGCAACAGGTATACTATTCCCAATCTTTTTTAGAAATCGGTTAAGTCAATCTCTTCGATTCCTTCCAGTGTGGATAGGCTTACTTCTTCTACTCCCCATAGTTCTACAGTCACTGTTTTCTCGTCTTCACTATCATACGTATGTTGGGCTGTTGAAACGTAGCTTTCAGTGGTACCGTCTCCCCAGTCAATAGAACCTAAAAGGTCGGTACCGCCAAAGGTGGGAAGCGTGAAGTCGGCATTGCAATGAGTGACGGCGAATATGCCGTGGTTGGATTGAGTGATGGTGTCACTATCATCGTTCAATGATACCACTTGCGGTGTCTCGAACATGGTGATACCTCTGGACGTCAGTGCCCCTTGGAAGATATATTTGTAGCCTTGTCCAATGTTGTACTTAGGCAGCGTACATACATATTCTTCGCCGTCTATCTTGAACGTGACGCTGATGTCCGAACCGGAAGAACTAAAGGGCAGACAGAAGAGGTCCGGAATGTTTTCCTGTAGATTATCGGCGGACAACGTGACGGAACAATTGCCTGTGTATTTGCCTACCGTGGTGCGTGTGATGTTTCCCGATACAACGTGTATGGTTCCTGCCGTATAGAAATCGTCACCCTCCACCGTGATTTGCTGCAACACTCCGTTGCCGTCGTAGTTTTCCTTTTTGATGTGGAAGGCAAGTATCGGCAAAGCATGGTTGAGGGTAAGCTGGGCTGTCGGCGAGGTATAGGACACTTTTATGCCTCTCCCCGAATACAGATAATCCGTCTGACTGGCTATTTCGATGTTGAGTGCATCAGGATTCTCCGATTGACTGGTGTAAGGATAGAAAGCATATAGGTATTTCTGTTCTCCTTCGTCAAGCTTTATGGAGGGACTGCCTTTCCATACGTCGTTTTGCCGAATAGCCTTGTAGGAGGCTATTTCGCTATCGGTGGAAAGCGTACTGCTTTCGGCTACGAACAGGCTGAGCGAAGCACCGTTTGTTTCCAGCGTTTCGGTGGTGAGGACTTGGGTTAGCGCACGGGTTTGCACTTCGGTGGTGAAGGAAACTTCTACGCTGTTGTCTACCGGTTCGTCATTATCGTCTTTACATGACACTACCGTCAGGCAGGTCAGTACACATAGTATATATGTATGTATCGTCTTCATATTGATTTCGGTTTTCATCGTAATTGCATTTAGATATCTTCTCATTGGTTACTTCCTATCTTAAGACGGATGGTTTTGCTTTCTTCCTCTCCGGTCAGGATGAGTATGTAGGAACCGGCGCTCAGATTGCTTACGTCGATGGAGATGAGTCCATCCTCATCGGCTGTCCCTTCGACGACGGTGCTTCCATCGCTGCCGGATTGTAAGCTGTATCCCATGTTTGACAAGGTTTCCAGTAGAATGATCTTGTCAGTCCTGTTGTAGGTAAAAGAAGTAGCCGAGTCGGGACTGAGTATTTCTTCTTTCAGAAGAATCTCACCCGTTACGTCATCGCTATTTCGTACTATTTTCCATTCACTGCCATCTCCACTCTTATATCGCAGGCGTATGTAGTCACCGCCTTTGATGTTTTTGGTAATGGTGCAGGTGATATTTAAAATTCGGCCATATCTCGGATTGAGTGAGTTCACTGTAATGGCATCGCTGATGTCCTCTTTGACATTGCCATGCTTGTCAAATAAGGTGGCGATTACCTCCCCGTTGAACGTCCGGATGCCATAATTGAAAACGTAGGATGCTTGCAAGGTAAACGATTTGTTGGTTTGGAAATTTTCTTCCGTAGTATAAAGTCCGGTACCTCCTTTGGTTGCTCTTGCCAGCACAAGTATATCCTCGTATGTTGAATTATCGGTTGTTTTCTTGAGGCCGATTACAGCACCTTGGTCAATGTTGTATCCATCGGAACTACCTCCAATGCCTTGTTGGCTCGGATTCAGGGCCGAAAGCAAATAATATCCGTTGCAACTGCCGCTCCATCCCCAGTTGACGCTGAAGTAATTGAGGCTGGTGCATCCATCAAGGACGAATTGGTGTCCGGCTTCAGCGTTATAGCCATTGTATAAAATCGGACCATTGGTTGCCATTTCTTGCTTTAGAATTTGGTGCCATTCATCATCCGAGTACCATTCACGTGACAGATATTGGATACTCTTGTCATACTTCATATAAGTCACTAAAGCCGGTGCAACTTTATAGGTATATGCGCCTGTGGAAGATGTTCCGTAACTGGCTTCTACCATGGTGCCACAATCGCGCATCAAGGTTGCCACTTGTTGTTTGGCTTCAGATGAGGAATATGAATTGTACTGCAAAGGCATATTGCTCCAATCGTAAGTATGCCCCAGTTCCACAGCCTCGATATTTATGGTCTGACCCTCTGATGTGTATTGGTAAGAGGGCAGGGTGCCTTCTCCTTGTTCCGGCCATTGATGGTATCTCATGACGATAGCTATGGCGGTTGCTACACATCCGGTTACAGCTCTTTCACCGTTGATGGTCGGGCATTGGTCATTGTAGGGAGAGTCCTGATTCCAGTCGGCTGTCTCCAGCGATATTTCCACATTTCCAACTTCGTTCCCATTGACGGCTTTCCAAGCCTGTGCCGTCGATGAGGATGTTGTTGCCTGATTGGCTCGTGCTTTGTTGATTTGTGTACGTATCCCTTTCAACCAACCTTTCAGGTTTACCGGCATCTTTTCTGTTCGGAAACTGTGTTCGAAGGAATAACCTAGTACGGGCATGGCAATGTCATCGCCCGCAATGATGATAAAGCCATCGGTGTCTGTCCGGTTAAAGACATAGAAAGCAGGAGCGGTGGTCGAAGTGCGGCTTGTCACTTCATCTTCTTCACCATTCCATACCAATTGTAATGCAGGAGAAGCGTTCCGGGTTTGCGTACTTGTTTGAAAGAATTTCACAGCCAGTGCCTGCGCTTGTTCTACCGGAACATTATCCGCAAGCAATATGCTGGATAGAAGGCAACAAAGGAATAGTAATAGATATTTCATAAGTAACTTTCTATAAAAGTTTATTAATCGTGCGCTAATGTAGGAATATTTTTTAACGTTGTTGCAATATGAACCAAGAAAACTTTCAACTATTTATGAAAATTGCCGGAGATTGCTTTATTTTGCAGTAACTAATATTCGAAATTAATTCATTGATATGCAGAAATTATTGTCATTGCCGCCCAATTTGGTCTCGGCATTCTATGAACTAGAACAAGTAAACCGTGAAGAATGGTTCTGTACGTCCGACCCGGTAGGTATGAAGCTGGGGTCGGGTGGAGGAACAACCTGGCTTCTGCGTGAGTGGAGCAAAGCTCGTAAGGATGGAGATGATGCATCGGACAAACGCATCCTGCTTCATGCCGGTGGGCAGAGTCGCCGCTTGCCCGGATATGCTCCGTCGGGGAAAGTGCTGACACCGATACCCGTATTCCGCTGGGCGCGTGGCCAAAAGTTAGGGCAGAATCTACTTTCCTTGCAGCTGCCGTTATACGAACGAATCATGACGCAAGCCCCTGCCGGACTGCGTACGCTGATTGCCAGTGGAGATGTGTATATCCGCGCCGAAAAACCTTTGCAGAGCATTCCGGATGTAGATGTTGTGTGCTACGGCCTGTGGGTTGATCCGGTATTGGCTACCCATCATGGTGTATTCGTTTCCGACCGTAATCAGCCGGAAGCCCTCGACTTTATGCTTCAGAAACCTTCACTGACAGAACTGGAAGATTTGTCGAAAACGCATCTTTTCCTGATGGATATCGGCATATGGCTGTTAAGCGACCGTGCCGTAGATTTGTTGATGAAGCGTTCGCAGAAGGAAGGGGTCGTTGCATCCGAAGAGGTTCCTTATGCAGACCTGAAATACTATGACCTATATTCCGACTTCGGTCTTTCGTTGGGCAATCATCCGCGTATTGCTGATGCCGAACTGAATGACCTGTCTGTGGCCATCTTGCCCCTGCCGGGTGGTGAATTCTATCACTATGGCACGAGCCGCGAGTTGTTGTCATCCACTGTCACTTTGCAGAACAAGGTTTTCGACCAACGCCAGATTATGCACCGCAAGGTGAAGCCCAATCCCGCCATTTTCGTCCAGAACGCTGAAGTGCACATCCCTCTCTCGGGCAAGAATGACAATCTGTGGATTGAAAACAGTTGCATTGGTCAGCATTGGACATTGGGGGCTCGTCAGATTGTGACCGGCGTGCCTTGCAACGATTGGATGTTGGCTTTGCCCGATGGCGTATGTGTAGATGTTGTTCCTGTGGGCGACAATCAATGGGCTGTGCGTCCTTACGGATTCGATGATGTGTTCAAGGGAGACTTGCACGATGCTTCCACTCTCTTTATGGGGCGTCCTTTCTCCGATTGGCTGTCGGAACGTGGCCTTGCATGGAACGAATGGACCGGACGAACGGATGACTTACAGGCTGCCTCTCTCTTCCCCGTAGTGGCCGATGTGGAGTCGATGGGAAAGGTACTTCGATGGATGATTGCCGAACCTGCCTTGGCCGAAGGTAAGGCCATTTGGCAACATAGCCGACGTCTCTCTGCCGATGAAATTTCAGCTCAGGCCGATTTGAGTACCCTCTATGCCCAGCGCGGACAATTTCGGAAAGGCAATTGGGAAGTGTTGTCGCGCAACTATGAGAAAAGCGTTTTCTACCAGCTCGATTTGGCTGACGTAGCCGAAGAATTCCATCAGTATGGCTTGGCCTCGCCGGATGTGTTGTCTGACGATGCTCCTTTGATGCAGCGGATTCATAACCATATGTTGCGTGCCCGTATCCAGCAGTTGGATAACGCCGATTTCAAGGTCGATGAACAAGCAGCCTTCGGCCTGTTGCGCGAAGGTTTGCTGGCCGATATGTACGAACACAAAAGTCGTCCGCGTCTCAATGTTTATAGCGATCAGATTGTTTGGGGCCGAAGCCCTGTCCGTATAGATGTAGCGGGAGGCTGGACCGATACTCCTCCTTATTCACTTTTTGCCGGAGGTAATGTAGTGAACATTGCCATCGAGATGAATGGGCAGCAGCCGTTGCAGGTGTACGTCAAACCTTGCAAGGAATTTCACGTTGTGTTGCGCTCCATTGATATGGGTGCTATGGAGGTAGTGACTACTTTCGACGAACTTCTGGATTATGGTAAAGTTGGCTCTCCTTTCTCCATTCCGAAAGCAGCATTGGCGTTGGCCGGTTTTGTACCTGCCTTCTCCGAAGAAGCCTATCCATCGTTGGAGAAGCTGTTGGAGGCATTTGGCACGGGACTGGAGATTACCTTGCTCTCGGCTATTCCTGCCGGTTCCGGACTGGGCACAAGCTCTATACTGGCTTCTACCGTATTGGGTTCGCTGAGTGATTTCTGTGGACTGATGTGGGACAAGAATGAAATCTGTCGGCGCACCTTGGCTTTGGAGCAATTGCTTACTACCGGCGGTGGCTGGCAAGATCAATATGGCGGTGTGTTGCAAGGCATCAAACTGTTGCAGACCGAAGCCGGATTTGCACAGCATCCTTTGGTGCGTTGGTTGCCCGATCACCTGTTTACGCATCCCGATTACCGCGACTGTCATTTGCTGTATTATACGGGCATCACGCGTACAGCCAAAGGCATCTTGGCAGAGATTGTTCGTTCCATGTTCCTGAACTCTTCTTCACACTTGGCTTTGCTGAACGAGATGAAAGTACATGCACTGGATATGGCCGAAGCCATTCAGCGCAATGACTTCACGGCATACGGAGCCTTGGTAGGCAAATCGTGGTTGCAGAACAAGGCCTTGGACAGTGGAACGAATCCTCCGGCAGTGGAAGCCATTATCCGTCTGATAAAAGATTATACATTGGGTTACAAGCTCCCCGGAGCCGGTGGTGGTGGGTATCTTTATATGGTGGCCAAAGACCCACAGGCAGCCGTACGTATCCGCGAGATACTGACACAGAACGCACCCAATCCGCGTGCACGTTTTGTTGAGATGTCCCTTTCTACTTTGGGATTTCAGGTGTCGCGTTCCTGATAAGGCTGGGGCTTATTCGTGGTGATACGGTCCGTTGTTCAGTATCGTCATGGCTCGGTACAGCTGTTCTACGAAGATGAGCCTCACCATCTGATGTGAGAATGTCATGCGTGAGAGCGACATCTTCTCGTGAGCCGCTTCATAGACTTTGGGTGAGAATCCGTAAGGCCCTCCGATGATGAAAACCAACCGTTTGTTCACCGTATTCATCTTGCGCTTCATATAGTCGGCAAACTCTATGGAGCGCATTTCTTTTCCTCCTTCGTCGAGCAGGACCACTACATCCCCCGGTTGCAGGGCTTTCAGTATCAGTTCGCCTTCTTTCTCTTTCTGCACTTCCATGGAGAGGCTTTTGGTATTCTTCAGTTCCGGAATGACTTCCAATTCAAAGGACAGGTAACGTTTCGTGCGTTGCACATAGTCGTTGATGGCAGTGATGAAATGTTGCTCTACGGTTCGTCCTACGACAAGCAAGGTAGTTTTCATGGGCTATTATGGTGAATGATGATTGTTGAATGGAGTAGGAGAGAACTGTGATTCTAGATATGTTTTAGGCACGGATGGCACATGGAAACACGGAGTAAAATGTAAATCCGTGAAAGTTCGTGCCATCCGTGCCTATTGCAATCTTTCTCTATGTTCTCTTTTTTATTTATTCTCTATGCTTCTGTGTCTTTTTGCTGAGGGACAAAGAAACTTAATCGAATAAACTTCTGAACTTCTTGAAAATCTTTTCTTTGATAGAAGTATTGGGCTTGAAGTTATCCGACCCTTCCATTGATTCCAATGCTTTTTTCTCGTCCTTGGTAAGTGTCTCAGGCACATAGATGCTGACGTTGACCAGCAAGTCGCCTGTGCCATATCCGTTTACACTAGGTAATCCCTTACCACGCAGACGCAGCACTTTGCCCGGCTGTGTACCCGGTTCAATCTTCACCTTCACTTTGCCATCGATGGTCGGTATTTCTACGGTGCCACCCAAGGCAGCGGTCGGGAAGCTGAGGAGAAGGTTGTATATCAAATCGTTTTCATCGCGAATCAGTTCCTTGTCAGCCTCTTCTTCTACCAAGATGAGCAAGTCGCCCGGCACACCGTTGTGCTTACCGGCATTACCCTTGCCACCCATCGAGAGTTGCATACCTTCAGCTACGCCTGCAGGAATCTTTACCGTTACTACTTCTTCGCCATACACGATGCCTTCGCCGGCGCACTCCTTACATTTGTTTTTGATGATTCGGCCTTCGCCACCGCAAGTGGGGCACGTGGTGCGTGTCTGCATGGTACCCAAGATAGTCTGCTGATTGCGGATAACCGTACCGCTACCCTTACAGTTCGGACACGTCTCCGTGCCTCCGTTACCTTCGGCACCTGTACCGTGACAGTGGCTGCATGGAACGTATTTTTTCAGTTTGAACTTCTTTTCAACTCCCGTTGAGATGTCCTTCAGGTTCAGCTTCACCTTCACACGCAGGTCGGAGCCGCGGTAACGTCGTTGCTGTGTGCTTCCACCACCGAAGCCTCCACCAAATCCGCTGAAGCCTCCTCCGTGTCCGCCAAAGATGTCACCGAACATGGAGAATATGTCATCCATTGACATCCCCGAACCATATCCGCCACCGAACGGACCACCGTTGCCGGCTGCACCGCCCATACCTGCATGGCCGAATTGGTCGTAGCGGGCACGCTTGTCGGGGTTGCTCAGCACTTCGTAGGCTTCTGCTGCCTCCTTGAACTTTTCTTCGGCTTCCTTGTCACCCGGATTCTTGTCCGGATGATACTGAATGGCTTTCTTGCGGTAAGCCTTCTTTATCTCGTCTGCCGATGCGTTCTTCTCAACGCCTAATACTTCGTAGTAATCTCTTTTTTCCATACAGTCTCTTCTGTTGTCTCTTTATGTTATTCTCCGACTACCACTTTGGCATGGCGGATTACTTTTTCATTCAGTGTGTAGCCAGTCTGCACACAGTCCAGAATCTTTCCTTTTAACGACTCTTCGGGGGCAGGGATTACGGCTATGGCTTCGTGGTAATCGGTATCGAGCGGTTTCTCTTTGGTCTCTATTACCTTTACTCCATTTTGCCCCAGCACGGACATGAATTTGTTATAAATCAGTTCCACACCTTCCTTCACGGCTGCTACATCAGTGGCTTTTTCCATGTTTTTGATGGCTCGTTCCAAGTCATCTACGATGGGCAGTATGCTGCTGATGCTCTTTTCGCCACCGTTCAGAATCAGTTCCGCTTTTTCCTTCATGGTGCGTTTGCGGTAGTTGTCAAACTCGGCCGACAAGCGCAGGTATTTGTCTTTCTGCTCTTCGATTAGGGCATTTGCCTTTTCCAGTTCCTGAGTCAGCTTTTCCTCTTCGGTCAGGGGAACGGCTTCTTCCTGCTGTGCAGTTTCCTGTTCAGCGGTTTCTTCTTTCTGCTCGTTCTGAGCTTCTTGAGTTTTCAACTCTTCTTCTCTGCTGGTTTCTTTTTCTTTTGAGTCCATATTGTAATGATGCTTTTTGTTCTTATAAAATGATTTTATTTTCATTGTCTTTCCACTTCGGTGTTTCTAAATGACAGAAATGCCACCACAAAAACTTTGCCAAAATGACTGTTTCCTGGGAAAACGCCGCAAAGGTAATACTTTTATGTCAGATTGACAGCGCCCGACTGCGTCTATTCGTGGAAAAATACCTATCTTTGCAGCCACAATTTGCAGAATAATAGGTATAAATCATAAAATTCATAAGACTACAAAGATGATTACAGTCTCGAATGTTTCGGTACAGTTTGGTAAAAGAGTGTTGTTTAACGACGTCAATCTAAAGTTTACTAGTGGTAATTGCTACGGAATTATCGGTGCTAACGGTGCTGGTAAGTCAACCTTCTTGCGCACCATTTCCGGTGACTTGGACCCCACTACCGGTTCCATTACCCTTGGACCGGGCGAACGCCTTTCCGTCCTCAGTCAGGACCACTTCAAGTGGGATGCATTTACGGTGATGGATACCGTAATGATGGGGCACACTATTTTGTGGGACATCATGAAGCAGCGTGAAGCCCTGTATGCCAAAGAGGATTTCACCGATGAAGACGGCTTGAAAGTTTCGGAACTGGAAGAAAAGTTTGCCGAGCTCGACGGCTGGAATGCCGAGAGTGACGCAGCTGCCTTGCTTAGCGGTTTGGGCATCAAGGAAGATAAACACTACGTGCTGATGAGTGAGTTGAATAACAAGGAAAAGGTACGTGTCATGTTGGCGCAGGCCTTGTTTGGCAATCCCGATAACTTGCTGCTGGACGAGCCTACCAACGACTTGGATATGGAGACCGTGACTTGGCTGGAAGACTATTTGGCCGAGTTTGAGCATACCGTATTGGTGGTTAGCCACGACCGTCACTTTCTCGATTCAGTCTGCACACATACGGTGGATATTGACTACGGCAAGATTAACCTCTTTGCCGGAAACTACAGCTTCTGGTACCAATCCAGTCAGCTGGCTCTGCGTCAGCAGCAGAATCAGAAGGCCAAGGCCGAAGAGAAGAAGAAAGAACTGGAGGAATTCATTCGTCGATTCAGTGCCAACGTAGCCAAGAGCAAGCAGACTACCAGCCGCAAGAAGATGCTGGAGAAATTGAATATAGAAGAAATCAAGCCTTCATCGCGCAAGTATCCGGGTATCATCTTTACCCCCGAACGCGAACCGGGTAACCAGATTTTGGAAGTGTCCGGTCTGTCGAAGACGCTGGAAGACGGCACCGTGCTGTTCCACGACGTGAACTTCAACGTAGAGAAGGGAGATAAGATTGTATTCCTGTCCCGCGATCCGCGTGCCATGACGGCCCTGTTCGAAATCATCAATGGCAACATGAAGCCCGATGCCGGAAGTTATAATTGGGGCGTCACCATCACTACCGCTTATTTGCCGCTTGACAATACTTCGTTCTTCAACACCGATTTGAATCTTGTGGATTGGTTGAGCCAGTTTGGCGAAGGCAACGAGGTATATATGAAGAGTTTCTTGGGCCGTATGCTTTTTTCGGGCGAAGAGGTTCTGAAGAAGGCAAGCGTACTGTCCGGAGGTGAGAAGATGCGCTGTATGATTGCCCGTATGCAGCTGCGCAATGCCAACTGTCTGATTTTGGATACACCCACTAATCACTTGGATTTGGAATCCATTCAGGCCTTCAACAACAACCTGAAAATCTACAAGGGTAACATCCTCTTCTCGTCTCACGACCACGAATTCATACAGACCGTAGCCAATCGCATCATCGAACTGACACCCAACGGCATCATAGACAAGATGATGGAATATGACGAGTATATTACTTCCGACCACATTAAAGAACTGAAGGCTCGGATGTATGGAGCATGATTGTAGCGCATAGCGAACTTTTATGGAAGGATGTATGAAGCAGGTTGAGCGAATCGGTATGAAACGCTCAAGCTGCTTCATTTGTTTCTATGGGTTTCCTCAAAGGATGAGGATTAACATAGTTTCAATGTTGCCATACTGCTTGTAAGAATTTCTTGGGACAATTACAAACCCGAAAAAATCACTGTCCGACAATTTTCCGACAATTAAATCTTGCAGCCCGCTGCGAAATTTTAAGGTTAGTTTGCACAGTTTTAATACATCTTAATTCGTAACTGCCTAAAAATAAAGCACTTCCTTTCGTTCGCTTACGAAGGAAGTGCTTACACAAAAACTAAACTAGACTTAACTAAACTATTCTATTGGGGGAGTTTCACAACTCCTATCTGTTCGATGCAAAGGTAAGCAAAGATATTTTAATACGCAATAGAATATTAGGAAAAATCGACAAATTTTTGCAAAATATCTGCGAAACAGGCATTTTAACGGCTACGTTGGTCCAAAAATTCTTGGAAAGCCTGCTTGTAGCTGTCGCTAATGGGAATGTAGTTCTTGCCAAAAACGATGCGCCCGCGGTCGATGATGCGTATCTTATCTTTCTGAACGATGTACGACCGATGTACACGCATGAATCGGCTGGGGGGAAGCAACTCTTCCATGGCCTTCATGCTCATCAGTGACAGTATCGGTTTGGAGATTCCGTCTTCGTATATCTTGATATAATCCTTCAGACCTTCTACGTAGAGAATGTTCTTTAGCTCTATTTGTACCAGTTTGTATTCGCTCTTGACAAAGATGCTGTCAATTTCTTCTTTGGGTTGTTGCAGCAGTTCGAACCATTGCACGGCCTTGTTAGCAGCTTGCAGGAAGTCAACGTAGGAGATGGGCTTCAGCAGATAGTCGAGGGCATTCACCTTATAGCCGTCGATGGCATACTGTCCGAAGGCTGTGGTGAAGATGATGCGCGTATGCGAGTCCACCATCTTTGAAAATTCCAAGCCATTCAATTCCGGCATCTGTATGTCCAGAAAAAGAAGGTCTACGTGTTGTCCCGGCAGCTCCTTCATGGCTTGCACTGCGCTGGAGTATTTTCCGGTCAGCACGAGGAAGGGGGTCTTCTTGACATAGCTTTCCAAGAGGTTCAATGCCAGAGGTTCGTCATCTACTATTGCACAATTCAGGGTCATAATTATATCTATGGGTTAAACGTTGATTATTAGCGTGGACTGATATTCTGTCTTGTCTTCGCTGACTCCCTGTTTCCAGTCGTATTGTCCGGGGTAGGTCAGTTCCAATCTCTTGCGTACCTGCTCCAGCCCGATGCCGCTTCCGCTCTTGTCGGTTTCGGTCTTGGGGTGATAGCTGTTGCGTATGTCGCAACGCACTTCTTGCATATTTTCGCTGAAGTGAATGCGAATGTAGCTGGGCTCGGTGGGCGAGATGCCATGTTTGAAGGCATTTTCTATCAGCGAGATGAAGATGAGCGGGGCAATCTCCGTACGGCTGTCGGGACGTACGTCGAACTGCGTCTCGACTGTTACGTTGGACGAAAGCCGGATGCGCATCAGTTCGATATAGTTGCGTATGAAGTCCATTTCCTTGCCCAGCGTGACGAAGCTCTGCTGATTGTCGTAGAGCACGTGGCGTAGCAGTCGGCTCAGCTCTTGGACGGCAGCCTGTGCCTTGTCGGAGTCGAAGGCGATGAGGGCATAGATGTTGTTCAGCGTATTGAGCAGGAAGTGAGGGTTCAGCTGATTGCGCAGGTTTTTCAGTTCGGCCTCGGCACGGCTCTTTTCGGCTTCGCGGCGGGCTGCTTCTACCTGTACCCATCGTCCGCTCAAGCGGATGGCGGCACTCAGTCCGGTGGTCAGTATCATGGAGAAGATGTCGCGCGTGATGAACACCCAGCGTGGCGGGCCGGCCGGCCGGTCTTCGTGGTTGCCATTGCCATAGTGGAAGCTGAATTCTTGCCAAAGGTGGGCTGCCGCCGTGGTGGCAAGTATCAGCAGTACGTTCAGCAATAGATATTCCTTGGTGCGTCCCTCGAACAGATAGCGTGGAATCAGTACGAAGTAATTGACGTAGAACACTATCAAAAATGAGATGGGCACGATGCTGCCGTGGTGCAGGTAATCCTGCCACGTGATAGTCATGCCACTGCGGGTCATCATGATGAAGGGGAAGGCAAAGACGATTCCCCAGCCGATGATGTGTATCAGGGCTTCAACGATGTGGGGGCGGGAGGAAGCGTTCAGTTTGTTCATAGCGATGCAAAGATAGTGTTTTATGATGAAGGTATGCTTTCTTTCTTTAAAAAGAATGTTTTCTTTCATGCAAAAGCATGAGAAGGCGGGTGGAAACAGTTGCTTTATGAATAGGAATCAGGAGCCGGACTTGCAGTGTCTGCCGACTCCTGATTCGATGGAAACCTATGATGATTGCTTATTCGTAGCGTATAGCATCAATCGGGTCGAGGTCGGCGGCCTTCTTGGCCGGATACCAGCCGAAGAACACGCCGGTCACCGTACATACAGCGAAGGAAAGGAATACGCTCCACGTCTGGATGTAGATGGGCCAATGGGCTACGTTCTTCACGATGTAAGAGGCTCCGCAACCCACAATCACTCCGATGAGACCACCCGTGATACTGATAAGGATGGCTTCGATGAGGAACTGGCTCAGAATGTCAACACCGCGGGCACCCACACTCATACGCAGACCAATCTCGCGTGTACGTTCCGTCACCGATACATACATGATGTTCATGATACCAATACCACCAACCACCAGCGATATACCGGCAATACAGGCCAACAGCGTGGTCATCAAGTCGGTGGTAGAGTTCAGCATGGAGCTGAGCTCTTGCTGGCTACGGATGCTGAAGTCGTCGTCAGCATCATCTTTCAGCTTGTGGTTGCGACGCAGGATGGTGGTAATTTCGTCGGTGGCATTGTCCGTCATGTCTTCGCTGAGGGCGGAGGCAAAGATGCCGCTCAAGTAGGTCTGCGCCAACAGACGTTTCATCACCGTGGTGTAAGGGGCCAATACAACGTCGTCTTGGTCTTGTCCCATGGAGTTGTAGCCCTTCGACTTGAGTACGCCAATCACGCGGAAAGGCACCTGATTCAGACGGATGACACGTCCTATCGGGTCTTCGCCGTTAGGGAAGAGGTAGTCTTGGATGGTCTTACCGATGATGCAGACTTTGGCCGATGTACGTATGTCGTCGTCGCTGAATATCTCTCCATTCTCTACAGTCAGCTGACGGATTTCAAGGTAATCGGCACTCACACCTGTTACGGACGAGGAATAGTTGTTGTTGCCTGCGATGAGCTGTCCGGCAGACGATACGTTGGGGCTTACGGCAGCCAAAAAATTGGTCTCGTCGCGCAAAGCTTCGTAGTCGGCCAGTTTCAGCGTCTGCATATCGTCGGCATCCTGACGCACACCGCCACGCATCTCGGCACCCGGATGAATCATGATGATGTTGGAACCCATCTCGGAAATCTGTGCCTGAATGCTCTTCTTCGAACCTTGTCCGATGGCAAGCATGGTGATAACGGATGCCACACCGATGATGATACCCAGCATGGTGAGGAAAGCACGCAGCTTGTTGTTGTTCAAGGCCCGCAGGGCTATTTTGAAAAGGTTTGTTCCGTTCATGGTTCGTCCTCCTGTTTAGGCAATGCAGCCAGTGCGACGGCCGCATCCAAAATGTTGTTGTTGGTAGTATCATCCTTTACCTGTCCGTCGCGCAGCACGATGTTGCGGCTGCTGTACTGGGCAATTTCGGGATTGTGAGTCACGAAGATGATGGTACGTCCTTCGGCGTGCAGCTTCTGGAACAGAACCAAAATCTCGAAAGAGGTGCGGGTATCCAGGTTACCTGTGGCCTCGTCGGCCAGGATAACGGCAGGATTGTTCACCAGGGCACGGGCGATGGCCACACGCTGCATCTGTCCACCGGACATTTGGTTGGATTTGTGCTCCAACCGGTCGCCCAAGCCTACGGCCTTCAACGCCTCGATGGAGCGTTGGCGGCGTTCGGCGGCCGATACAGCCGAGTTGTACATCAGGGGCAGCTCTACGTTGTCCACGGCAGTGGTCTTGGCCAGCAGGTTGTAGTTCTGGAATACGAACCCAATCTTGCGGTTGCGCAGGATGGCACGCTGAGGCTTGCTCATGGTGCGCACGGCGATGCCGTCCAAGAGATATTCGCCGCTGGTAGGCGTGTCCAGACATCCGAGGATGTTCAGCAACGTTGATTTTCCCGAGCCAGAAGTACCCATGATGGTGACGAACTCTCCTTCGGTGATGCTGAACGATACGCCACGCAGGGCATGTACCGTTTCGTCTCCCACCTGGAAGTTTCGCTTTATGTTTTGAAGTTCAATGACTACTTTGCTCATTCTGATTTGAGTTTTTTGAGTTTATTATTGAAGTTTCGCATGTAGTATTGAGGTATCACCACGCTTCGCTTCGCTGAGGAGGTAAAGCCTGAGTGAACTCATAATTTAAAATTCAAAATCTAGAATTTAAAATTTTTATTTACTGCTTTTCTTCTTGTTGCTTCCCGGAGGGCTGGGCATGAACGGGCTACGTTCGCTGTCGCTGCTGGTAGTGGCTTCGGTAGTCGTTGCTGCACTGGTACCGAGGGTAGCTTCAGTGATGACTTCCATTCCTTCGGTCACACCACTGATAATTTCGGTGTTGATGCCGTTCGTGATGCCGATTTCCACAGCATGGGCAGTGAAGGTGTTGCCTTGACGGGTCCATACCTTGTTTTCGCCTTCACAATCTACTACAACGTCTGTATCGCTGATAAGCGGTTTCTCGGGCGTGAAGCGCAGGGCACGGGCCGGTACGCAAAGCACGTCGTTGCGGTCGATGGTGTAGATGTTGACATTGGCTGTCAAGCGGGGTTTCAGCTTAAAGTCGGGGTTCTCGGTAGTGATGACAACTTCGTAGGTCACAACTGTGGTCGATGAAGAAGAGCTGCTGGAGCTTTCGGAAGACTCACCCAGACGAATTTGCTTAACCACACCGGTGAAGGTGTCGTTGGGGTAAGCATCTACGGTGAACGTCACGCGCTGACCTTCTTCTACACCGCCTATGTCGGCTTCATCTACGTCGGCCACTACCTGCATCTGCGTCAGGTCGGCAGCGATGGTGAACAGGGTCGGAGTTTCATAGCCGGATGCTACGGTCTGTCCTTCTTCCACGTCGCGGCTGATGACTACACCGTCGATGGGGGAGGTGATAGTAGCGTATGACAGGTTACGTTCGGCTGTGGCCAAGTTGGCGGCTGCGGTGTCGAAGTTGCTCTTAGCCGTCTTGTAGTTATAGACAACCTCTTCGTAGGCCGTGTCGCTGATAAGCTGCTTCTCGTACAGAGTCTTGTTGCGGTTGTACAGCTTCTCCTGATATTCAAGTGCAGCCTTGGCACCGTCGTATGCGGCTTGCTGCGATGCCAGTGTGCTTTGCAGAGTTACGCGGTCCATCTCAGCGATGAGTTGACCTTTGGTCACTACGGAGTTGTAATCCACGTAGATCTTGTCGATGATACCGCTGACCTGGGTACCAACTTCTACTTCCGTTACCGGCTCGATGCTTCCCGTGGCTGTTATAGATTCGGATATCTCGCCTTTGCTGACAGTGGCTGTGGCAAATGTCACCTTACTCTTAGCCTTACTGCCTCCCAAGAGCCATATCCCTCCGCCAATCACGATGACGGCGGCTATAACAATGAGGATAATTTTCTTTTTGTTCATGACTACCTTTATTTGTTATTTCTATTATAATTCAATTCTTTCTCCTTGATAGAACTTCAGCAATTGCATATTCAGTATGGTCATATACTTGGCCTCCAGCATCTCTTGCTGTGCGCTGAGCAGGCTGCTCTTCTCTGTCAGCAGTTCTACTGTATTCTTCATGCCCAGATTGAACTGTTCCTGCACCAGGTCGTAGCTAGTCTGCGTGCTCTTCAGTTGTTCCACGGCTGCGGCGTAACGCTTCTGTGCGCTGTTGGCATCAAGCCACAGGCTTTCGATGGTCTTGTACAGTGTCTTCTGCTGATCCAGCAGGTCGAGCTCACTGCTCATCTTCTGTATCTTGGCCTTTTCTACGGCACTCTTGTTTTCGCGGTTGCTGAAGATGGGGATGCTCAGCGAGAGGCCGATGGAGTTGTCCCAGTTCTGCTTGATTTGTTCGCTGAAGGTGTAGTCGCTACCGTTGGTATGGTTGGTACCGATACCGGCCGTCAGGCTCAGTGTAGGCAGGTATCCACCCTTAGCTATCTTGATGTCAAGGTCGGCCGTTTCTACGCTCAGCTTGCTCGATTCGATTTCCGGACGCAAGGAGAGAGCCGACTGATAAACATCTGTCTTCGAAGGCAGGGGCAGAAGTACATTGTCGTCGCCCAAAGAAGGAATGTAGAGGTTCATTTCCAGCTCACCGTCCAGTTCGAGCAGTTGCTTCAGTTGCAGCTTGTAATCCTCCAGCGTGGCCTGCGAGGTAACCAAGTTGTACTTGTCCGAGCTTACTTGTGCTTCCAACTGGGCCAAGTCGCTCTTGGCGATGCTTCCGGCTTCGAACAAGGCCTTTCCGCGGTCGTACTCGGCTTGGCTCACTTCCAGTGTGGCTTCGTTTACTTTCACGGCTTCGGCAGAATACAGAATCTGTATGTAGTTCTGTGCAATGCTTTCTTGGATGGTGTTCTCGCTTTCGGCTACCGTCAGTTCAGCAATGCGGTTGTTCAGTTTCTGCTGTTTGATGGTGTTCAGTCGTTTGCCGCCGTTGTAGAGGGTCCAGTTTGCATCGATGCCATAGCTACCGTTGTAGGTCGTTTTGCTTTGGGTGGTGCTGATGTTATCACCGTCGATGATGGTACCCGATTCACTTTTCGGACGGTTCACGATACGTTGGCTAATGCTAGCCGACAGGCTGGGGAAGAGAGCGGCTTTGGCTGTCTTCACGTCCACCTGAGCACTTTCTGCGCTGAGGCGGTTCTTGCGGATAGTGATGTTCTGCTGCAAGGCGTAGTCGATGCACGTCTGCAAGTCCCACTGCGACGGCAGGGTATCGGCCGTTTGCTCAGTGGTGTCTTGTGCATCGGTCGCTTCCTGGGCATACAGACCGGACGTCCACGTGCTACCTGCCATGCAGAGCATAATCACTGTCAATCTTTTTACGTTCGTCATACTTCGATGTTCTTTGGTTTTTTACTGATGCAAATGTAGGTTGTCTGTCGATGGATTGCAAAACGGATGGAAGTTTCGGGAGTTTCTATCGCTGAAGTAGGGTTTTCTGTCGATTTTTGCAGTCCGCTTTCCCTATTTTC
>JAUNJD010000284.1 GCA_030523205.1 Bacteroides sp.
TTTAGTTTTCAATAGTAGGTTATTAGTTATTAGGTAAAAAGATTGAAAAGAGTTTTTCATGATATAATTATGTTATTAGGTAATTAGTAAAGGTAAAAGTTATAAGATTGAGTTTTCATTAGGTAATAGGTATGTTTTTTATTAGAGGTAAAAAGAAGATTGATTTTTAGGTTAACAAATTGACGCAAGAAAGAAAAAAAGAAAAGCCTTTAGGGCTTTTCTTACAGGAGGCGAGTGGTTCGTGAGAACTGGCTCGTTTTTTATGTCCTTATGCGATGGTAATCTTCGCCAGATAATCATAATGCTTTCCTTCCTTCACCAACTCTGCTTTGCAGCCATTCTCTGCTGCATAAAGTGCCAATGTCTGGAAGTCGATGTATAGCCAATCGAAACCGTCGCCCACCACATCCTTATACTGCATCCGGAAATCGACTTCCCCGTAGTAATCGCCGGCTAAGTCGATGACAAAGCTACCATCTTCTTCCTCGAACAGGTATTTCAGGTCGCTGGAATCCATATAGACGCAGCCGCCCGGACGTAATAGTTGCTTGATTTTCTGGAAGAAAACAGGTAGATTCTCTAGCTTTCCGATGATTCCCGAGCCGTTCATCAGCATCAGGATGGTATCATAGGAATCGCAGAAACGTTCATCAAACAGGTTAGTCTGTGTAGCATGACGTACGCCTCGTTGCTTCATGACTTCTACTGACAGTGGGGAAATGTCGATGGCATATACTTCTTTTCCTGCCTCCTGCAAGGCCAAGCTGTGGCAACCACTTCCGGCACCTACGTCCAATATCTTTCCTTTGGCTAGGCTTAGGGCTGTCCGTTCCAACAGAGGCATTTGTTTTTCAGTACGAAACAGTTCGCGGACGGGTATCTCGTCTTCGTCGAATTGGGAGGAAAACACCCGTAGACGGTCTGCTTTATGCCGACGTGCATAGTCGGCAATAGCAGCGCCCATCGGGTCTTTTTCCGGAGAAAGTAATCCGGTATTTATCATACTTCTTTCTTTACTTCTTATGTCTGTTGGCACGTTTGCGGCGGATTTCGGCTTTCATCTTGGCGGCTCCCGAACCGTGCAGACCGGTGATATACGTTTTCTTTTTGGCTTTGGTCTTTATTTTGTTTTCTTCTTTGGGCTTATCCTTTTTACCTTTGAAGATAATACCGCCCATCATGGCATCTTCTATACTCATGCAATTCTTTGTTTTTCGTTCGTCTTTTTAAATAGAATTTATTGCTTTACTTTTGCTTTCAGTATCTCTCCTACGTACATTCTCGGTTGTCCCTCCATCGGTTCCTGCGACGGGCGCTTTTGGCATTCCAGTATGACGGAAGGCTCATCTTGTCCGGCAGGATAGAAGCGTACGGTGTAGGTGTCTGCCTTTTCCATTTGTTTGTAGGGCTGGTCGGGCGAGAGGAAGCTGAACACAACAGGCTTGCCTGATGTCTTGCCTAACGAACCTCCGGCATTGGCTGTTATCGTGACTTCCTTGGATGTATTGGCATTGATGGCGATGACCAACTTGCCGGAACCCATCTGGATGAGGTTGCTCGACAGTTTATCGGGAGCTACTTCCTTATAGCCATTGTCGGCAGGAGTCGGCTGTAACTCTTTCACCCTTGCTTCGGGCTTGTTTTCTACTACCGGCTGTTTGGGAGTCACTACCACCGGACCCGAAGGTATGGCACTCCGTTTGGCTTCCTTTTCAGCCTTTTCGGCAAGTGCTCTTTCTTCAGCTTCCGGAGTGGCACTCAAGGCTTCCGTAACTTCCTGGGCGATGCCATCGGCAAAGTCCACGGTTTTTCTACGCCATTTGGCAAGGCCGCGCACCAGTTTGGTCTTCGCTTTGTTCAGGGCATATTTGTCCGTAATCCATTCTTCGGCCACGTATTTCTCTTTGCCCTCGCGGTATTCGTAGCGAATCTTTTCCAGTTCGAATGTAAACTTTTCGGGCTGGCACACGGCAGAAAGCTGATAATGTATTTCGGTGCGGTCCAGTGACAGGGCAGACGACGAGAATACAATCCATTCTTCTCCCATTCCTACTATCTGGCCTTTATCCTTGTCTGTGAATACTATCCGGCTGTTGTTTTTGTTCTTCTTCAGACGGGCATCCATCCATTTCGTGATGCGGTTGTATATCTCGTCCTGTGTCATGCCGGGAATGCTGAATTCTCGGGTAAATACTACTTTACCGTTTACTTCGGGTACGGCACCTGCCAAGTATCGGCTGTCGTCATTCTTCTTCTGTGCCTGCAAAGCTATAGGTAGGCTGAGGCAGAACAATACCAAAATAAGTTGTGCTAAATTTCTCATAATATCTTAATTGTCTTTGTTTTATGTTCAGATTTCAAAATTTTGTCCTCGGTGGTCGATGTGCAGGAATCGGCATCCCTTGCTTTCGGCAAAGGGTCCGAAGGCATTGCCTCCCTGATAATCTTCACTGAAGTGCATGGGTGCAAAGATAGTGGTTTTTATTCGTTCTACGAACTGTTCGGCTCCCCGCATATAGTCTTTCCCGATGCGGCTATCTACCGGAAACATGGCTACGTCTATCGCAGAAGTGTGTTGCTTCAGATACTTCAGTTCGGCCAGGTAGTCACCTTCTGCCTTGCGGATTTCTTCTTCAGTCGATTCTTCGCTCCAGTGCCAGTTGTTCAAGTCGCCGGCGTGGAAGAGGCGTATGCCTTGCAGGTCTATCAGGAACGATATGCCAACGTCGGTCGAGCCAAAAGCCTCGATGCGGATGTGCTCGTCGACATAGACATCACCCTTGCCAATGTAGGTGGCATCCTCGGCCTTGGCACGTCGGTGCTTCAGTATGTCCTTCGACAGGATGTACCGGATGTCCGGGCGGACAGACTTCCACGAAAGAATTTCGCGATTGAAGTGGTCGGGGTGGAAGTGCGAGGCCAATACATACAAGGCTCCCGGTCGGCTTAACAGTTGATTGTGGACAATGCCTTGTCCGTAGGCTTCTTCCGAAGAGTCCTTGTAGTAGTCGATGATGACCGTCACTCCGTCCGCTTCAATCGCGAATCCGCTATGATAGATATAATCCAGTTTCATGCAGAGATTAAAATTATAGCGCAATATTACAAAAAACGCTACACAAATTTTCGGCTTAGGCTGTTATTTTATGCAAAAGCATTCCTTATATTTTCACTTCGTTCTCCAGCGGTCGTTGGTTGAAGAAGTCTTTCACGTTCTGCAAGGTGGTGGTGGCGATGTTGGCCAAAGCCTCGCGGGTGAAGAATGCCTGATGAGAGGTGACGATAACGTTGTTGAACGACAGCAGTCGGGCCAGCGTATCGTCGTCGATGATTCTGTCCGATTGATCTTCGTAGAAGTAATTGCTTTCTTCCTCGTACACATCCAGCCCTGCCGACCCGATTTTCTTGTTCTTCAGTCCTTCAATCAAGGCATTGGTATGAATCAGTTGTCCGCGTCCGGTATTGATAATCATCACGCCGTCCTTCATCTTGCTGATGGAGTAGTCGTTGATGAGGTATTTGGTCTGTTCGGTCAGCGGGCAGTGTAGTGAGATGATGTCCGAGCTGTGATAAAGTTCGTCCAGCGTGGTATATACTACTTGATGTTCGCGGGCGAAGTTGTGGTCGGGATACAAGTCGTAGGCCAGGATGTTCATGCCGAATCCGCGCAGGATGCAGATGAGCTTCTTGGCAATCTTTCCGGTTCCGATGATGCCGACCGTCTTTCCGTACATATCGAATCCCAGCAGGCCGTGCAGCGAGAAGTTGCCGTCGCGTGTGCGCCAGGTGGCACGTGGAATCTTCCGATTGAGCGAGAGCATAAGTGCCACGGTATATTCGGCAACGGCAAAGGGTGAATAGGCCGGCACACGCACCACAGTCATGCCGTTGGCAGTCGTAGCTTTCAGGTCAACGTTGTTGTAGCCGGCGCAGCGGAGGGCCAGTAGTTTGACGCCGTTCTCTGCCATGATGCGTACAACCTCGGCATCGGCAGTGTCGTTTACGAAGATGCACACCGCATCCATGCCTTGTGTCAATACCACATTATTCTTGGTGAGGTGACCTTTGAAGAAACGGAGTTCGAATCCAAAGTCCTTGTTTTTGTCATTGAACGAAGCCTCGTCGTAGGGCTTTGTGCCGAAAAAAGCGATTTTGTATGCCATAATTCTTTAAGTTTAGATTGGGTGAATTATTAGTACCTTTATAACAATCGTTGAGTGGGTAAAGTTCGAAATAAAGTGTGATAATGGCAAGTCGATGACAGCGTTTTTTTCTTCAATTAACGTCTGTTCGCTGAAATATTATTGTTTGGCAGATTGAATAGCTAAGATAAAAGCAGTAGATTCTTGTTAACCTAAAATCCGCAACTATCATCCAATACACGATTAAGGGTAGATTTATGAG
>JAUNJD010000285.1 GCA_030523205.1 Bacteroides sp.
TAAGAACTCAAAAACTCAAAATAATGGAACAGAAAAAGAAAGTAGTAGTCGCATTCAGCGGAGGTTTGGATACTTCCTTCACTGTGATGTATCTTGCCAAAGAAAAAGGATATGAAGTATATGCGGCTTGCGCCAACACCGGCGGATTCAGTGCTGAACAGCTGAAGACAAACGAAGAAAATGCATACAAGCTGGGTGCCGTGAAGTACGTAACCCTCGACGTAACACAAGAATATTACGAGAAGAGCCTGAAATATATGGTATATGGCAACGTATTGCGCAATGGTACTTACCCCATCTCCGTAAGTTCGGAACGTATCTTCCAGGCTTTGGCCATCGCACGCTACGCCAACGAGATTGGTGCCGATGCCATTGCACACGGTTCGACGGGTGCCGGCAACGACCAAATCCGCTTCGACATGACTTTCCTTGTCATGGCTCCGGGTGTGGAAATCATCACGCTGACACGCGACATGGCATTGAGCCGTCAGGAAGAGATTGACTACCTGAACAAGCACGGCTTTGCCGCTGACTTCGCCAAGTTGAAGTATTCGTACAATGTAGGTTTGTGGGGTACTTCCATCTGTGGAGGTGAAATCCTTGACTCGGCACAGGGCCTGCCCGAAAGCGCCTACCTGAAGCATTGCACCAAGGAAGGCAGCGAGCAGTTGAGCCTTACCTTCGAGAAGGGTGAGCTGAAGGCTGTGAACGGCGAGACTTTCGACGACCCCATCAAAGCTATCCAAAAGGTAGAAGAAATCGGTGCAGCCTATGGCATCGGACGCGATATGCACGTGGGCGACACCATCATCGGCATCAAGGGTCGTGTGGGCTTCGAAGCTGCCGCTCCCATGCTGATTATCGGTGCACACCGCTTCTTGGAAAAATATACACTGAGCAAGTGGCAACAATACTGGAAGGACCAGGTAGCCAACTGGTATGGTATGTTCCTGCACGAAAGCCAATATCTGGAGCCGGTGATGCGCGACATCGAAGCCATGCTGGAGTCCTCGCAACGCAACGTCAACGGTACAGCCATCCTCGAACTGCGTCCTCTCTCCTTCTCTACCGTAGGTGTTGACAGCAAGGACGACCTCGTGAAGAATAAGTTTGGCGAATACGGCGAAATGCAGAAGGGCTGGACCGCTGAAGATGCCAAGGGCTTCATCAAGGTGACGAGCACCGCCCTGCGTGCATATTACGCCAACCACAAGGAGGAAAAAGAAGGCATTTAAAACCTAAAATAAATTATCATGAGCAACGAAAAGAAATTCAGACGTTCACGCACCGACCGCAAGCTGGCAGGTGTATGTGCCGGAATAGCCAACTTCTTTGGGCTAGATGCAACTTTGATACGTGTGGTTTACGCACTTGCTACCCTCTTCACGGCATTTGCCGGACTTATTATCTATATCATCCTGTGGCTGATTGTCCCGGAAGAATAGAAAGAAGAACAAAGGAACTTAAAAACCCAAAAAACTCACAAACTTAAAAACTCAAAATGATAAAAGTAGGAATCATCGGCGGTGCCGGATATACGGCGGGCGAACTGATACGATTGCTGATAAACCATCCGGAAGCGGAAATCGTATTCATCAACAGCGCCAGCAATGCCGGCAACAAGATTACCGACGTACACGAAGGACTGTACGGCGAAACGGACCTCGTCTTTACCGACCAACTGCCGTTGGACGAGATTGACGTACTCTTCTTCTGCACTGCGCACGGCGATACGAAGAAATTCCTCGAAAGCCACAACGTGCCCGAAGGCCTGAAAATCATCGACCTCTCCATGGACTACCGCATCAAGAGCGATGACCACGACTTCATCTACGGTCTGCCGGAACTGAACCGACGTGCCACCTGCAAGGCCAAGCACGTAGCCAATCCGGGATGCTTTGCCACCTGCATACAGCTGGGCTTGCTTCCGCTGGCCAAGCACCTGATGCTGAATGACGACATCACCGTAAATGCCATCACAGGCAGCACGGGCGCAGGCGTTAAACCGGGAGCCACAAGTCACTTTAGCTGGCGCAACAACAACCTGAGCGTCTATAAGGCATTCGAGCATCAGCACATCCCCGAAATCAAGCAGTCGCTCAAGCAATTGCAGAACAGCTTCAACTCGGAGATTGACTTCATCCCCTACCGTGGCGACTTCCCACGTGGCATCTTTGCCACCATCGTTGTCAAGACCAAGGTAGCGCTGGACGAAATCGTCCGTATGTACGAAGAGTATTATGCCAAAGACTCCTTCACTCACATCGTAGAGAAGAACATCGACCTGAAGCAAGTGGTGAACACCAACAAATGCCTCATCCATCTGGAGAAGCATGGCGATAAATTGCTCATCATCTCCTGCATCGACAACCTGCTGAAGGGTGCCAGCGGACAGGCGGTTCACAACATGAACTTAATGTTTAACCTCGAAGAAACCGTAGGATTGCGCCTAAAGCCAAGTGCTTTTTAAATGAAGATTGAAGAACGAAGAATGAAGAATTTTCTTCAAGAAGAGGAACAATGAAGAATTCACGCAACCGAAGTAATTCGCTATTGAATGCCAAGAGTTATGCTTTTGCATTACGTATAGTGCGTATGACGAGATTTCTAAGAGAGGAAAAGCAAGAATTCATTTTGAGCAAACAAATTCTTCGTTCGGGCACAGCCATAGGTGCATTAGTTCGTGAGTCCGAATTTGCACAAAGCCGTGCCGACTTCATTAATAAGCTAAGCATTGCACTCAAAGAAACTAACGAAACGGATTATTGGTTAAATCTGCTAAAAGACTCAGATTATATTACCGATAGTTCTTTCAATAGTATAGAGAATGATTGCGGAGAACTAATAGCCTTGCTTGTCTCCTCAATCAAAACCGTAAAGAACAACCTCAATGAAGAATAGAACGGGAACGCGCCAACACCGCGCAGCCCATTCTTCATTCTTAATTCTTCATTAAAACGATGAAATTATTCGACGTATACCCCCTTTTCGACATCAACATTGTCAAAGGAAAAGGTTGCCACGTATGGGATGAGCAGGGTACGGAGTACCTGGACCTGTACGGTGGTCATGCGGTTATCTCCATCGGGCACGCACACCCGCACTATGTGGAGATGATTAGCAAACAAGTTGCTACGTTGGGATTCTATTCCAACTCAGTCATCAACAAACTGCAACAGCAGGTAGCGGAACGACTGGGTAAGGTCTGCGGATATGATGACTACTCGCTTTTCCTTATCAACAGTGGTGCCGAGGCCAACGAGAATGCCCTGAAGCTGTCCTCCTTCTACAACGGACGGACACGGGTGGTATCGTTCGGCAAAGCCTTCCACGGCCGTACATCGCTGGCAGTGGAAGTAACCAACAACCCCAAAATCATTGCCCCCATCAACAACTGCGGACACGTCACCTACCTCCCGCTGAACGACATCGAAGCCATGAAGGCCGAATTGGCGAAAGGCGATGTCTGCGCTGTCATCCTTGAAGGCATACAGGGCGTAGGCGGCATACAGCTTCCTACCGACGAGTTCATGCACGCCCTGCGCCAAGCTTGTACGGACAACAACACCGTGCTGATTCTGGACGAGATTCAGAGCGGATACGGACGTAGCGGCAAGTTCTTTGCCCACCAATACAACGGCATCAAAGCCGACATCATCACCGTAGCCAAGGGCATCGGCAACGGATTCCCCATGGCAGGCGTACTCATCAGCCCGATGTTCACTCCGGTATATGGGCAGCTGGGAACCACCTTCGGCGGAAACCACTTGGCTTGCAGCGCTGCCTTGGCCGTGCTCGACGTCATGGAACAGGAAAACCTTGTCGAGAATGCAGCCAACGTAGGTGCCTACCTGCTGGAAGAGCTGAAGAAATTCCCGCAAATAAAAGAAGTGCGCGGACGTGGCCTGATGATAGGTTTGGAGTTCGAAGCCCCCATCAAGGAACTGCGTCTGAAGCTGTTGAAGGAACAGCACGTCTTTACCGGTGTCAGTGGCACCAACGTCATCCGTCTGCTGCCACCCCTCTGCCTCAGCAAGGAAGAAGCAGATGTGTTCCTTGAAAGACTAAATAAAGCCATCTGATAAAATGAAGAATGAAGAGTGAAGAAAAATTTATTCTTCGGCCTTCATCCTTCATTGACAGAAGCTTTTCATTTATAAGATTAATAATCAGCCAGCAAAAGAAGCGGCCGGAAAGAGTAATACTTGCCTTTTCGGTCGTTTTTTTGCTTCAATATATATACGAATCGGTTTGTTTTGTTATCTTTGTGCAAAAGGTTGTATATATATATTCAATGAAAAATGAGGAGAACGCGGAGGACGCAGAAGGCGCGGATAAACGCAGACATTAATCTGACTTTTATAAGTAGTAGTCCATCAGCCTTTAACCCCTTCAAAACCC
>JAUNJD010000286.1 GCA_030523205.1 Bacteroides sp.
CTAACTATACGACTGAGATACCCTAAGTATGCGACTGAGGTAGGCTCGATATACGAGCGAGATAATCCCCTCTTGGAAATATGAGAATAATAGCTTATATTTGTAAATTATAATCTAAAATCGAAATAACATGAATCAGATTGTTGTAGGAATGGGCGAGGCGTTGTGGGATTGCCTGCCCGAAGGAAAGAAAATCGGCGGTGCGCCCGCCAACTTTGCATACCATGTGTCGCAGTTCGGCTTCGACAGCCGTGTGGTGAGTGCCGTGGGACGGGATGCAGACGGAGACGAAATACTGAACATCTTCGATGACAAGAAGCTGCGTACGCAGATAGAACGTGTGGACTACCCGACGGGCACCGTGCAGGTGACGCTGGATGCCGTGGGCGTTCCGCAATACGAGATTAAGGAAGGCGTGGCATGGGACAACATACCCTTTACCGACGAGTTGAAGCGTCTGGCCCTGAACACACGTGCCGTCTGCTTCGGTTCGCTGGCACAGCGCAGCGAGGTGAGCCGCGACACCATCAACCGCTTTCTCGACACCATGCCCGACGGCGAAGGCCAGCTGAAGATATTCGACATCAACCTCCGTCAGAGCTTCTACACCAAGGACGTGCTCTGCGCTTCGATGCGCCGTTGCAACATCCTCAAGATAAACGACGAAGAGCTGGTGACCATCAGCCGCATCTTCGGTTATCCGGGCATCGACCTTCAGGACAAGTGCTGGATTCTGCTGGCCAAGTATAACCTGAAAATGCTGATTCTGACCTGTGGCACCAACGGTAGCTATGTGTTCACGCCGGGCGTGGTTTCCTTCCAGGAGACGCCGAAGGTGCCGGTAGCCGACACCGTGGGTGCGGGCGATTCGTTCACCGCTGCTTTCACCGCTGCCATACTGAACGGTATGCCGGTGGTCGATGCCCACAAGCTGGCCGTAGAGGTTTCGGCCTACGTATGTACGCAGAGCGGCGCCATGCCCGAATTGCCGCAGGCGTTGAAGGAGCGGCTGAAATAATGATTTGTGTGACAATATACTTGTGACCCCTTAAAACAAAAAAACTGTTTGTCCGAGGTTTCTGCATGAGAGATTATGCAGAAGTCTCGGACAACTTATGAACTGGCAATCATAGCATCATGGATGTTTTCATCTTAACCATTTAATCATGTCATTGCATTGTGCATATCATCTTTTTTAAAGAAAGAACCGATTTCTGAATGAAAATCTGTAACTTTGTGCATTAGCATAGGGTTGAGTAGTATTTTTATTTCATGCTTTAAATTTACTAGTTTTCTGTGAAGTGTGGAAAACCTTATACCTTATTTATTCTCTGCTAAGAATGTCTCAATTTAACTTGCGAAACTTGAATCATAATATATGGGTTAAGAGAACAATTAAATATGATAACGATTGACAATATAAAAAAACTGATAGCCAAAGACGAAACCAGAACCTTGGAACTGAAGAAAACGACAGGTGAGTTATATAAAGGTATGGAAACTGCTTGTGCGTTTCTTAATTCTGATGGCGGATGGTTGATGTTTGGCATTGCTCCGTCTCTGAAGATCGTAGGACAAAATGTGACAGATAATACGAGGCAGGAGGTAGCAAATGCTCTTCGCAAGATTGAGCCTGCAATAGATGTCGAGGTTGAGTATGTAGAGCTACCGGAGAAACCGGATTACTATGTTATTGCGATTTATTTCGATTCCAATAATTTCAAGAACGGGCCATATTCATTTGATGGCAGGGCATTTTATAAAGTAGAAAGTACAACGGCGTTAATGCCGAGACAGATGTATGAAGAACGTTTGAAACTCAGTAACCCTCAGCGATTCAGTTGGGAAAACACCCCTAACTCGGAAATAACCGTTGATGATATTGATACGGAATTGTTATATCAGACATTGCATGACGGTATAGGCTCAAGGAGAATTCATGCTTCAGCGATGACCCTCCAAGAACCCGCAAAGATTATGTTGAAACTCGGAGTTGCAAGAAAGGATGGTATGATATTGAATGCAGCGAATGTGTTGTTCGGCAAAGAACCTACTTTGTTGCACTCTCAATGCAAAATACGTTTAGCTCGCTTTGAAGGGACTGATAAGAGAGTATTTCGAGACCAAACTGTTTGCGAAGGAAATCTATTTGAACAATATGATGCTGTAATGGATTTTTGTCTCAAACATTTGAATTTATCGGGAAGGATGGATAGTAAATATAGACAAGATACATTGACAGTTCCGTATGAGGCTATAAAAGAGGCGACAATCAATATGCTTTGCCATCGTTCTTGGAATGCTGAAAATACAACTCCTAGTTTGGCTATATATGATGACCGCATTGTATTTCAGAATCCGGGGGCATTTCCGCTTGGTATGACATGGCAAGATTTTGTGGATGACCAAATCGGTTCTCTTCCTGCCAACCCTACCATTGCGAACGTTTTCTATCGACGTGGTACAATGGAAGCTTGGGGACGTGGCATAGGGCTTATTATGGGAAGCTGTAGAGAACAGGGACTTCCTGTGCCTGAGATTAAAGCAGTTGCCCCATTTGTTAATCTCATAATATGGTTTAAGCAATCATTGGCTGATGGAACAAAAGAACTGACACCCCCAGCCGATAGCACAGATACCCCCAGTCACACCCCCAGTTTGAATGATATTCACCCCCAGCCGAGGCTCGTTTCACCCCAAGATAAGGTATTTGAATTCTGTGCCACCCCAAGGAGCGTTTCTGAAATCGCAAATATGCTCGGAGTGAATGATAAAAAATGGGTACGTAAAAAGTATGTCACACCATTTATCGGAACAAAACTGCAAATGACTATTCCGGATAAACCTAACAGTCAGAATCAGAAATATAGAACAATTGATAGCACGGTTTCCTAGTCGTTATTATTGCTTTTCGAATACTCCATTAAATGTTTATTTATCAGACGGCTAAATAAAACCGTTGATAATCTATAATTTGAAAATCAGTCATTTTTGCTTTCCTCTAGAAAAAGGTTGGCGGAAATGACTGTTTTTTCTGCCTTTTTGCTACCTTTGTCCGTTGCTCGTCCGATTAGGACATGCAAACCTATAAGCAGAGTTTCGGATGTACCGTATATTATGTAAAGTAAGCAAGAGGGGAGCATCATCTTTTTCGTTCTACCCTTTTTGTTACAGCAGGATGCGGCTCTTGCGGGACTTAAATTAATAATCTTAAATCAATGACAAAGATCAAGTGGTATAACCTATTGCTTCTGACGATGTTTTGCGTGCTGGCAACTTCTTGCTCCCGCCGCGAGGCTCGTTTCCATATCGGTGTGTCCCAGTGTAGTGATGATGAATGGAGGCATCAGTTGAACAATGAGATTCTTCGTGAGGCCCACTTTTATGAAGATGTAGAGGTTGATATCCTGACCTCGAAGGATAACAATGAGCAGCAGGCGGCAGACATTAGGCGTTTCATTGCCCAAGGGGTTGATTTGCTGATTGTGGCGCCCAATCAGGCGGCGCCGATTACCCCCGTCGTAGAAGAGGCTTACAACCGTGGCATACCCGTCATTGTGATAGACCGCAAGATTCTTTCGGACAAATATACGGCCTATATAGGTGCCGACAATTTCGAGATTGGCAAGTCGGTGGGCGAGTACATTGCCAATGCGCTGCACGGCAAGGGTACGGTGGTCGAGATTTCCGGTCTGCGTGGGTCAACGCCGGCCGTGGAGCGGCATCAAGGTTTCCTCAGTTCCATTTCCAAGTATCCTGACGTTAAGCTGCTGGCCGTGGAAGACGGCGAGTGGTTGCAGTCGCGTGCCCGCGAGAAGATGGACACGCTGCTGGCTCGATTCCCACATTTCGACATCGTATATGCCCACAACGACCGCATGGCGGCGGGAGCTTACGAAGCAGCCGTGCGTGCCCATTGCGAAAAGGAGATTCGCTTCATCGGTACGGATGCCCTGTCCGGCGAAGGTTATGGGCTGGAGAGTGTGCTCGACGGCGAACTGACTGCCACCTTCATCTATCCTACGGGTGGCGACAAGGTGATGCAGACAGCGATGGACATACTGAACAAACGCCCTTTCCGCCGCGAGACGTTGCTCAGCACCTCGGTGGTGGATAAGAGCAATGCCAACGTGATGAAGATGCAGACCAACCACATCCTGACGTTGGACGGAAAGATAGAGACACTGAACGGAAAAATCAATCAGTATCTGGACCGATACGCCAATCAGCGAGTGATGTTGTTGGGCAGTCTGCTGATGCTGCTGCTGGTCATCGGCTTCTTGGTGGCCGTCTATCTGTCGTTGCGCACCAAGAGCAGGCTGAACCGCGAACTATTTCTCCAAAAGGAGAAGCTGGAGAACCAAAAGAAGAAACTGGAAGTGCAGAAACACCTGCTG
>JAUNJD010000287.1 GCA_030523205.1 Bacteroides sp.
CTTGAATTATGAATGAAATCGTCCGAATGGCAAATTCATAATTCATAATTCAAAGTTCATAGTTATTTAGTTCCTCGAAACCTGTTTTACCCCCTTCACCGTTCTTAGCTTTTTGATGAGTGTTTCCAGTCGGCCGGTATCGCCAATCATGATGGTCAGTGTTCCGGAGAACAATCCATCGTGCGAATCGATGCTGATGCTACGCAACGTAATCCCCACCTCCTTGGAAATGATGGAAGTGATGTTGGTAACGATGCCTATGTCGTCATGACCTACTACACGGAGCGTGATGGGGTATTGTGTGCCTTGCGACTTGCCTGCCCAACGGGCTTTTACGATGCGGTAGCCGAAGCGGGAACGCAAGTCACCGGCATTCGGACAATCGTAGCGATGAATCTTGATGCCTCCCGTCACACTGACAAAACCAAATACGTCATCTCCGTAGATGGGGTTGCAGCAACGTGCCAATGTAAATTCCAATCCCTTCAGGTTTTGGTCGATGACAAGCACATCCTCCTTTCCGCCGGTCTCTTCGGGGACGGTAGGTTGAAGGTTGTAGCCTTCGGCGCTTCGATAGGTGACTTCATCGTGCGTGTCGCTATCTCGCTTTTGCTGTTCTAGGTACTTGTCGAGTATTTCGTTGACATCCAGGGCACCATCGGCAATGGCTTGATAGAAGTCGGTAACCACTTTGAAGCCCATCCGTTTAATGAGGCGCATCATGGTTCCTTCGTCATAATCGAGCTTACGGTTCTTGAATTTGCGTTCCAAGGTTTCCTTGGCAAAGGCGTGTTGGCGAGCTGCCATTTCCTTCAGAGCCTGCCTTATTTTGGTGCGGGCTTTGGAAGTGGTTACGATGTTCAGCCAGTCTTGCTTCGGTGTCTGAGTATTGGAAGTCATGATTTCCACTTGGTCACCGCTATGCAATACCTGTTTCAGCTGTGCATTCTTGCCGTTTACCTTAGCACCGATGCACTTGCATCCTAATTTACTATGTATATGGAAGGCAAAGTCGAGCACGGTAGAACCTTTTCCCAGCTTGAACAGGTCCCCTTTGGGTGTAAAGACGAAAACTTCATCCTCATACAAATCCAGTTTGAATTGGTCCATGGTTTCCAGTCCGCTGCTATCGGAGTTCTCCAAAGCCTCGCGAACAGACGTGAGCCATTCGTCCAGACCGGTTTCACCCTTGATGCCCTTGTAGCGCCAATGGGCAGCCAAGCCTCGTTCGGCAATCTCGTCCATGCGTTCGGTGCGGATTTGTACTTCTACCCACTTGCCCTCGGGGCCCATGACGGTGATGTGCAAAGACTCATAGCCGTTGCTTTTGGGCACGGACAGCCAATCGCGCAACCGTTTGGGATTGGGCTGATACATATCCGTCACGATGGAGTAGGCTTGCCAGCATTCCAGTTTCTCTTTATCGAGCGGAGAATCGAGGATGACACGGATGGCAAACAAGTCATATACACCTTCAAAGGGACATTTCTGTTTCTTCATCTTTTGGTAGATGGAGTGTATCGACTTGGTACGTCCCTTGATGTGGAACTTCAGTCCTGCCTCTTCCAGCTTTTTCTGTACGGGGGCAATGAAAGAAGCGATGTAGCGGTCGCGCGAGGCCTTGGTCTCGTTCAGCTTGTCCTTGATGTGATAATAGACGTCTCTCTCGGTGTATTTTAGAGAGAGGTCCTCCAGTTCGGACTTCAGCTTGTACAATCCCAACTTGTGGGCAAGGGGAGCATATAAGTATGCCGCTTCGTTGGCCACTTGCAGGCGTGCTTCGTCGTTCTCGCAATCCTTGATTTGCCGCATGACGTTGACGCGGTCGGCAATCATGATAAGGATAACCCGCATATCTTCGGCAAATGACAACAGAAGGTTGCGGAAGTTTTCCGATTCGATGGTGGGACTTTTGGTGTATAGTTCTTGCACGCGAATCAGGCCGTGAATGATGCCGGCCACGTCTTCGCCGTAATCGTGCTGCACCTCTTCGATGGTGCAAGCGCCACACCGCACGGAGTCATGCAGCATCAAACTGAGGATGGAGGCACGTTTCATGCCTATTTCCTCGGCCACGATGACGGCCGTCTGCATATCTTTGATGATGGGATTCAAGCCAAAAATGTCTCGCTGAATCCGGTTGTTCTGTATAGAGTTGATAAGATGTGTCTTTAATTTCTTGCAATCACCTTTCTGGAGCGTTTCGCCCGAGAGTTGCAGTAGTCTTCGATAGAGCAGGAACAATTGCACCTTCTCCTCGTTTGTGAAAAATTCATCTGTTTCCATAAGCGTCCGTATTTTCTGCTTCAAAGGTAAGTGTTTTCTTCGTTTCCGTGACAGGTTTTGATATTTATTTTGATAATCCTGTCTTGAAATTCACTATATTTGTGCCCGCAAAGCTGATAGAGTAGCAAGAGGACAAACTTCACTTGTCAACTCGTTCACTAATAATCGGAATGAATAACTATTGATAATGAAGAATATACGTAACTTTTGTATTATTGCCCATATTGACCATGGCAAATCGACCTTGGCAGACCGACTGCTTGAGTTTACCCATACCATCCAGATAACCGAAGGACAAATGTTGGACGACATGGACCTTGAAAAGGAGAGGGGCATTACCATCAAAAGCCATGCCATCCAGATGGAATACACATACAAAGGAGAAAAGTATATCCTGAACTTGATTGACACTCCGGGGCACGTGGACTTCTCTTACGAAGTTTCCCGTTCCATTGCTGCTTGCGAAGGTGCATTGCTCATTGTAGATGCTTCGCAAGGTGTGCAGGCACAAACCATTTCCAATCTCTATATGGCCTTGGAGCATGACCTGGAGATTATCCCCGTCATCAACAAATGCGACATGGCAAGTGCCATGCCCGAAGAGGTAGAAGACGAAATCGTGGAACTGCTGGGCTGCAAGCGCGAAGAGATAATCCGTGCGTCCGGCAAGACGGGTATGGGTGTGGAAGAAATCTTGGCTGCCGTGATAGAGCGTGTGCCCCATCCCGAAGGCGATGAGGAAGCTCCGTTGCAAGCCTTGATTTTCGACTCTGTATTCAACTCTTTCCGTGGCATCATTGCTTACTTCAAGATAGAAAACGGTGTGATTCGTACGGGCGATAAGGTGAAGTTCTTCAATACCGGCAAGGAGTACGAAGCCGACGAGATAGGTGTGCTCAAGATGGACATGGTGCCGCGCAAGGAATTGCGTACGGGTGATGTAGGCTATATCATTTCGGGCATCAAGACCTCTAAGGAAGTAAAGGTGGGCGATACCATTACGCACATTGCCCGTCCGTGCAAGGAGGCCATTGCGGGATTTGAGGAAGTGAAGCCGATGGTGTTTGCCGGTGTCTATCCCATCGAGGCGGAAGATTTCGAAGATCTCCGTTCGTCGTTGGAGAAGTTGCAGTTGAACGATGCTTCGCTTACCTTTCAGCCGGAATCGTCGTTGGCATTGGGCTTCGGATTCCGTTGCGGTTTCTTGGGATTGCTTCACATGGAGATTGTGCAGGAACGCCTGGACCGTGAGTTCGACATGAACGTGATTACTACCGTACCGAACGTTTCCTATAATATATACGATAAGCAAGGGCACATGACGGAGGTGCACAATCCGGGCAGTATGCCCGACCCGACAATGATAGACCACATTGAAGAACCGTATATCCGCGCCTCGGTCATCACCACTACCGACTACATCGGCCCCATCATGACGCTTTGCCTTGGCAAGCGTGGCGAGCTGGTAAAACAGGAATATATATCCGGCAACCGTGTGGAGATATACTATGATATGCCGTTGGGCGAAATCGTCATCGACTTCTACGACAAGCTGAAGAGCATCTCCAAAGGCTATGCTTCTTTCGATTATCATGCCAACGGTTTCCGCCCCTCCAAGTTGGTAAAGTTGGATATCCTGCTGAACGGTGAGCCAGTTGATGCACTTTCTACGCTGACCCACTTCGACAATGCCTACGAACTAGGACGTCGTATGTGCGAGAAGCTGAAGGAACTGATTCCGAGACAGCAGTTCGAAATCGCTATTCAGGCAGCCATCGGTGCCAAGATTATAGCCCGCGAAACCATCAAGGCTGTGCGCAAGGATGTGACGGCGAAGTGTTACGGCGGTGACGTCAGCCGTAAGCGCAAGTTGCTGGAGAAGCAGAAGCGAGGCAAGAAGCGCATGAAGCAGATAGGTAACGTGGAAGTTCCTCAAAAGGCATTCTTGGCGGTGCTGAAGCTGGATTAATATCAGTGCTTATTCCTTACAAAAATATTCTTATTATCTCAGTCCTATATCGAGCCTATCTCACTATACGACTGAGATACCCTAAGTATGGGACTGAGGTAGG
>JAUNJD010000288.1 GCA_030523205.1 Bacteroides sp.
AGCCAAAGATAGCGAAATCCAGAAATCAGCATCATATTGCTGCAAGATTACTAATCTCATTGCCACAAGATTAGTAATCTTATCGTTGCAACATCCGCATCTTATCACCTCGTTGACCAGTTAACGCAGCCACAATACATCCCCCACCTCGGGTACATAGTCAGCACCTTTCTTGTTCATCCGATAAAGATTCTTCAACCGGATGCCGTACTTTTGGGCAATGCTATGCATGGAATCGCCGTCCTTCACCACGTAAGAAGTATGAGGCTTCTCGGCCTTCTTGTTCTTCGTCTTCAGGTAAATGATGTCTCCTGCCTCCAAAGTATATTCCGGATGGAGGTCGTTGTACTTCACCAGCTTCTTCCAACTGATGCCAAATTCCTTGCCTAGCAGACGGAAATCATCGCCGTCGCGCGCCACGATGTAGGCTAAGCCATTGGCTATATATACCTGATGCGGATGAGCCAGCCAAGGTTTTTTCTCCAGTTCCTTCTCCCACTTACGGGCTTCGCGCTTGCTCATGCCCTTGCTGTCGTACTTATAGAGTTCGTAGTCCTCGATGATGGTTATCAGTCGGTTGGCGTATGAGCGGTCTGTGGCATAGCCCGCTTTCTTCAATCCGCGTGCCCAACCTTTGTAGTCGGTAATCTTTAGCTTAAACAGAAAAGCATAGCGCGCGCCTCTCTTCAGAAACTGAGAATGGTCTTCGTAGGAGTCCTTCGGGTCGCTATAAGCACGAAAGCATTCGCCACGGGCATCGTCATCGTGATAGACCTTACGCCCACGCCAATCGCTATGACACTTGATGCCGAAATGATTATTGCTTTTGCGAGCCAAGGTACTGCGCCCTGCCCCACTCTCAAGCAATCCTTGCGCCAAGGTGATGCTGGCCGGAATCTTGTACCGCTTCATCTGGTCCACTGCCAACGGGGCATACTGCTTGATATAGGCATTGTAATAGGAATTTCTGCGCTGTGCCTGCACGCCAACGGAAAGAAATATAAATATCAAGACAAAAAACAGTCTGAGAATACGTTTCATGTTTCAGGGGATTGAGTTTGATACAAAAATCTGCAAAAGAATTGAAAATACCAATTAGTTTGCTATCTTTGTAACATTAATTACAATATTATCCTTTTTAGCTTATGAAAGACCTGAATATAGAAATCGCCATCAAGATTTATACGTACGACGAGCTGACGACCGCCGATCAAGCCTTGATGGATGCCGCCTGTGAGGCTACCCGACGTAGCTATGCCCCCTATTCGCACTTCTCGGTAGGTGCTGCCGCCCGACTGGCCAACGGCACCGTTGTCAGCGGAAGCAATCAAGAAAATGCCGCCTATCCCTCGGGCCTCTGTGCCGAACGCACGACCCTGTTCTATGCCAATTCCCAATATCCCGACCAAGCCGTAGAGACCCTTGCCGTAGCTGCACGCAACGAACGGGGTGAGTTTCTGGAAGAGCCGATTCCCCCTTGCGGCGCCTGCCGTCAGGTGATGCTGGAAACGCAGACACGCTACAACCGTCCTATGCGGATTCTGCTGTATGGCACGAAAGGCATCTATGAAATGAAGAGCGTAGGGGCACTGCTGCCGCTATCGTTCGATGCTTCGGCCATGGAGGTCTAGCGAAACGTAGCGTAGAAATCGTTCAGAATACTGTCTCGGCTGAAGTTCTCCCATAACGTAAGGGTATGAGGATTATCGGGACGTTCCACCCATTCTTTGTCTTTCACGATAGGACAAGGAATGGGTTTGCTATGTGCCCACATCGGGTTCTTGACAATTGCCACGGTAGCCATATCGAACAAGGCTACCATCGAGCCATCTCCGTAATGCCTTGAGTGTTCGAACAAGTTGACGGAGTAGTCGCCAAAGCAATGGAAGCTACCGCCATAGCGTCCTACAACGGGTTTTGCCGCTTGCGGTCCGGCTCCCTGCATCTTCTTTCGCATTTCGTCCATGCTTACTTTCACAGCAGCCGTTCCGCTCGGCTCGCCATAGCGTGCAGGAACCAATTCGAAGTGAATGCCGCTTTCCAGCAGATAGTTTACGGAAGGAATATCGTTTACCAAATTGTATTCGCCCGGCTGCGGATAGTTGGAGCCTAGCCACACCAAGCGTATCTTGCTTACAATGCTCGTATCTTTTTTCACGGCCAATGCCACGTTGGTTAGTTTTCCAACGGCGAGCACCAGCAACTTGTTCTCTTCCGAATATCGGCGTGCCTGCTCAATTATGAAATTTACAGCCTGATGCCCATCGTAATCGGTTGTATCCAACGAGTCTTGTATATCCTCAAAAGTCCCCTGTGCACCGGTCAGCAATCGAACATCCGCTTCCTTATTACATAAGGCAATGACGCGAGCGGCTTCCTTGTCGTTGTCGGCTATCGTACCTCCCGCACTCGTTGCATTCGTGGTGATACCCAGTACATTGAACACACCGTCGTTCAGCAGAAGATAAGCCAAAGCGTGCTGGTCGTCCAAGGCATTGTTGGCGTCGGTATCGAATATCAAATCAATCTTCCGCTCTTCTGCTACCGATGCTTTTTTTCCTCTACAGCCGACACAAAAGAAGAGCAAGCAAACAAATATATAATAAGAAATATGGCTAATATGTATCATCTATACTTTTATTTTTTAATCCATCAGATAGCGAACAAACTGAAATGACATACAAATGTACAATAAAACAACGAAATTACAGCTGAATGGATATAGATTTTCATTTTTCCTACCTTATCCGTAAAAATGGTAAAAATAACCGTAATCCATATCTACTAATTTCGAAAAGAGTACGTACATTTGCATAAGTATTCAAAACTAACTATTATTATTTATGTTACGTACTATTAGACTAACTATTGCAATTGTATTTTTTACGCTGATAACCCTGCTGTTCCTCGACTTTACGGGAACAATTCATGCATGGTTCGGCTGGATGGCCAAAATACAATTTCTGCCTGCGGCTCTCGCCCTGAACGCAGGAGTCCTTGTGGCACTTGTGGCACTGACGCTGGTATGCGGCCGCGTATATTGCTCCGTTATCTGTCCGTTGGGGGTGTTTCAGGACATTGTTTCTTGGCTGTCCGGTAAACGAAAACGGAAGAAAAACCGTTTCCGCTATTCTCCTGCACTGACGTGGTTGCGCTACGGTGTGCTTGGAGTTTTCATCGTGGCACTGATTGCCGGAGTACATTCCTTCGTAGCCCTGCTGGCACCTTACAGTTCATACGGGCGAATTGCCTCCAGCTTCTTTGCACCCGTCTATCAATGGGCCAACAACGGACTGGCCTATTTGGCCGAACGAGCCGACAGCTATGCCTTCTACGAAACAGAAGTGTGGCTGAAGAGTCTGCCCACCCTCATCATTGCCGGCGTGACCCTCATCGTCATTATCGTATTGGCTGCACGCAACGGACGAACGTATTGCAACACCATCTGCCCGGTAGGTACCGTATTGGGTCTTCTTTCGAAATATTCCCTACTTAAACCAGTTATAGACACCACGAAGTGCAACGGTTGCGGACTATGTGCCCGCAACTGTAAAGCTTCGTGCATCGACTCCAAAGCGCACAAGATAGACTACACTCGTTGCGTGGCCTGCATGGATTGCATCGGAAAATGTCATAAACACGCCATCAGCTATACACGCCGCAGTGCCGTTGCTCAGCCGACCGCTACACAAAAGCCGACAGACGAATCGCGTCGCAACTTCCTTTCGCTCTCGGCTTTGTTTGCTACGACCGCCGCACTGAAGGCACAGGAGAAAACCGTGGACGGCGGACTGGCCACCATCGAAGACAAAAAGATTCCGGAACGCGCTACGCATATCACCCCGCCGGGATCAATCAGTGCCCGCCACTTTGCACAGCACTGCACGGCTTGCCAACTTTGTGTATCCGTATGCCCCACCCACGTATTGCGTCCTTCTACCGACCTGCTGAAGCTGATGCAGCCCGAATCGTCTTACGAACGTGGCTACTGCCGCCCCGAGTGTACGAAATGCTCGGATGTGTGTCCGGCCGGTGCCATACGCCCCATCAGCGTAGAGGAAAAATCATCTACTCAAATCGGCCACGCCGTATGGGTGAAAGACAACTGTGTATGCCTTACTGACGGTGTCAACTGCGGCAACTGTGCCCGCCACTGTCCTGCCGGAGCCATACTTATGATTCCTTCTGATCCGGACAATGCCGAATCCGTAAAGATTCCTGCGGTCAACGTAGAACGATGCATCGGTTGCGGCGCCTGTGAGAACCTCTGTCCGGCACGCCCGTTCAGCGCTATCTACGTCGAAGGACACGAAACGCACAGAGTTAT
>JAUNJD010000032.1 GCA_030523205.1 Bacteroides sp.
GTTGACTGACGGACTTAACTTGGTTAAGTGACGGACCTAACTTCACTCTTGGGTACGAATTGTATTTATTGTAATGAAATATAACTATCTGTGCTATCTGTCGGACTATTGCTTGACTTGTACTGGAGCACCTTCGCTCAGCAGTCCGACACCTTCGGCCACAATGACATCGCCCGGGTTTAGTCCGCTATCCACGATGTATTCTTCTCCACCGTTGACGCGCGTCACGCTGACGGGAGCCGACTGAGCTTTGCCGTCCACTACCTTATATACACGTACTTTGTCCTGCGTTTCGTAAGTGGCTGTCTGCGGGATGACGATGACGTTCTTCTTCTCTACGGGGATGACGACATTGCCCGACCCTCCGCTGTTGAGCAGTCCTTCTTCATTGGGGAAGACGGCACGCAGGCTCACCGTGCCCGTCGATGTATCGATGACTCCGCTGATGGTCTCTATCTTTCCCGTATGCGGATAGGTGGAACGGTCGTTCAGCAGCAGCCCGATAGCAGGCATCTCGGTCAAGGCTTTGTCCTTGGAGCCATATCGACGGGTAAGCTCCAGCAGTTGGTTTTCGGTCATGGAGAAGTAAACGTACATATTGGAGTTGTCCGACACGGTGGTCAGTGGCTTCGCCATCGAGGGACTGACCAATGTACCTACGCGGAAGGGCAGCGTACCCACCACGCCGTCAGCAGGACTTTTCACTTCGGTATATGAGAGGTTGTTGGCGGCATTTATTTCCTGTGCTTCGGCTTGTGCCAGTTGGGCTTGTGCGGTAAGCAAGGCGTTATAGGCAGTCTTGAGGTCAAACTCCGATACAACCTGCTGGGCATACAGCTCTTTTCGGCTGTCGTAGGTCAGTTGCGAGGTGGCTACGCCGGCGCGGGCAGCGGCTACGTTGGCTTGTGCGGTGCGCAGGGCGGCTTGGTAGGGCACTTGGTCAACGACGAACAACAGTTGTCCGCGGCGCACTTGTTGACCCTCTTCCACACACAGGCGGGTCAGTGTGCCCGACACCTGTGGATAGATGTCGATGTCCTGTCGTCCGCGTATGGCTGCTGAATAGTTGGTTTGTAGGGTTTTGTCGGTGGTCGATACGGTCAGTACCGCATATTCGGCTCCGGCTTGTTCGGTGGACGCACTGCCGCACGATGCCAGCAAGGCACCGCAGGTCAGCACAATCGCCATTCGTTTCATGCTTTTTCTTTTTGTTATCATACTCTGTTAGAATTTTGAATTGTCAATTTTCAGTAGTCAATGTTGAATTAAGAATTAAGGAGCGCACGAATGGTGAATCCTTCTTTATTTATGGTCTGTTCTCCATTCGGCCGCGGCAAAGTTATGCGGTTTTTGAACAGAATTTAGTTTCAATGCGTACACTTAATTGTTCATTTTCGGAGCAAGTAGAGGGGGGAGAGAGGACGGGGATGGGTATAAAAAGATTATATCCCGATTCATCGCGAACCGGGATATACCATAGTATTATACATTCTGAAAGAGTTGATTCTTTATGACCTTGCTTTTCGCTTTTTTTAGACTATTTTCTGATAGGTCTATATATAGAATAGTTGTTAAGGTCTAAGTTAAACGGTTGAATCTTATTGTTTTTACCTAACATACATACCGCAAAAAGAATGCCAAAAGAGATGGAATACTTTGTATAATGTTGATTATTAGTTGTTAATAATCACTTCGTCTGTCAGAAAGCGAAAATAGAAAGTGTGGAAAACTGTGGATAAATTCCACACTTGCTGTGGAATAATTCCCCGATTGTGGAATAAATAGTGCCGGAATTTGCATACGTTGAAGAATGCCCTTAATTTTGCACTACACTTTAATTATATATCGATATGCTTAGACTGAATGTATTTATCAAGGTAAGTGCGGAGAACCGTGCTGCCGTGCTGGAAGCAGCCAAGGAGCTGGTGGCTGCATCGTTGAAGGACAATGGCTGCATTGCTTATGACGTATTTGAAAGCGCTACTCGCAGTGATGTCCTGATGATTTGCGAGACGTGGAAAGATGAAGAATCATTGGCTGCCCATAGTCAGGCAACGCATTTCGTTACGTTGGTTCCCAAGATTGAAGGACTGGCAGAAATGAAATTGGAGAAGTTCAGCTTCTGAGGATTCTCATAATCTGATAGAACGTTATAGGCACGAATGATGCGGATGTATCTCCGTCATTCGTGCCTATTTTTATATAATCAAACCTATTGCCTTGTGTCAGTCATTGATGGTTCCCGAAGTCTGCGTCAGACTGGAGTATGTCAATGTATATCCGTTCTTGTTGATGACGGCATTGTTGGTCAGCGTGATGCTGTCAACGTAGGAGTTTCCGGTCAGTGTCCACGTGCCGCCGTTGATGGTCAACGAGGTCGATTTGGCGGTGTTGGCATTGTCGTAAGCGCCTTGCCAGATGACGCCATTACTTATGGTCAGTTGGGCCGAGCTGTATGAGTCGGCTACGATGCTGCCCGTGTAGGTCATTCCGTTGCCCGACAGGTTCAGGATACCCGTTGCTCCGTAGGTGCTCCAGCGAGTGTTGTAATCCACAGTCATGAGGATGCCCGACGGGATGGTGGTAGCCACGCTGTCCAGTGTCACCGTTCCGTTGACGTTCGTCACAATCTCTATCAGCGAGGTGCTGGCACCCGTCAGCGTAAGCGAGCCTCCTGTTACGGTAATCACGCCGTTCAGTCCGTCACCGCCATCGCCCGAACCACTTTGCAGAATCATCAGTCCGCGGCTGGACGAACCGGCTCCCGAGGTCAGGTTACTGTTGTTGATGGTAATGTAGTTGTCGCCTTCGATGACGCCAATCTCGCCTTGCGACGAACTGCCGGTAATGCCGTTCACGGTCAGGTTGCCGGTAGAGTATAACACGGCGCAGTCCGAGCCGGTGGTGGTATAAGTACCTCCCGTTACGTTCACCGTGCCGCCGCCTCTATCTAGTGCGATGACCGAGCTGTTGCTTTCCTTGGTGGTGATGGTCAGATTGGAGGCTGTGATGGTACCTCCGCCGGTGGCGTGTATGCCGCGTGAGAGTTGCTGCGTGCAGTTGATGGTGACGTCCGACACCTCTACCGTACCGCCGTAAGCCACAATTCCGTTGGCTCCCTTAGCATCGGTGGTGATGGTACCTCCGCTCATGCTGATGGTTCCTCCGTCTGTAGCCAGAACGGCTGCATTAGTGCCGTAGAAGCTGCTGTTGTCCGAGTTGGACGTGTCACCGCCTTCTTTGCTGATGGTGCAGTCCGTCATGGTGAATGTACCGCCCGACACCATGACGGCGTTTACATCCGACGTGGTAGAGCTATACGTTTTGCCCGATACACTGACGTTGCCCGAGGTTTGGCTGTAAGAGCCTTCGTCGGTAGAGTTTTCTTCATCAGAATTGTCATCATCGTCCGAATCTTCTTCGCTGACTTCTTCGTCAACAACCACGCTGCAAGTAGCAGTATATTCGCCGTCGGTAGTGGTGACAGTGATGGTAGCCGTACCCGCAGCCACGGCAGTAACCACACCGCTCGATACGGTGGCTATGGAGGTGTTGCTGCTCTTCCACGTCACGGTGGTGACGCTGGCGTCGGAGGGGGAAATGGTGGCGGATAGTTCGCTGCTTTCTCCTACTATCATTGATAGGCTGGATGGGCTGATGCTGACTCCTGTGACGGATACGATTCCGTCATCGTCAGTGCTGCAAGAAAAGAGGGTGATTGCACACGCAAGTAAGCCGATGAGGCTCATTGCCAACAGACTGCTTTGTCGTTCATTAACAGTTTTCATACCTTTGCATTTTTTATAACATTAGTTTTATTTGACCTCATAATTAGGTGTAGGATATTTATTTACAGGCAAAGGTATGCTGCTGATGTGTGGTATGAAAATTTGTTCGATGAACGACGTTTTTTCTTCGATGAAGTTCCTGATTGTGCCGACCTATTGAATGCTGCCCGATGTTTGTGTGATGTTAGGGCAATTCAGTGTAAATCCGTTTTTGCGAATGGTGGCATTGTTTGTCAGTACGATGCTATCTATGTTCGAGTCGGCTGTCAGTTCCCACGTGCCGCCGTCGATGATCAGCGAGGTGGACAGCCCCGTGTCGGCATTGTCGTAAGCGCCTTTCCACAGCACTCCGCTGTTCACAGTCAGTTGTGCCGAACTGTAAGCATCCGTCACGATGCTGCCTGTGTAGGTGGTCCCTGCACCGGATAGGATGAGTATGCCCGTAGCGCCATGTGTCTGCCAACGCTTGTTGTAGTCAACAGTCATCAGTATGCCCGACGGGATGTTTGTGCGTACGCCGTCCAGCGTTACCTTACCTTTCACGTTGGTGACGATTTCTATCAGCGAAGTCTTCTGTCCGGTCAGGGTGAGCATACCGCCTTTCACGTTGATGATGCCGTTGATGCCCGTGCCTGCGTCGCCTGAACCACTTTGCAGAATCATCAGCCCACGGCTGTGCTCGTTGGCACCCGAAGTCAGGTCGCTGTCGTAGATGGTGATGTGGTTGTCTCCCTCAATCACGCCGATTTCGCCGTTGTAGGAGGTTCCTGATATGTTGTTTACTGTTAGGTTGCCGGTGGAGTAGAGGATGGCGCTGTCGTTGCCTCGGGTGGTGTAGGAGCCTCCTGTCACGTTCACCGTGCCGCCGCCTCTGTCCAGTGCGATGACCGAACTGTTGCCTGCTTGTGTGTTGATGGTGAGGTTGGAAGCGTTGATAGTACCGCCTCCGGTGGCATGTATGCCGCGCGAGAGACGGTTGGTACAGTTGATGATGACATCCGACACGTTGACCGTTCCGCCGTATGCCACAATGCCGTTGGCGCCAACGGCATCAGTGAATATCTTTCCGCCGTTCATGTTGACGGTGCCCTTGTTCTTGGCGAGGAGGGCGGCGTTGGTGCCGTAGAAGCTGCTGTAATCAGTAATGAGGGTACCCCCTCCGTCTTTCGACAGGGTGCAGTCGGTCAGTGTCAGTGTTCCTCCACTTACCTTTACGGCGTTCTCGTCCGATTCGGAAGATGTATAAGTTTTTCCCGTTACTCTCTTGTTTCCTGCCGATACGGTGTAAGATTTCTTTTGTGTCTCCGCGCATCCGTCAGAGTTGGCGGCGGCACTGCATGGCAGAACGGTGGTCCCACTCAATAGCAGCCCGACGCAACCTGACAAAAAGAGATGCTTGGACAAGTTCGCTTCTTTCATTCTCTGTATATATAATTTAACTGGTTTTTCCTATGCTTTTCTTCCTGTTGAAAGGAAGATTGTTTGTCAATTGCAGTACAAATATAGAGGCGAAATGTCAGCTGTGGAAATAAGTTCGATTAACGGTTTGAGAAACTAGATGAAGTCTGCTATTTTGTCTTTTTTAGAATTTCAGTTTGTAGCCTATGCCCAGTACGTGTCCGTTGGTCTCGTCATCGTCGGCATGGTTTTGGTAGCGATAGTAGAAGTCCAGCGAATGCTTCTTGTTCAGCTTGTAGGCGGTGCCTACGGTCCAGCGGGTCTTGTCGATGGCCCATCCGTCGGTGATGCTGTGGTAGAGTTCGCACGATGCGTAAGGGCTGAACTTGCACTTCTTGATGTCCCACTCCACTTGCAGACGCGAGCGGAGCACGCTTTTCTCCTTGGCGCTGATGTATTCGTCGTCCTTCTGCGAACCGTCGTCGCCGTCATACTTCTCGGTGTACATCGACGTACGGTAGGTGTACTGAAATCTTTCACGCAATGAGAACTCCAGTCGCTTCCAAGTGTAGCTTCCCGTCAGCGAGGCCGTCACACGGTGGCGGGGCGACCAATAGGAAGGTATGTAATTGCCCTTCTTCGTTGTCTCGGCTTCTTGATGACTATGTATGTAGGTGTAGCCCAGGTCAGCCTTCAGGAAGGAGGTGAACTTGTAGGATACTCCGGCAGCAAGCGACCATCGGTCCACTTCGCTCAGTCCATCGCGTGTACGGAATTCGCCTTCTACGGATGCGTCGAATCCCGAGAAGATGCGCTTCTTGACTTCGGCACTGGTCCATACGCCGAAGTCGTCACTCTGTGCCCATGCACCCGTCAGGGTCGTGAGGCAGCATATCAGGGTAATAAGTATTCTTTGTTTCATGAGTTTTTAAGTATTAAGGGAGTTATAAGAAGTTAACCGATACATTAATTTTGAATTATCAATTATCTATCCATTAACTCATTGATTTTCTTCTCGTGGAATCCTTGTAAGCGTATCCACTGTATTTATCTCGTCGCCCAGCGGTTCGTAGTATACCTTCAGCAAGGCTGTGTCGTGCAGGAAGTCGATGTGTCCCACTTCTACCTTACTGATGTTCAGTCCGGTACGTTGCTTCAAGTCTTCTATCAGTTCGGCGTGGCGTTGCGGCACAATCAGTTCTATCCGGTCGTACTGCACTAGTTTGCAGGCCACATGTTTCAGCCAGTGATTGCTTTCGCACAGCCAGATGCAGAGCAGGAACAGCAGGTTGGTGCAGGCCAGTTCGGCAAAGCTGATTTCCACGGCAAGGGCATTGATGACCGAGATGGCAATGATGACGAAGAGGTAGGTCATCTCGCGTACGGGCATCGACTCTGTGCGGTAGCGGATGATGCCGAAAATGGCGAACAGTCCCAAGGCAAACCCTATCTTCAGCTTGACGCTGCCCAGCAGGAATATCATGAGGAAGATGCTGATGCTGATGAGGGTGAAGGTGAAGTGATAGTCGCGCCGGTGGCTCTTGGGATAGTAGAAGAAGTGTATGGCGCAGAGCACCACCACCATGTTGAAGGCAAAGCGTATCAAGAGTTCCGCGAATCCGGCATAGTTCATCAGGGGAGATTCGAACATGGAGATCTCTAAAAGTTCATCGATTTCGTTCATAGTTTGTCTTTTAAATTAGTGATGTATTTGTTTATTGATGCGGACCGTATTACACAAACGTGTGTCCCGGTTCACCGTTGATTTTGATGGCCATCCGTGTCCTCGGCTTGAAGCGGTTTTGCTTCAGTTCGTTGTCGGTCAGCACGCAGCCCATGCAATATTTGCTGAAGGAAGAAGGATGCACATGCAGGTCGCGCAGGATGTCGCGTATGGGTGAGTGTGTGCGTCCGTCGCGCTTCAGTTCGACGACGGCCAGGTTGTCCAGCGATGCCTCGTTGGCGTTCCGTGTGTTGCGGAAGTTGATGTTGCAGTCGATAGTGAGCCGTTCGGTGCGGGCCTTGTTGACCAGGGTGATGCGATGGAAGTGGTTCTCCAACTGGGGAGATAGCTGTCCCAGCTCGTACCAGGCGTGCTGCCTGAGGAAGTCCTCACCGCCTTCTTCGGCCAAGTGGTCGATGGAAGACACCCGTATTCGCTTTTTGTCGGTACGGCCTTTGTTGTTTTTGTTCTTGATTTCGAGGAACGTGAGGTGGGAGGAGACGTAAGTGCGTACTCTGATTTTCTCGCGTACGGAGTGTCCGCGCAGATGCTCCAGATACATATTCCGTGTCGGTGTATCAAGATAGACGGTGTGGTAGGCGATGTCGCGTTCGCCCGTCACTTCCTGCACCCGATAGTCGCTAACGGCCAGCCGCAACAGTTCGTGCAGGTTCTCCGGCGAAAGAATGAATTTGGTGTCTATCCGATTCATCAGTCGGATAGTGCTCATTTCTTCCAATGTGATTGGGGAAAAAGCAGTCAATAGATTTTCCTTGTCCAAAGTCATAAAATCTCATTTTTAATTGTTAGGTTTATGGTTACTTCAATCGACTCTTTCCCAATAGGCGTTGATACATAATTATATATGATTGTCGGTACGTTTCATTTCGTCGTTTTTCATGTGTAAAAATATAGGCTTGTCCGAAGAGTGGAAAATAATTTCGGTGAATCTTCCTTCTTCTTCGGTGAACTTTGGCTTTTGACTGATTTATTTCTTCTCCTTTTTCCCTACCGAACGTTTTTGCAGGTAGTTCATGAAGTCGTCCTTGTAGAGGTCGCCCACTGGAATCCACGTGTCCTTGTCCATCATGATGCGCAGGCGGGCAATCTCCTTCAGTTGGTCCATGTTGACGATGTACGAGCGGTGTACTTGCAGGAAGTTGGGCGACAGATACTCCTTTATCTGCCGGAAGGTGGAGTGGGTTATCAGTGGGCGTGGCTCCGTTACAAGATAGATGCGCAGATAGTCGCTCATGCCCTCGATGTAGCGTATGTCCTTCAGGTCGATGCGTACATATTTGTATTCCACTTTCACGTACAGCGAATCCGACTGCGGTGCGGGTGCCGGCTCCTTCTGTGCCTGCATCTGCATCGTGAACTGCTGCTGTATGCGGTTGGCCGAGCGCTGAAAGTCACTGAAACTGAATGGCTTCAGCAGGTAGTCCACCGGCGCCACGCGGAAGCTGTCAACGGCATACTGCGTATAAGCCGTGGTGAACACTACCAACGGACGGTTGGGCAACGATTCGATGAAGTCCAGTCCGTTCAGGTCGGGCATATTGATGTCGATGAATATGGCATCTACTTCGTGCTCGCTCATCACCTTCATGGCCTCCAAAGCTCCTTCGCAGGGAGCCACCAGGTCGAAGAAGGGAATTTTCAGTATGTAGTTTTGCAGCTTTTCGAGGGCAATGGGCTCATCGTCCACTGCCAGGCATTGGATGTTTCTCATCATATATTGGGGTGTTAAACGTTACAGAATAAGTATCATTGGTGGTCTTTATGTCCAGTGTATAGTCGTCACCAAACAGCAGGTCGAGCCGCTTGCGGGCGTTCTCCAGCCCGATGCCGCCATATTGCTTGTCTTCTACGGCCGACCCTCCGCCGGCGATGCTGTTCTCGCAACTGAATACGATACGGCTGTCGTCGGTCAGTGTCAGCGAGATGCGGATGAACGATGGACGGCGGTAGCTGATGCCATGCTTGAAGGCATTCTCGATGAAGACGATGGAGAGCATAGGTGGCACCATGATTTTCTCGGATATGAATTCGGGTAGCGAAAGCTCGATGTTCACCTTCTTGTCGGAGCAACGCTGCTTCATCAGCATCACATAGTTGGATATGAAGTTTGCCTCCTGCGATAGCGACACCAGCGGACGCGCACCTTCGTATAGGGCATAGCGCATCAGCTTCGAGAGGTCGATAATCATCTCCTGCGCCTTCTCGGGGTTCACCTCCACCATGGTGTGGATATTGTTGAGCATATTCATCAGGAAGTGGGGGTTAAGCTGCGCCTTCAGATACTTCAGTTCGTGTTGCAGGTTCATCCGTTCCAGCAACTGCGCCTTCTCCTGCTCGCGCTGCATACGGAACAAGAGCATGATGGTGAGGTTGCATCCCAGTACGAGAAGGGCGATGAAGAAGTCCATGACGTAGGCCGGAGTCTTGTTGAGGTGAGGCGGTTGAGGTCTGCGTTCGCCCGGTGCTCCGTCGTGTGAAGGCGGTCCGGGTGCGAAGGATGCACTGCCGTCAGCCGGAGGAGGCATCCTGCGGCGGTCGGTGTCCTGCATGGCGGGCGGTTCGGACATCGAATGCTCTACATGGTCGAATCGTATGTACTGATACAGCGTGAATATTCCCAACAGGCAGACCGTGGAGACCACGTAGCCCACCTTCCGCTTGGGCAGGGGGAAGCGGGGGATGATGATGGCACTGTGAACGATGAAGAACAGCAGGAAGGGGATGAACTTTACCCATGCGTTCAGCACTTCGCTCCATTGGAAGTTGGAGCCAAATGCGTCGCTGATGACGGGATACAAGAATACCCACAGCCATATCAGGGTGTATATGTGCCATTGTTTCAGGCGGAACTTCATATTCATGGTGTTTGTTGCAATGGAAAATTGTGAACACAAAGATAAACAGCCTGCTTGTAAAAGAAAAGAATATTCGACAAATAAATATTTTCCTTCTGTTAAAACACTGCTTGCCGATAGGAGAAAAACTGGTTTTGTCCGCAGGCCCGATGGCATCTGTCGGCTACCCCGTTAGGGCACGTAGTCTGACAGGCTTGTCCGGTAGGCGAGATGGGCTGAGTAGCCGACCGTATCAGAAGCGTACCGAGCCACTTTGAGGCGGTGGGCAGGATTGTCACGAATGTATCTGTGATTGGTACTTTTAGGAACACTTTCCCTGCATTCTTTTATTTTAGCCTACCTTTGCCCCCCGAAAACATAATTCTCCGTAGTATATGAAGCAAACAGAAAGACAGGAAAAACTTTGGACGGCATCTTTCATCAAGATATGTCTGGTCAACTTATTTATCTTCATCAACTTTCATGCGTTGTTGCCCACGTTCCCCTTCTTTGTCACCTACTTGGGAGGCGACGCCGTGGCCATCGGTCTAGCTACGGCCTTGTTCAGCGTAGCTTCCATCCTCTCGCGTCCGTTCCTTGGCTGGCTGACCGACACGAAAGGGCGTTGCCTCCTGCTGACGCTGGGGCTTGTGGGTATGTCACTCATCCCGATGGGGTACTTTGTTTCGGCAGGCATTGCCATGGCCGTACTGTTGCGTACGGTGCATGGAGCCTTCCATGCTGCGTCGAGCAACGCGGCTTCGACGTGGGTTACCGACATCATTCCCCATACCCGCATGGGCGAGGGGCTGGGGATGTACGGACTTTCCATGGCCATATCCACCGCCGTGGCTCCGGCCTTGGGCTTGGCGGTGATGAACGCCTACGGCTTCCGTCCGCTGTTTGCCCTTGCCACGCTGGCCGGCTGCATCGCCCTGTTGCTGGGGCTCAGCATCAAGAATCGCAACTATAAGCTTTCTTCCGAGCCGTTGCGGCTGGGCAACTTGTTCGAGAAGATGTCGTTGCCGGCCTCGGTCACACAGTTCTTCTTCATGATAGCTTACGGGGTGATTGAGGTCTATGTGGCCATATACGCCTCCACCCATCACCTGCCCAGTGGAGGCATCTACTTCATCTTCATTGCAGTGGCCACGGTGCTCACCCGTATCCTGCTGGGACGTGCCATCGACCGCTACGGCGAGGCACGGCTGGTCTATACGGGCAATGCAGCCATTATAATAGGTATACTGCTGTTGGTCTTTGCCCACAACACACCCTGCTACATTCTGTCGGCCCTGCTGTTGGGTTATAGCTTCGGTGCCATACAACCCTCACTTCAGACCATGGCCATGCACGCCGTGTCGCCCGAACGTCGCGGGGCAGCCAGCTCCACCTTCTTCGTGGCCTTTGACTTGGGCATTGCCTTGGGTGGATTCTTGGCCGGCGTACTGATAAAGTATTTCGACTATGACACGATGTTCCTCATTATCGGCCTTTTCTGCGTCGTTTCGTGGGCCTACTACTACGTCTTCGGCCGTCGTCATGCCTCGTCGTTCAATCCGGCCATTCGCAAGGAGCTGCGCGACGCATCTGCCGAGAAGACGGGCGACATACAGAAGGATAAGTCGATGCCGCTCATCATCACCATCTCGCGCGAGTATGGCAGTGGTGGTCATCGCATTGGCGAAATACTGGCAGAGAAATTAGGTGTGAAGTTGTATGACAAGGAATTGATAGCCCTCACCGCCCGACAGAGCGGCTTGAGCGAGACCACCATCGAAGCCAGTGAACAGTCGGTAGGCAGCCGCATCGTTTATGACGACCCCGTACAGACGGCCATGTATCAAGGGCAGCAGCGCATCATCCGCGAGATAGCTCGCCAAGGCTCCTGTGTCATTGTCGGTCGTTTGGCTAACTTTGCCCTGATGGGTGAGGCCCGTTGCTTCAGCATCTTCGTCTATGCCGACAAAGCCTACCGTGTCCGTCACTTGTCAGCCGAGTCCGGTATGTCCACCGACCAGATAGAGCCACTGCTCGAAAAGACCGACCGCGAACGTAGCGAACACTGCCGCTACTACACCGGCCACGCTTGGGGCGACTGCCACAACTACGACCTCATGGTGAACAGTTCCGTGCTGGGGGATGAAGGCACGGCAGAAATGATTTATTCGGTGGCGAAGGAGCGGATGAAGGGGTGATTTAAAGATATAGATGGCATAATTCATCAAAAATATGTCGTCTATAAGTGACATAATCATGCCACTTATAGACGACATTGCGAACTTGTTATTTATACTTCTTTACTCTGGCATCGTTGATGACACCCTTCCAATTCATGCCGTAGGCAAAGTCGTAGGCGTGTCCTTCGCTGTCAGTATAAGGAGTCATGTCGCGTGGGATGTCCTCAAACTGGGTTTCGACGGTGAGCATATCTGCGGGGAACTGCATGGGCAGTAATCCGGTAGGTTCGGCCTTGCCGCTGATAATGTCGAGCACGGCCTGTGCCTGTGTCTCAAAGTCGATGACAATGGCATTGGCATACGGTTCAACTTCCGACAGAACGCATGGCTTATAGCACTTCACGGACAATATCACGGGTTTATTGTTCATCAGCTCATTGGTCGATTTGACAAGTTCGGCATCGGTCGTGTTGTGCGAAGTGAACGATTTGTCCTTGTAAGTGCGGTTGGTGAAGTCCTCGAACGGGTCGCCGCCGGCAAGGCTGGTGTCGCGTGCTGCGGTGGCGGTGTAAGGACCGTATTGCAGCGAGATGGGCACATAGCCGTTTCCACCGGCAGCCACGTCTTCGTCGCTATAGCCCGTACCGCCGTTGGGACTTTCGATGAACACGATGGCAAAGTCGGCCTCTTCAGGACTGTCCGTCACCTGATAGTATTTCTTTACGATGTCCAGACTGACCGGATAGTCCGTTTTGTCGGCCGGAGTGTTGCCCCACCAATCGGGCACGCCTTTGACGTAGCGTTGCGGAATATAGACCTTCAGGTCTTTGCTCTTCAGCGGAAGCACGTTGCTCCTGTTCTTCAGCATGACGATGCTTTTCAACTGTGCCTCGTAGCCGGCTCTCATGTACTTGACGTTGCCCACGGTCAGCTGACTTTCCTCCGGGTCAAGGTACGGATTCTCGAACAGACCCGTACGGAAGATATTCACCAGCAAGCGCACAGCCGACTGCTCAAAACGTTTGCGTGCCGAGTCGGCACCAAATTCATTGGTCCACATCTGATAAGCCTCCAGCACCGGCGCCTTCTCATTGTTGCCGCCAAATTGGTCAACACCGGCTTTCAGGATTTCATAATGACGCTGAGCCACGCTCAGGTTTTCGGCACCCCAACACTTGCCTTCGAACTTCGATACGCCGGTCACGTCTGCTGTAATCATCCAGTCGGTACATACCACGCCGTCGAAACCATATTGCTGACGAAGCAGGTCGGTTATCAAGTATTTGTTGTAGCTGTTGCCTCGGTTGATGTCGCTTCCTCCGTTCTGTCCGTAGGAGATGGTGTAGTAGGGCATTACGCTGGCTGCCATTTCCGTGCCTCCGGCCAGCTTGAAAGCACCCTCTACAAACGGACGGAGGGCTGTCTGGAATCCTTCACCCGGATATACGGCATACTTGCCGTAGTCGAAGTGGGCGTCTCGTCCGCCTTCTTCCGGACCACCGCCGGGCCAGTGTTTTATCATGGCATTGACACTGTGCAAGCCCCAGCCGCCGTTGTTGTCATCGCTGGACTGGAATCCGTCGCAGTAGGCACGTGCCATGTCGGTAGCCAGAGCGGGGTCTTCACCAAACGTACCGTTGACACGGCTCCAACGAGGTTCAGTGGCAAGGTCTATCTGTGGGGAGAGTGCCGTAGCTATGCCCAAAGCACGATATTCGCGCGAAGCGATGTCGCCAAACTCACGTACCAGCTCAGGGTCGAACGAAGCGGCCAATCCCAACTGTCCGGGCCACAGCGAAATCTGTCCGCCTGCACCTGCGTTGTATTCCGTATTGGCTACTGCGCCATGACGGGGGTCGGAACTGTTGTTGGCTGGTATGCCGTGTCCGATGCCCTCACATAAGGCTTGTACATTGTTGTTCCATTCGGCAGCTACGGCAGGCGACTGTACGGAGGTGATGAGCACGTGGCGCAGGTTGTCTTCTACGAGGAATTTGCGTTGGGCATCCGTCAGGTCAGAGGCTGCGGCACCACTCTGCGAGAATGGTTTTCCGTTGTAGGTGCTCGAACCGAATCCGCTTTCAGCAGCCGGTATGGCTTGATGGGCACTGTAAAGCATCAGGCCGGCAATCTCTTCGATGGAGAGTTGTGCAGCCAAGTCTTTGGCACGTTCAGCAGCCGGCAGACGCCAGTCTTCGTATTTGTCCAGTTTCCCATTGCGGTTCAAGTCTTTGAACTTCAGGTCGTCAATGCTCAGTATTTCTACTCCGGATGTAGGTGAGTAGCCCAAGGTCTTGCCGCCTTCTTGGGTGATAATCTTGTAAGTGGTAGAGCTGTTTGAGCCCTTTTTGTCCGAGGTCGAGGTACCTGTGCATCCCACGACCAATAAGGAAAGTAGTAAGATGGAATTTTTCATTTTTTGGTAGTTGAGGCTATTTGAACAAACTGTCAATGTATTCATATCTCTGTTCCAGCTTCTCGTCAGCCAGCAGATAAGTCTTTACGTCTATTTGTAGAACCGGAGCGACGGTTTTGCCGTTGGTTGGTTCCCAGTTGATGAGGCCCAGTCCGTTAGGATTGCCGGTCTTCACAAAGTTGACGTAATAGTTGGAGAATATGTCGGACACTACGTAGTCTTCCGGTTGCCAGTCGAACACGCGGTTGGTGTGCAGATTGCCCATGGCATATTCGATGTCGGCCGAGTGAATGGCACCCTTCAGCTTCGGTGTGGCAGGCGCATTGCTTTCTTTCTTCTTCGTACCTCCGGCCAATCCGGCTTCCTGCGTTTGGTCTATCATGTCAGGACGCGGATGGCAGTAATTGTAGCGATAGACGGGCTGTCCACTCGTCAGCTTGTGCATATTGCCCCACTTCCAAGTGCTGAAGCCGATGAACATATCCGAAGCCAGATAAATGGCATTTTCCGTATTCACGTCAGCATCGGTATGTAGGCCGTAGAGGTCGAGCACCTTGTCGGTAGCATCACCAAATAGCGGTTGTACTGTTTCCTTGACGGAAGCCAGTGTGGCGGGCTTGCCACGCAGGATGTAGGCCGTTGTCATTTCGTTGGAGTTGCCGCCTACCAGCAGAGGCACTTTCACTTGCTTGCCTTGAGCATACACATCCACCGGTTGTTCGGTAAAGAAATAGTTGTCGATGTTGTACATCGGTACGCTGGTTACGTTTGCTTTCGTCATCAGTTCTTCAGCCGAAAGGGCACGTAGTTCCTTTAACGAGTTGCAACCCATTTGGGCTGCTTTCTCTACACCTGCCTTTTCGGCTTCCTCCAGCGTGGCAATCTTGCTAAAACCTACTACCGAACCACTGGAACCCATAGCTTGGGCAAACAGCCCTTGGCACAAGGGAGAAGCCATCAGTGCGCTGACTGACATCGAACCCGCCGATTCGCCTACAATCGTAATACGGTCGGGGTCGCCGCCAAAGGCTGCAATGTTGTTTTTCACCCATTGTATGGCAGCCATTTGGTCGAGGAATCCGTAGTTGCCCGAACCTTTGTAGGCAGCCTCTTGCGATAGTTCGGGATGAGCAAAGAATCCGAACAGACCTTCGCGGTAGTTGGCCGTAATGGAGATGATTCCTTTGCGTGCCATTGTCAGTCCGGCATAGCGTGGTTCGCTGCCACTGCCTGCCATCAGACCACCGCCATTGAAATAAATCAATATCGGCAATTTATCGTTCACACTCTTTGCCGGAGTCCAGATGTTAAGATACAGGCAATCTTCACCCATCTTATCCGTTCCGAAGGCCATATCGCCGAAGATGTTCTGTTGCATGGGGTTGGGACCATATTCAGTAGCTTTGCGCACACCGTTCCATTTCTCTACGGGTTGCGGAGCTTTCCAGCGAAGGTCACCTACGGGAGGAGCTGCAAAGGGAACACCCTTGAATACGGCAATGCCCGATTCGTTTATTCCCTCCAATATACCTTCTGCCACTTGGGCTTGGGGCTGTTCGATGGCTGCCAGCTGTGTGCCTTCGATGGCAACCGTTGTACTGTTTGTGCTGTTCCGGGCTGTCTGCGTACATGAGGCGGCCAACAGTCCTGTTGCCATTATCAGGCAAGGAATGAAATTCGTTCTCATTTTTCTTGGTATTTCTTGGATTCTTTATTTTGATACAAATATAGCCATTCCTGCGGTTATATTCTTTTAATTATAATCTTTTGCGACAACTTTTTAACAGAAAGATTCTGTTGTACAGGCGTTGCATATGCCGCAACGCCTGCATTTCCCGAAGAAAACCTTGCCGATGCCTGAAAATTAAGAGTTCAAAAGTGGGGAACTGAAAAAAATAATATTTTTTTTCGTCATCTAACGCATTGTTTCTCTGCAAAAGTGAGAAAAATGTAACTATCCGGTAAAAATGTAACTTCTTGACAGATAGTTTGTAATGACATATATTTGCATCATGAAAACTAACTGAATCGTTCATTTTTAAAAGATAGTTCACGATATGAAGAAGATTGCATTATTGCTGTTAATGGTCCTTGCGACCTTTTTTACCGCTGCCTTTGCCCAACAAAAGCGGCTGATGTTCGACCTGGCTCACGGACAGTTCCAAGACGTGTTCGTTGCTCCCTCTTATTACGATTATGTGATTCCCGGCTACAAGGAAATTCTTGCCCGCAACGGTGTGGAGTATGTGGAGAATACCGAGGAGATAACCACTCGTTCGCTGAAGGATATTGATGTGCTGCTAATGCTTTCGCCCCTTGCCCGCTCCACGCAGAAACCTATTACGGAGACAGAAAAGGAAGCCATCACCCGTTTCATCCGCAAGGGAGGCAGCGTTATCCTGATGGTAGATGAAGAAGAGCATCGGGTGATTCTGGATGAATATGGTGCCAACGACATCACAAAAGCTTTTGGCATCGAGATTGGCGACGACATCATGGGGCTGCCGGGCAACTGCGGTGCCGTGAGCTTTGAGAACGAGATATTCGGTGGTCGTCGCGAAGTGCCTTACAGCGGTTCGCGTCATCTGAAAGGAGGCATTCCGGCCAGCGTCTGTATGGAGGAAGGTTATCTCCATGCCTCCTATGTGAAACTGAAGAACGGAGGCAAGCTCTACGTGATAGCCGAAACCATGGTGGGACTGCTGATGGGCTATCCCGATGGCGAACGCAACGTACACAAGCGGATGGAGACCCGTTGGTGGGGCAAGGACAGCCGTCTCTATATGGAGGAACTTATCAAGTGGTGTCTGACGAAGTAGGGGTAGTAACCGCGAAACCATGATTCGGTACAGGAACGTATCTACTCCCTATTTGCTCCAATCGTATACGACGCATTTATATATACAAATCCGGAGTATAGTTTGCACGGAGCAGGTATGGAGCGGGTAGGGTTGCGGTATCGTTAGACAGGGATATAGAGAAAGAGAAATATCTAGGCGAGGTGTTAATAAAACGTGATTGCCATTTTTTGGCAATCATTTTTTGGCAATTTGTGTCTTCCTTCTTATCTTTGCAAAAGATAACCCTTTAGAATGAAACGATTATGCAGCGGAATCCATTTGTGACAAACGGCTATGTGGCTCCCCAATACTTTTGCGACCGTGAAGTAGAGACCGAAGACATTACTTCTTTGTTACTGAACGGTAATAACATCGCTTTGATTTCTCCTCGTCGGTATGGCAAGACCGACTTGATACGCCATTGCTTCTTGCAATCTGCTGTTACTGAACACTATTATACCTTTATCGTAGACATTTATTCTACTCGTTCTTTGTCCGACTTGGTCAATAAGTTGGGGAAGTCCATTCTCGATGTGCTCAAGCCTCGGGGGCGCAAGGTGTGGGAAGGTTTTGTCAATGCTCTGTCCTCTCTGCAGTCCGGCATCTCCTACGATATGTCCGGTACTCCGTCTTGGAACATTAGTCTGGGCGATATTACCAATCCATTGATTTCGCTCGACGAAATCTTTCATTATTTGCAACATGCCGACCGTCCTTGTCTGATAGCCATCGACGAGTTTCAGCAGATAGGGAAGTATCTGGAAGATACGATTGAAGCGACTTTGCGCACGTATGTGCAATATTGCAGCAATGCCCGTTTCATCTTCTCCGGTTCGCAGCGCCACTTGATGGGTAGCATTTTCACGTCTCCTTCTCGGCCGTTTTATCAAAGTGTTACTATTGTCAATCTCCAGCCCATTCCTAAAGATAAGTACACAGCCTTTGCCATTCGCCATTTTCGGGAGAATGGGAAGGACCTGCTTCCCGAGGTGGTGGACGTGCTCTACACGCGTTTTCGTGGTGGAACGTTCTACTTACAGAAAGTGATGAACATCCTCTATTCGCGTACACCGGTGGGTGGTACGTGCGAACCGAAGATGATAGACGATTGCATTGACTACATCATCAATTTCACGGCAGATACCTATTCCGAACTGCTTTATCAGTTGCCCGACAAGCAGAAACAGGTACTGATAGCCATCAACCGCGAGGGGCAGGCGCGTAATGTTACTTCGGGTGCCTTCTCCAAACGTCATGGCTTGGTGTCTCCCAGTTCGGTACGTTCGGCATTGGCCGGATTGCTCGACAGAGACTTCATCACCAAAGAGCGCGATTACTACCAAGTGTACGACCTATTCTTCAGCATTTGGTTGGAGCGGGAGGAATATTGATACATAGAATACGTCTCATGGAATATATGGATGACTATCCATGATATCTATAAAAAGTTGTATGTAACATTTCTGCTAATCGTGTTTTTGCTATTGGGATAATAAAAAAGATTCCACCAAGTTTCTCTTATTGTTCGAGGATTAAAAGTGTATTTCCTCACATAAAGAAACTTGGTGGAATATTAGTTTTTCTATTCTATGTCAGCATCAATAGTAGCTTACTTGCAGATTGCTTACTTCGATGCTACCGCTATATGAATTGATAGACCAACAGTTTTTCTGTGTACCATAGATGCGGTTTGTGTAAGCTACATTATCATTGATGTAAACTACGCAGACCGAATTATCGGTGTAGACTGTGATGTCGTATGTGTTGTCGGATGGGGTACTGAACACATAGCCATCGATACCATCCACGAATCCGATGCCATCTGTGCCTTCCTCTTCGAAATTGATTTTTCGAGTAGTGTCGCTTTCCGGATTGACGATGATGCTGTAATAAACATCCGAGTCAGTTCCACGTACGAAAGAGAAACCGAATTTATCGGAAGCTCCGGAAGTAGTGACCGTGAACGAAATCTTGTTGTGTACGTTGAGGCGGTTGAAGAGTACATACGATTCTCCACTTAGGCTGTAGCTACTGCCACTTCCGCTGACGGTGCCACTTTGTGCCATGGAAGTAACGGTGGCTGTAGAGGTAAACTTATTGCTGATGCCTTCAACTTCTCCTAGTGTCAGTGTGCCGTCGCTGTGTTGAATGATGCGTTGCATTACCATGTTGCCCGACCATTCCGGTTCATTCGGATAAGCACCTATGGCTGTATTGTCTTCTCCCGAACGATAGGGACACCACCCCCAGATGTAGCGGTTAGTTCCGTCGCTAGCCGTCTTTCCGGCATAGAATCCGCGTGAGTCGAGGAAACCTTCGTGGTCATCAGGCCAAAGGCCGGCATCATCAGCTGTACATGCTTTCAGCTCATCCAATGTGCTACCTTTGAAATACTGTACTTTGCGAATGGCTGCGTGCTTTTCAGAATAAACTAGATACCACCAATTGCCCATCTTGAATACGTCGGGACATTCGTAGAAGCGGTCCCACATTACATTCATGAATACACCGGCATGTGTCCAGTTCTTCAAGTCGGACGAGGTATAGTCTGCCAAGACACCACCACCGTTTTCGGTCGTGGCGATAATCATGTGGTACGTGCCGTCTTCGTCTTCAAAGATGCAAGGGTCGCGGAAGTCTGTGGTGCTGTATCCGTCGGTAGAGCCCATGAGATAAAACGAACGGTCTTTGGCCCACGTCTTGAAGTCGGTAGAAGTGGCACGCATTACTACTTCCTGACTAGCTGTATGCCCAGTGTAGTAGGTGTAGTATAGTTTATTCGCTTCATCATAGTAAGTACATCCGGTTCCGATAGCCGCATCGGCTTCTGCGTCACCACCGGTTGGAATCAGTTCACCGAGTGAGGTGTAGCTGCCTCCGTCTTGGGTGCTGACAGCCCATATCGGGTGATAGGTAGTGGCATCGTTCACCAAGTAGTTTTGCAGGTACATCACCTTGAAGGTTTCGTCCTGTGGGTCGTAGAATGGCATCGGGTCACCTACATAGCCCACGTAGGGCTTGTAGTAGGTGCCGAATGTATTTTCATCCGTCGGTTCAAAGTAAGTGGTTGTTCCGTCCCAGTCTTTTTGAGTGAGAACGATGGAGTCATCATCGCTGCAAGCTGTCATGGAAGCTAGCAGGGTAGTGGCCATTGCTAATGAATATATCATAGTTTTCATATATCAGTCTTTTTCTTTATTCAGTTAAATAGTTGATAGCATTCTCGGTCATGGTGGCTACATTGCCGTGATATTGGTCGGATGAAGTATCTACGTCGTAGGAATACCAGTCGTAGCAACCCGAACCGATGCAGACAATTCCGCCGTTGGTGCCGTCAGTAGGATATTCCCATACGACGATGGCTCCATCGCCTCCATAGCCGAGGTCAGTACCACCATGATTGGTGCGCCATGTGTCATAGTCGGCATAGTTGCCCCAGTCGGTACCAATGTGCCACTGTGCAGTACTGTTGGTGATGCGGTAACCCGTGTCGCAAGTATAGACGGCATTGGTTTCACCGCTGTTCATCACCAAGTTCTGATAGATGGCATGGTCTTCGTGACCATCGATGTAGAAACTCCAAGCTCCAGTTGTGATTTCGCCGGTTTCTTCTACCTGACCCCAGCAGTTGTTGGGTACACAGTCGTCATTGGTAGCTCCCAGATAGACAGCATAGTATGTAGCGTAACGTGTCAGCAGGAAGTTGGTTCCATTCTCGTATAGCTCTTTCATTTCGGAGGCTGCACTGACTGCATCTGGAGCTGCATTGTTGAATTTATCCATCGAATCGATACCATTGTCGATATGTAGATGCCACCAGATAATCTGACATTCGCTCAAGTCAACACTACCGGCTGCAATCTCAGCAAATGAGATGTATTGTGAATTAGGTATATTGTTCAGCATCCAAGTTGCTGCAGCTTGTTCTTCGGCATTCAGTTCATCGAACGATGAGGCCAGACCTACGTAGGCTGCTTCGCACGCATCGGATACGATGACTGTTACGGTGTAGGTCGTAGAGGCTGTATTGTAAACGACAGTGAAATCTACCGGTTCTGTAAAGTCTACGGCTTGTCCTGAAGCCGGGGTGACAGTTGCACCATCACTGGTTGTGATAGTCGGTGTCAGGCTGGTTACATCTACATTGCTTGGTACACGTACGGTGATGGTACGTGCTGTTTGGTCTATCACACCGATGTAACTGTTGTTCAGTCTGAATGTGAGGATTTTTGCCTCATCGTGCTTGACGTTGACAGTGTATTCAAAGTATACATCTCCGTTGGTCACGGTTATCATTTGTGCAACAGATAAATTCAGTACATCCCCTTGTGCAACGTTTGCTTCGGCACCTTCGGACATGGCGAGTGACGTAATGGTCATGGCATCCGTATCGTATGTTTCGGGTAGTGGAACGGTGATGGTCTGACTACTGTTGTCAATTTCTCCTTCATATCCATCTACTGAGAAAGAAGTTATCCAGGTATCTCCATCCAACTGTAGGTCAGAACGGTTATCATCGTTGCATCCTGTGGCAGCCATCAGCAGCACAAATGTACAGAGCAGCGAGTATATTTTGTTTATTCTTGATTTCATGATATTCTGTTTTTATAATTAATTTTTAGGATTACCAACCACAGTTCTGCGTATAATTGCCATTGCTGGCGCTGATTTGTGAATACGGCAGAGGGAGGTATTCGTTTTTGTTCTTAGTGAACGATGCGCTGGAGTAGATGGAGCAATCGTTGGCTTCGTCCACATAATAGTCGTTCAACACGTCGTAGGCGTCTCCCCATCTAACAAGGTCAAAGAAACGGTCGCTCTCCATAGCTAGTTCCACACGACGTTCGAATTTTAGCATCTCCAAAGCTTCTTCTTGCGTATAGCTACCGTCGTAGGTCTCTACGTTGAAGTGTACACCATAGTCGGATTCATAGTTGGAAATCATGGAAGTGCTTTGCTTGGCACGTGTGCGTATTTCGTTAATCAAGTCAACTGCTTCGTCAATGCGTCCGTCATTCAGTTGAATCAATGCTTCGGCACGCATCAGCAATACGTCGGCATAGCGGAGTACAATGTGATTCATCGGGCTGCCCCAATAAGACCCCTTAATCAGATAACCACTGTCCGGATCCACGTTGTGCTTCAGTGTTACGTAGTAGCCATAGAGACCGTTACTGCGGCTCCAGTCGGAGGTACGAGACATCATGTAGTTCGTATTGAACTCATAGGGGAATCCGGGCATACCAACGGTTAGGAACAAGCGTGGGTCGGCATAGTCGGAAGTAGAATCATAATCATTGTCATTGAATGTATCGAATAACGGGTGTCCATCTTCGTCTGTGCGGAAGGCATTTACCATATTCTGGCTCGGTTTGTAGAAGTCGCAACCGCCGTCGGTCACACCGGAGATGTTGGGTACTATCAGACCGAACGACCAGTTGCAGTTACCATTCGTTGTACCGTCGTTCATGGAGTATTGCATGGCCCAGAGTGATTCGACGCCGTTCTCGTATTCCGGTTCCGGACGGAAGTTGTTGTGGAAATCAGATTCCAGTCCATATCCACCGGCAGCCATGATGGAACTTTCGGTGTATTGCACTACTTTTTCCAAATCATCGGCATTGATGCTGGTTATCTCGTGGTTGGATGTATTGTCCTGATGATAGGCTTTGTACAAGTAAGTCTTGGCTAGATAAGCGGCTGCGGCTGCACGGGTAGGGCGACCTTTGTCCGATTGTGTGTCGGGCAGATTGTCGTAGGCAAACTGAAAATCATCGGCAATGCGCTGCCATCCTTCATCGTTGGTGTATGTGGTGTTGGACAGATTGTTGTATTCTTCTGTTGACAGATTTTCGTCATCAGCAAAAACGATGTTCTTGTACAATTGTTTCAGCAGGAAATGACCATGGGCACGCAAGAATCTCATTTCTGCAATGCGTTGCTGTTTTTCCGGATAAGTATCTTCATCGGTTTCGTTCAGCAAGGCCAGTGCGGTGTTGGCACGAGAGATGCAGTTGTACAAACGTTGCCACATATCGCTGATGTTCCAGGCTGTAGTAACAATGCCTTGTGATACTTCCAGTGCATGGAATACATCGCCGTCTTCCGTACCGTTTCCTCCTTTGTAGGCATCATCCGAACGGACATCGAAGTTCCACATGGAGAAGGAGGAGTTAATGTCTTCTGCCGTAATCCAAATGGCATAGGCCGAGATAACCAGATTATCTACATATTCAGGGTCTTTCACTTGTTCGTCGCTAAGGGTTCCCTGCGGTACTTGGTCTTCTAGAAAATCTGTACAGCTGCTGCACATCCACAGAAGACTCAAAACGATTGTATATGCTATATTTTTCATTGTGTTTACTCTTTAGATTGTTTATTAAAAACCGACGTTGATACCGAACGTGATGTTAAGTGGAATAGGGTATC
>JAUNJD010000289.1 GCA_030523205.1 Bacteroides sp.
GTTGGGAGCGGGTATGGGCGATAAATGGCAAAGAAGTGGCAACAGTGTGGAGCAATTACGGAGCAGGTACGGAGAAGGTATGGAGCGGGTACGGAGCGGGGGTGGTCTTTTCTTGCTTTTTGAAGTGCGATTCGACCATGCGATTCATTCTGCAACATTCGTTTGTATTTTCTGATATCCGGAAGTTTGCTGTTTGCGAAATTTTTATATTTTTGCATGAAATTTCCTGTGTTTTGCAGGGTGAAATCTTACATTCGCAATAAAATTCATTAAAATATCGTATCTATGAAAAGTGGGTTAAGTGCTATTTTGTTTTTGCTGCTGTTGGTGTGCAGCTGTACTTCGGACGACGAAAAGGTTTCTACTCCGGAGTTGAAGATAACGTCTTCGGATGCCGACGTGCCCATCGCTTCGGATGGTGGAGAGGTGTATATTGAGTTTTCGGCCAATTGCTCATGGAAGGCCAGTGCCGATCAGTCGTGGTGTCGGGTGTCGCGCTCATCGGGCGAGGCCGGTGAATACACATTGACCGTCACTGCCGATACCAATGCCGATTATGACGATAGGAATGCGGTGGTCAGCATCGTGTATGGGACGACCAGCGAGGATATTACCATCACCCAAAAGCAGAAGGATGCCATCATCTTGAGTTCGAACAAAAAGGAAGTGACTTCGGATGGCGGAGGCATTGAGATTGAGTTAGAGTCGAATGTAGAGTTTGATTATGAGATAGTTGATGATGCCTCCGAATGGATTACTCCACAGCCTGCCACCCGCGGACTTTCGACTTCCGTCTTGCGCTTTGCTGTGGCCGAGAATACGATGGAGGACCGACGCGAAGGTTATATCGTAATCAAGAGCGAGGATTTGGAGGAGACGGTGACCGTCTATCAGGAAGGCTTGGTGCCCAGTATTGTGCTGACGCAGAAAGAATACACGGTGTCTGCCGAAGGCGAAACGATTAAGGTAGAGTTGCAGAGCAATGTGAAGTATGAAGTCCGTATGCCGGATGAAAATTGGGTAACGGAATCGACCACACGCGCCATGTCCACCTATACCCATTACTTTGTCATTGCCGCCAACGAAGACTACGATAGCCGCGAGACTTCCATCGGCTTTGTCAATACGGATACCGGCACGGAGAGCTGGATACAGATAGTGCAGGTGCAGAAGGATGCGATTATTGTGGCGCAGAGTGAATACGAACTCGATCATAATGCCCAGCAATTGTCATTTGACGTAAGTGCCAATGTTTCGTTGACCGTCGAAAGCTCGGTAGATTGGATAAGACAGGCTGTGAATACCCGTAAGTTGACTACTACCGAATTGTCTTTTACAATAGACGAAAACACAGGCACTGAGCCTCGTGAAGGTGTGATAACAGTTAGCAATGGTGAGATTAGACAAGAAATAAAGATTGTTCAGACGGCATACGTTTATATTACAACTCCTCAAGATACTTATTACGTAGAGTTTCTGGGTAATACAGTTGCAATAGAGGTAAGCAGTAATGTGGATTATGAAGTGAAGATGCCGGGTGATGATTGGATTTCCTACGGAGGAGTGGATGGACAAAATCCGAATATACATTATTTCGTGGTGGAACCTAGAGCATATTATATCTCTCTATTAGATAGTAGAAAAGCGGAAATACAATTTGTTAATTCGAACTATCAATTGGAGACAACGGTGGATATTGTTCAGCTGTCAGCCGATATATTGGTTAATGCATCAAGTGAAGGTTATACTGTTGCCGATGGTGTGAATCTTGTATCTCATGGTTTGTGTGGCGATACGCTCTATGTGGGATATAAAAAAGATATTCTAATTGAACGGTCGTATAGCTTAGACCTGGAACCCCAAGTAGATAATAAACCGGATTGGATTTCTGTTTCTACCGATCACTCTTCTAACATAATTTCTATTTCTACTATTGAAGAGAATCCTAATGAATATAGCCGTTCAGCTATCATTTCCCTTAGTGAGTCTACTTATGGATACAAACAAAAAATCTGTGTCATTCAGGCTGCACGTCCCATACAAGTAGGGAACTATTATGCAATGGACTTGGGATTAAATGTTAAGTGGGCGATTCATAACGTTGGTGCTTCTTCGACGGAGGATACAGGCGGTCTTTATGGTTGGGGAGACCCTACGGGACAGGAAACCACTAATGATGTTTACAATAAAGATGGACATTGGGTATCAGAACTTTATGGAGGTCCGAATCCACCTGCTAGTATTTGTGGTACGTCATTGGATATAGCAACGTCTCAATGGGGGAATAATTGGCGAATGCCTTCATATGCAGAATCACAAGAATTGTGGTTCAACTCTGATGTGGAGTGGGTTACTTATAATGGAGTAGAGGGTATATCGTTTACTTCATGGAATGGTAACAGTGTATTTTTACCCGGTGCAGGTTATAGGAGTGGAACAAATGTGTTCTTGACTCCTTTGGGATATTTGTCCGCTTACTATTGGACGGGAACATACGCAGATGCTGATTCTGCTTATCGCTTTAATTGTGATGCTATGTGGGCAGAATATCACGCTTTTGCAGATAATGGCATGATAAGTTATAGGTATATAGGCCATTCTGTTCGTCCGGTAGTAGAATAGTCGTATTCTTTGTATTCTTGTGAATACATTCTGTGCGCAGATGAAAAACAGATTGACTGAAAGAGCTATTTCAAAAATCTGCTTTTCATCTGCGTCTTTATTTGGAGCATAACCTATAATAGTATCACTTTTTGCATATATATTGCCATTCTTCCTCCGAAAAATACTTTATATTTGCTGCCTACAAATAGAAATCTAATAACGGAATAAACCATGAAAAGAATTGTTTTATCGGCTCTGTTGCTGTGCGGTGTGCTGACGGTGGGGGCCAAAGTGAAGTTGCCTTCGCTGATAAGCGACGACATGATACTTCAACAGCAATCTGAAGTGAAACTTTGGGGAGATGCCTCTCCCAAGGCGGAAGTGCGCGTGACGCCGTCGTGGAACGGACAGACGGTAACCTGCCGTGCCGACAAAAGCGGACAGTGGATGCTGAAGCTGGCGACGCCCGCTGCCGGATATACTCCTTACGAAATAACTTTTGATGACGGCACAGCCGAGAAGGCAGTGGTGAGCAACGTGCTGATAGGCGAGGTCTGGATGGCCTCCGGACAGAGCAATATGCAGATGCCGCTGAAGGGATTTCCCGGTTGCTGCATAGAAAACGGTCTGGACGATGCCATTGCCGCCGCCGATATGCAGGGCGTGCGTATGTTCACCGTGCCCATGCGTCAGAGCTATACCCCGCAGGAAGAATGCGGAGGCAACTGGAAAACTACGCAGAACTTTGCCGACGTGATGGAGTTCAGTGCTACGGCCTTCTACTTTGCCACGAACCTGAGCCGTGCGTTGCGGGTACCTGTGGGCATCGTGACTTGCGCCTATGGAGGGACGAGGGTAGAGAGCTGGTTGCCGCGCGACATATTGGAGGGGTATGCGGACATCAGTACCGACAGTGCCACCATCAGCCAAATCACTCCTGACTACGAACGCCCCATGCTGACCTACAACGGAATGTTCCGTGCTGTGCGCCACTATACCGTGAAGGGCATTATCTGGTATCAGGGCTGCGGAAACGTAGGCCGTCATCAGACGTATGCCGAGCGTTTGGCTACGATGGTGAAGCGTTGGCGCGAAGAGATGGCTTTGGGCGATATTCCTTTCTACTTCGCAGAGATAGCCCCCTACGATTATGGCAGTGGTGACACGGTTAAGGGTGCTCGTCTGCGCGAAGCCCAGTTCAAGGCACAGAGCTTGATTCCGAACAGTGCCATGATTTCGACCAACAACCTTGTGGAGCCGTACGAACGCTACAACATACATCCGCGTACCAAGAAGCCCGTGGGACACCGCTTTAGTTACTTGGCTCTGAATCTGACTTACGGCATGAAGCAGGTGTGCTGCTTCGGTCCGCAGTATAAGTCGTGGACGGCCAAGGGCAATGAAGCATGGGTAGCCTTCGACCATCTGGAGATGGGTATCTGCCGCAATTATGATGTGCAGGGCTTCGAAGTGGCCGGTGAGGATCGTGTGTTCTATCCTGCCGATAAGGTGTGGCTGCATTGGCAGACCAACGAAATGGTCATCTCCTCGGAGAAGGTGGCCAAGCCCGTAGCCGTACGCTATTGCTTCCGCGACTTCCAACCGGGCACCATGATTGGCGGCAACGAACTGCCGACTGTTCCTTTCCGTACGGATGATTGGTGAGGAATAAGATGGTAAGATGATAGGA
>JAUNJD010000290.1 GCA_030523205.1 Bacteroides sp.
TCTACCTCCGTCCGCAACGGTGGTGGGATGAGGCGTAGGGCGAAGGTAGATGAGGCTGGTACTCAACGCTCTTGGGTCCGTACGACGGAACGCACTTCGCCATGCTGCAAGCGAGTAGTGATTTCATCGCCTTCGCTGAGAAGGGAAGCGTCTTTCACCACCTTGCCGTCTTTCAGGGTAAGGCTATAGCCACGGGCCAGCAATTTTTCGGGCGAGGCATCCGCAATGCGTTGCTGCAACAACTCCATCCGGTGGTGCTGACGCGAGAGAGCCGTGCGGGCGGCTTGCGACAAATCGCGTTGCAGGGTGAGCAACGCCATGCGGGAAGAGGATATGCGCCGCACGGTGGAGGCGGGGATGCGGTTCTTCAGCTGGGTGAGTCGGTGCTGTTCGCGCTCCAGCCGGGCCAGCACACCGGCATAGAAGCGGTCGGCCAAGGACTGAAGTTCGTCGGCGGCACTGCCCAGCCGGTCTATCAGGTAGGCGGCGGCAGCGGTGGGGGTCTTTACGCGGGTGTGGGCCACGGAGTCGATGACCGTATCGTCGCGTTCGTGTCCGATGCCCGTGATGATGGGCAGCGGGAACTGTGCACAGGCGGCAGCCAGCAGATAGGTGTCGAAGCCCGAGAGGTCGGACGTGGCACCACCGCCACGGATGATGACCACGACATCGAACTCGCGAAGGCGGCTGTTGATGCGGTCGAGGGCCGAGAGGATGGACGCTTCCACACGGTCGCCCTGCATCAGGGCGGGGAACAGTTCGGTGTAGAAATAGAAGCCGCGCGGATTGTGGCTGAGCTGATGGCAGAAGTCGCCGTATCCGGCAGCCGTAGCCGAAGATATGACGGCGATGCGCTGCGGCAGCAGGGGCATGTCCAGCTCTTTGTTCAAGGTGAGCACGCCCTCTTCTTCCAACTGCTTCAAGATTTCCCGTCTGCGCTGAGCCATGTCGCCCAAGGTGTAGGCGGGGTCGATGTCGTGCACGGTCAGGCTGTAACCGTACAGCTCGTGAAAGCTGACCGTGACCTGCACCAGCACCTTGATGCCCGAGGTGAAGGCTTGTCCGGTGGCCTCCTCAAAATAGGGTTTCAGCAGCCGATAGATGCCGGCCCAGATGGTGCCACGCGCCTTGGCTATCAGATTGTTGCCACGGGGGTCTTTCTGCACAAACTCCAGGTAGCAATGGCCGGTGCTGTTGGTGCGCACGTCGCTCAGCTCGGCCTGCACCCAGTATTGGTCGGGAAGGCTTTGCTCCAAGTGATCGCGCACGAGGGAGTTGAGTTCGTAGAGGGAAAGTGGGTCCATAGGTTAATGGATAATGGATAATTGATAATGGATAATGAATAGCTACGACATCCTTCACCTTCGTCAACGAGATTCTTCACTCTTCATTCTTAATTCTTCATTTTCAAAGGCCTTCCACACGTCCGGTATGCCGTAGCCGTAAATGTTATCGGGACAGTCGGCACGGTTGCCCGAGCGGCGGACCAGCTCAATCAGTTCGTGTGCCGTCAACTTGGGGCAGGCTTGCCACAAGCAGGTGACCATGCCGCACAGGATGGGCGAGGCAAAGGAGGTGCCGTTGGCCTTCCCCAGATTGCCGTTGGTGCGCATCACTTCGGCATTCAGCCCCACGGCCACTACATCGGGCTTCACCCGTCCGTCGGTCGTGTTGCCGATGGAGGAGAAGGGGGCCAAAAGTCCATCTACGTCAACGGCACCCACCGTCAGCACATGGTCGGCATCGGCGGGAGGGGTAATCTTCTTCCACGAACCCATGCCGGAGTTTCCGGCACTGCACGTCAGCACGATGCCCTTGTCGGCCAAGCGGGAGGCCTGACGCGACATCAAGGCGTAGTGTCCGTCCAGATCGCGCAGGCGGTAGTCCTTGGACTTATCGTCGAAGGCGTAGTAGCCCAGCGAGGTGTTGATGACATCCACCCCTACGCTGTCGGCAAACTCGGTGGCGGCAGCCCAATAGTCCTGCTCCACCAGATGCTCGGAGGCTTCGTCTTCGCTGCGCAACAGCCAGAAGGAGGCTTCGGGGGCCGTGCCTATCATCTGATAGGGTTGGTTCATGCCGATGCAGGACAGCACGCTCGTGCCGTGTCCGCTATAAGCATAGATGTCCGAACCCGGATTCACAAAGTCTTTGGTACCCAAAATGCGGATGTTCTGCATGGCCGTGATGCGGTCGGCATTGTGGAAGCCGGCGTCGATGACGGCTATCGTCATGCCCTGTCCCTTGAATCCCGCTTCGTGCAGTTTGTCGGCATGGCTCAGGTGGATTTGTGCGTAAGCGGCTCCGTAGAGGGTGTCAGGATGGACGGTGGGGTGGTTCAGCAAGGAGTCGCGCGTAGGGATTTCAGTAGTGGCGGGAGCCATCCACACCTTCTCCGTGGCACGGACAAAGGGAAGGGAGGCAATGCACTGAATCAGTGTGGAGTCGTTGCACGACACGGTGACGAAGTTGTCCCACTTGCCGGTCACGACGATGTTGACGCCCTGGCGGCGAATGGCCTCTATATACTTGCGGCAAACGGGGAGGTCGGTAGAATCGACGGAAAGGTGTTGCCGCTTCCTACGCTCGATGGCTTTTGTGGAAAGGAACTCCTGAGGTTTGGTCAACGAATATTCGGTAGCAGCCTTGTCTTTCAGACTGATGCGATACTTCAGCGTATCTTGTTGGGCCGATGCTCCTGCCACACACAGGACAAAGGCCGAAAGAGCCAACAATGATTTCATCCTTATTCTCTGATTTCTAACAAAAAAACTCAATTTGGCCGCAAAGGTAAACATTTTCATGCAATGTAGGAAAAACCGACCAGTTAAAAGAGGGATTTATGACCACACTGCGTCTTGTAACACAAATGAAACGCCCATGACATACCAACATCACAACGACTGCCGATATTTGCCGCCGTAATGAATTGACAACAACAGATTTATGAAAAAAAGAAGTATTCTGATTCTGCTCATCGCACTGTTGCCGCTTGCCACACAAGCGCAAGAGCCATCGACCAATGAAGATGGAAAGAAAATCAACAAGGAGAAACTGGAGACGAAGGACTATATGCCCGAGATACACGGAACCATCCGCTCGAAGTACGAATTCCAGACTACGACAGGTGCCGGACGCTTCGAGGTGCGCAACGCACGTGTCAGCTTCACCGGAAACATTCTGCCCAGCGTGGCCTACAAAGCCGAAATCGACCTGTCGGACGAAGGAAACATCAAGATGCTCGATGCATACGCCCGCCTGTTCCCTGCAAAGGGGCTGACCGTAACTGCCGGACAGATGCGTGTGCCCTTCACCATCGACGCCCACCGTTCGCCGCATCAGCAATATTTTGCCAACCGCTCGTTCATCGCCAAGCAGGTGGGCAACGTGCGCGACGTGGGTCTGACAGTGGGTTACAAACTACCCACCGATATGCCCATCAGCCTCGAAGGTGGTCTGTACAACGGCAAGGGACTGACCAACCAAAAGAACGCCTGGAGCAAGGAGCTTTGCTACTCGGCCAAGGCTGAGATGTTTTTCACAAAAGGACTGAACCTGACGCTGAGCGTGCAGAGCATACAGCCGACCGACATACGTATGCAGTCGTATGACATCGGTGCTTACTACGAAACGGGGCGTTTCCACATCGAAGGCGAATATCTGTTCAAGACGTACGAGGACAATGCTTTCGACGACGTGCAGGCCGTGAACGCCTTCGTCAATTACGACCTTCCGCTGAAGAAAGGCCCCTTCCAAAAGATGTCCTTCTTGGTGCGCTACGACATGATGACCGATTACAGCGACGCGGAAGATACCGAACTGGGCGACAACGGCAAACTGGCCATCACCGACTACAAGCGCCAACGCCTGACGGGGGGCATCACTTTCAGCCTCAGCAAGGCATTCCGCACAGATTTGCGCCTGAACTACGAAAAGTATTTCTATGCCAAAAACAGCATTGCCGCCACATCGGAACAGGATAAGATTGTGCTGGAACTGATGATAAGATTTTAAACTATAAGGAGTTAGAAGGAGTTATAGGGAGTTAAAGGGAGTTAGAAGCCGATAGATAGAGCTTAAGGTGGGGAGAACGCGAACTACGCAGAAGGCGCAGATGAACGCAGAATTTAATTTTTCAGACGCAGGATTAGGCGGATTAAGCGGATTTTATTTTTAGGCACGGATGACACGGATTATCACGGAGAAAATCTATTGAGCTTTACCTCCCGATACCTCCTTTATCTCCTTTAATACTTAAAAAGACTATTGGCTTTTAACTCCT
>JAUNJD010000033.1:0-7853 GCA_030523205.1 Bacteroides sp.
CATTTTGCTGATTTCGACAAAAATGGGCTGAAACATTTTGCTGATTCCGACAAGATGTGTGTGTGTTAGTAATTTAACTACATTGTATGAACAAGAAAATATTTGTACTGCGTAAAAATACGCAATGCACTGCGTAAAATGTAATTCCTTGTATAAAGTTAAAGAATACCAGTAGGTTATAGAACGCTATAACTTCTTCTCCGCCGAATAAACCAATCCCTCCACCGCCTTTGCACCGTCCGGCGTGACACAGACGAAGGTGAACATCCATTTCACTAATCGCGTTTGGGGAGTGGTGAATTTGCCTACGGGCAGCTTTAGCAGAACTTTGTTCCAGCCTTTGTTTAGATGGATGGAGACGGGTGGACGGGCGGTGCAATTCTCGTTGGTGAGCGGAATCTCGTTGGTCAGATTCTTGTGTGTTCCTTCCCAGGTGGGTGGAAGGATTTCGGCATCGTTTATCCAGATACGGCTGCCTTTATAGTCCCATTGCCCTTGCAATGGAGGAAGGTCGCGTTCGGAGCGCGAGTAGTTTTGGAACTCGATGAGGGCACCAACGTTTTGTGCATAGGGCGAATAAATCCATGTATAGGCGTAGGCTGTGTGGTTCTCCTCGGGTGTCTTATAAAGTCCGGGGACAAGCTTCTCGCCCCACACATGGCGCAGGTAGATGCTCGCTCCGTCGGCTTGATGTGTGGCATACGACTTTCCGTCATATATGTATTCTTCTTGCAATTCTTCTTCGGGCGGAAACTTCTTCTCCAAGTCGCCATTGTTGGGGAATGCGTCGGTGATGCGCCAATGAATGTTGGTTTGCTTTACGTAGGGGAAGGGGTATCCTTGTAACGTATGCTCCTTGTGCCACAGCATTCTCCTCTCAAAATCATCAAACGCTTTTCTGACTTCGTTGTCGGGGTCGATGGGTAGTAGAGTACCGTTCAAGTCGAAGTATTGCCAACCGCCTCCCTGCCAAGTGCGTTCGGCCATGGCTAGTATGTTGGGATAAAGCAGGTTGTCGCGCACGATGGCTTCTTCGCTTGTTTGCATACGGTCGTGCCATACACCTATCTCGCCGCCTGCAAGGTCGTCGCTGCCTTGCGGTTGGCCATAGATGCGGCTGGTGTAAAGCCCTACGATGTCGGCAAAGGTGTCGAAATGATTCAGGTAGTTGTAGCGAAGGTCTACCGCCGGAATGCCGGGCTGTGCCTTGCCGCGATAGCTCCAGAGATGCGTCATGTCCACTTCGCCCGGACGGTAGGTCCATCCGGGGTTCCACGCGGCCACCTTCTTGCCTTTGCTGCGGATGTATTCCGTCATCTCGGGTACAAAGTCGGGGTTAGTGAACTTCACTTCCTCCGTGCCGATGTGCAGATAGGGTTCGTCGGCAAACACTTCACAAACCTCGTCAATCAGCAGTTTGAGGATTGTCATGCCCTCGGGCGACTGCATGTCGTGCCTGAATGCACGGGTAAAGGCGGCGCTATGCCCCGGCATCTCTATTTCGGGGATGAGCAGCACGTGGTGCTCCTTGCAGAATCGGGCAAACTCCTTGGCTTCATCGACGGTATAGTATCGCCCTGCGTCTCGGGTGGCGTTGCAACTGTCTGTCAGCATGGGGAACAATTTGCTCTCCAGTCGCCATGCCTCCGAGTCGGTTAGGTGCCAATGGAATACGTTCATCTTGTAGTGAGACAGGGTTGCTACTTCGCGCTTCAATTCGTCAAGGCTGATGAAGTGGCGGCTTACGTCCATCATGAGTCCCCGATAGCGAAAGGCGGGCCAATCGGTTATCTCGCAACCACTTATTCGGATGCGGTTGCCGTCTTGCATGGACAGTTGGCGTAAGGTCTGCAATGCCCAATACACTCCGTCGGCGCTGATGGCTCGAATGTCGATGGAGCGGGAGGTGACTGTCAACTTGTAGGCTTCTCTTTCGTTGATGGGTATCCCATCCAAGGAACTGACCATTTCCACCTTCAGTATATTTCGGCATCCATCGGCCACCTTCAGTTGGAGGTCGTTGCAGAAGTTGGTTGCTTCGGCACGCACATCGTCGGGGGCAACGATGGATAGCTGCTTGGCCGTAAAACTTCGGCTCAGTTGTTTGTACTGTTGCGGCATTGGCAATAGATTGATGTCGCTTGCACTAATGGACAAACAGTTTGACAGGATAATCATGACGACGATGGCACAAAGCCGATATAAACGGAACTTCTTCATTTGTGTGTGTGAGTTGAAAGGATGATAGACTACACGGCAATCACCTGCAATCGGATTCTTCACTATTGCAAGTGTGGGGTGTCTTTCCACAAAGATACGAAAAGTTGGTAAGCTATCAATCCGGCAAGCTGTTTTTAGGAAACTTTTTTAGAATCCATCGGAAGGACTATAAGCTAAAGTAGTTGTTGAGAACCCTGTCTATCTCCGCAATATACTTGTCGTTTCCCTCCTCTCTATAATGCTGGTATGCGTCGAGAATCCTTGTCTTGTCAGTTTCCGGCAGTTTGTCTATGTCGAGCATCTGCCCCCGGTTGAGGTCGTTGGGCTCGAATTTTGTAAGTCCATTGCCATATTCGCGTGCATTCATTTCGAATATATGCGATGCCGTTTTGGAAAGAAGATAGGCGTGGAGCAAGTCCGGCGAGACTTGTCTGAGTGTGCCCTTCGCAGGATAGACGCAATGAAATGTGGTGAGGTTTGACACGTTGGCAAGATTACGGACGAAGCGAAGTCCTGAACGGTTGAAGACGGATACCCAAATGGGGGATGGAGGACGGTTTTCGAGTGCATACCATGGATGTCGCTTGGATGTGAGGTATTTCTCGTTTACGCCGGTCTCAACACCCATATTGAGAAATTCCTCTACACGATTGTCGCGAACATCCTTGGCATTCAGCAAGTAAGCCTTTTTCCCTCTGTTCACCAACGCTTGATAGTCTTCGGTGGTGAATATGTTTTTCTCTACATCGATGGAGTGGCAGACGCATGGCAACAGATACTCGGTGCCGATGGCGTATTTCTCTGCTTTATCGCGGGTAAAGGTGAAATAGTCATTGTCTCCCGTCGCTATGCCTCTCATCACTTTGGCGTAGTGCGCAAACGGCACCAGTCCTTTATAATTCAGATTCTGAGGCTGATAATACTTCTTCCATTTAATGTTCGGATCAAGTTCCCGGTTCTCATAGGCATAGTCGCTGTTGTCTAAGCCGGATGCCGAATGCAGTTTCTTTAAGTCCTCAATGCCTCTGACAAACGAGAATCTCACCTTTGTCGATGTGTCGTTGTTTTCGCAAAGCACGATGCATGAGGTGGTGATGGCATCATCGAAGAGATTGGCCTTGTTGTCAAAAACGATGATGTGTCTGAGCATACCTGTACGCAGGAGTAGCTGCTTCACGTTGGTGCCATAGTCGGAATTTAGGAACTCTAACGGAATGATATAGGCGCAACGCCCGTCGGCATTCAGCTGGGTGAGCGATTTGAGCAGGAACAGTGTATAGAGGTTCGTAAACCCCGTAAGGTCATAGTTCAGCCGCTTCTTAAGTTCTATGAGCGCTTCCGTGTTTTCATAGTTGTGAAACTTAAAGTATGGAGGGTTGCAGATGATGCCGTCGTAGCGGTCCTTCCACCCGTTGTAGATGTAGTCTTCGTTAAGAATATTTACGTTGGGCGTGTCGGCAAAAATCTTTTTGGCCTCTTCTATGATGACGGGGTCTATGTCGTAGCCCTTCACTTCAATATCACTCTTCATTGAGCGTAGGACGCGCGGAAATATGCCAAGGCCGAAGGCCGGGTCGAGCACCAAATGCAACCTCTGATTGCCCAACAACCAAAGGCTCATAATCTCGGCAATATCCTGCGGGGTAAAGAATTGGGCAAACTTCTTGCGATGCTCCAAAGACACTGCGGCGGAATACTTGTCCTCTATTTCCGTATATGTCATAGTCTAACTATTTTAATCCTAACTCAAAAGTTGTTTTGTTCAGGATGTGAAGCTGTTTTAATCAAAATCAATGAAGCTATGTTGGTATATTCTGTGGCGAAAATACAAAAATAAACGCAGATAATCCTACCATGACCTTTAAAAATGCAGTTATGGGGGAATTTGTCTGTCCGATAAAGCATCGGCTACTGTTACTGATTAGTCGGCATTTGACCCATAGATAGTCCGAAAGACGTCTGTTTCGGTCTTCGCTTTCTTCTAGAATATTTGTAAGTATTTCGCTATCGTGCTGTGAGGTTGGTATTTAACCGATTTCCGTTTTAAAAACTGAGCTAATCCTTACCGTTGGTCGGAAATATGCGATTCTCGCAAGCTTTGGGATGCGGGGTGCCGGGTGTCGATGCTTGGTAGATTACCTTTTTGTGCTTCTTTCTGCAAGGGACAAAAGCCTTCGGACTGATGTTGGCTGGTTAAGAAAAATGCATACATTCCTAATATTCTTTTGTTTATCTTTATCTTTATCTCTGAAGATGTATGAAGGTACTTAGGATGTGATTTCTGTAAAAAAGGTATCGATACCCGTAAAATCTATAAGTTTTCTTTGATTGGAGATTTCTATCTTTGTCATCAGAAAATCATAATCCTATCATATATGAATGCAGTAAAATTGAATAATGGCGTAGAAATGCCGCAGGTGGGCTACGGTGTCTATCAGGTGACACCCGCCGAGTGCGAACGATGCGTGAGCGATGCTCTGAAGTCCGGTTATCGGATGATTGACACGGCGCAAGCTTATCACAACGAAGAAGGGGTAGGGAAGGCTGTGCGCGGCAGTGGTATCGACCGCGGAGAGATATTCCTTGTGTCAAAGGTCTGGATTTCCAATTACGGATATGAGAAGGCAAAGGCTTCCATTGACGAGAGCCTGCGTAAGTTGCAGACGGATTACATCGACTTGATGCTTCTTCACCAACCCTTCTGCGACCGCTACGGTGCCTATCGTGCATTGGAGGAAGCCTACAAAGCAGGAAAACTCCGCGCCATCGGCGTGAGCAATTTCTATCCCGACCACTTCATCGACCTGGCCAGCAATGTGGAGATTATGCCGATGGTCAACCAAGTAGAAACGCACGTCTTCGACCAGCAAGTAGAACCGCAGAAGATAATGGAAGAATTTGGCACACGCATCATGTCGTGGGGACCGTTTGCCGAAGGGCGCAACCACTTCTTTACCAATCCTTTGCTGGCTGAGATAGGTGCCAAATATGGCAAAAGCGTTGCGCAGGTGGCTCTGCGTTGGCTCGTGCAGCGTGGCGTCATTGTCATCCCCAAGTCCACCCACATCGAACGGATGCAGCAGAACATCGACATCTTCGACTTCTCGCTCTCCGCAGAAGATATGGCCTCGATTGCCACGCTCGACACGGGCAAGAGCCTGTTCTTCGACCACCACGATGCAGAGACAACACGGTTGTTCATGAGTTGGAGGTAAGTGATACCTCTTAATTTAAGGTAGCCGTAAATTTGTAGTTTGACAAGCTGCAAGTTTGCGGCTTTTCTTTGCTATAAACAGAACTGTTCATACCACACATCAATGGCCGGAACAATTCCGTAAAAACAGCATTTCCCACCGAATTTTGTGTAAGGACATATTCAGCACCTCTCCCTACCTTTGCAATATCAAAAAAGCAGAATATGTTTAATCGCAAAATATCAGAATTATGAATCCATTTGTGTATCAATATCCCGTCAAGCAATATTTTGGCAAGGGATGTGCAGAAGAGGCCTTGAAGGGGGAAATGAAGAAATGCGGCACGCGTGTGCTGTTGGCCTACGGAAGTGCTTCGCTGAAACGGACCGGACTTTATGACAAAATTGTGGCATGGCTGAAGGAGTGCGGCAAGGAGGTGACGGACTTCGGAGGAATCATGCCCAATCCTACCTATGCCAAGGTGCAAGAGGGCGCACGGATTGTTCGCGAAAACAAGATTGACTTTATTCTTGCCGTGGGTGGCGGTTCCGTCATCGACTGCTGTAAGATTGTTTCCGCCCAAGCGTTGTTGGAGGAAGACATTTGGGAGATGCAATACACCAAGCACCGGTATGCCACGGCGTTCATCCCCATGGGAGCTATCGTAACGGCATCGGGCACCGGAGCCGAGCAGAACAACGGTGCGGTCATCACGCACGAGGAGAAGAAGCTGAAGCAACCTCTGTTTGGTGCTTTCCATTCCTTCGCCATCCTCGATAGCGACCTGACCAAGACGCTGCCCATGAAGCAAGTGATCAGCGGCGCTTTCGACACGTTGAGCCATTGCATGGAAACCTATATGGGCAAGCCGCAAACGACGAATCTTTCCGATGAAATAAACGAGGCGGTCATGCGCAATGTCATCAAGAACCTCCGTGCCTTGATAGCCAATCCCGACGACGACTTCGCACGTGGTGAGTTGATGTGGGCATCGGCCATGGCCGAAAACGGTATGCTGAAGCTGGGTAAGCAGACCGACTTCCAATGCCACATGGTGGAACATTCCGTAGGAGCCTATACGGATTGCAATCACGGACAGGGATTGGCCATTATCCATCCTGCGCTCTACCGTCATTTGGCCGAGGCTGGACGGCAGAAGTTGGCTCGCATGGTCGAAACCGTGTGGGGCGTAAAGGGGAATACCGAAGAGGAAACCGTGGCGCTTGGAATCAACGCACTGGAAAGTTTCATCAAGGAAATCGGTCTGCCTACCCGTTGGAGCGAGATAGGCATCACGGACGAACAAGTGTTGCGTGCCGCCGCCGATACCTGCATCTTGACGCCGGGCTGTTGTCGACAACTGTCGCGCGATGAAATCTTTGAGATATTGAAAGAGACGATGTGATGGGAATTAAAACAATAAGAATTATGAGAAACAAATTGACTTTATTTTGTATCGGACTGATGTCCCTGATGAGCGTCAACACATCGGCCCAAGATCTTTACAAGACAGCACACGACGTACCGATGGTGCAACTCAACAACGGCATTCTGATGCCGCAATTCGGACTGGGTACTTTCCTTCAACCTTCTGACGAAGTGTGCGAACAGTCGTGCCTCACTGCCTTCAAGGCAGGCTACCGACACATCGACACGGCTCATGCCTATATGGATGAGGCCGGTGTGGGGCGTGCCGTAAAGGAAAGCGGCATACCGCGCGAAGAAATCTGGATTACCAGCAAGCTGTGGCCCACCGAGTATGGCGAGGGAAAGACGCTGGAAGCCATTGACAAAATGCTGAAGCGTATGCAGCTGGACTACATCGACCTCCTTTATGTGCATCAGCCGGTGGGCGACTTCGTGGGTGCTTGGAAGGATATGGAGAAGGCGGTGGCCATGGGCAAGGTGCGTGCATTGGGCATCAGCAACTTCGATGCCAGCGATGAGGTGTTCCGCACGATTATGGACTCTTCGCGCGTGAAGCCTGCCGTGCTTCAGATGGAATGTCATCCGTATGCACAACGTTTGGCCATGCGCGAGAAGGTGAAGCCCTACGGCATACAAGTGGAATGTTGGTTCCCGTTGGGCGGTGCCATGAGCAACGGTGCCTTGCTGAAAGACCCGACCATCATGGCCATTGCGAAGGAGCACGGCAAGACACCTGCCCAAGTGATACTGCGTTGGCACATACAGGAAGGATTCTCGGTCATTCCTGGCGCATCCAATCCCGACTACATCAAGGAGAATATCGAGATATTCGATTTTGAACTTAGCGCCGACGATATGGCAAAGATGCGGGCGTTGAACAAGGAAGAGCGTTTCTTCAATATGCCGCTGAGTGAAAAGGCGAAGGCATATCTCATGCACGAGTTGCCTGATTAAAGAAGCAGTATCAGATACCCTCAATGAAGAGTATCAGATACCCTTGTTCAACAGTAT
>JAUNJD010000033.1:7863-23477 GCA_030523205.1 Bacteroides sp.
TGACGAGTGTTAAACACCCTTGCTGATGAGTGTTAAACACCCTTAGCTCATGGGCGACTTATAAGGCATAACATCCTCTAATTCATTTTTAAAGAAGAAACTAAATCATTATGAAATACAGAACATTAGGAAAGGGTGGGCTGCGTGTGTCCGCCGTCGGCTTGGGTTGCATGGGCATGAGCCATGCCTACGGTGCACCGGCCGACAAGAAGGAAATGAAATGGCTGATGGCCGATGCCGTGGACATGGGCTACAGCTTCTTCGACACGGCGGAAGTATATGGCACGCCTGACAATCCGCACGACAACGAACTGTTGGTAGGCGAGGCCTTGGCACCCTATCGGGACAAGGTGGTGATAGCAACCAAGTTCGGACTGACATTCGACAATCCTACGGGTGCAGGTCCTCATGCGCTGATTCCCGATTCATCTCCTTGCGCCATTCGCGAAGCCGTGGAAGGTTCACTTCGTCGTCTTCGCACGGACCACATCGACCTTTACTATCAGCACCGCATCGACCCTGCCGTGGAGCCGGAAGTGGTGGCCGACACCATGTCCGACCTTATCCGCGAAGGAAAGGTATTGCATTGGGGCATATCGGAAACCACCGAGGACTATCTGCGTCGTGCGCATCGGGTTTGCCCCGTGGCAGCCGTGCAGAACCGTTATTCGATGATGGCGCGTTGGCATGAATCCCTCTTCCCCGTGCTCGAAGAGCTTGGCGTGGGTCTCGTCGCTTTCTCGCCCCTTGCCAATGGTCTCCTGTCCGGTTGCTATACGGCCGACGACACCTTCGACCCTCGCACGGACTACCGCGCCTCCATGCCTCAGTATCGCGCGGAGAGTTTCGAGAAGAACCGCGACCTCTTCCGCTTCATCAACGACCTTGCATTAGACAAGCACATCACCTATTCGCAACTCTCATTGGCGTGGATGATGTGCAAGCGTCCGTGGATAGTGCCCATTCCCGGCACTCGCCGTCTGTGCCGCCTGAAGGAGAATATCGGTGCCGCCGATGTAGAACTGACCGCGGACGAAGTGAGGCAGATAGACCAAGCACTCGATTCGATGGAGATGAGCGAGGTGTTCGGCGGCTCGGCGATAAAGAAAGAGGTTGCCGAGGCGGTGCAGTAATATAGATTGTTGTTTATGGATAATTGGCGAGCATCAATGCTTGCGGATAAACCTATCTTTTGCGTCCCAGAAAATAGTGCTTTTCGGGGCGGAAAGGATAGGTTTGTTGTTTGATTCCAAAATGTATTCACTTTTTTTGTGGATATTCAGATTAAAATGTTACCTTTGTGACCATATATAAAAACGGTATCATGTATATAGAGTTCGACAAAGATTATTTGCGGGAACTGTTTGTGAACGGACGCACGAACGATAAAAAGCATCGCTATCAGCCCGAAGTGGTGAGAGGTTATCAAAAATGTGTTATGTTTCTGAAACAGGCAAACTGTGTGGAGCAGCTATACCCAATCAACTCCTTGAATTACGAGATGTTGCAGGGTGATAGAAAAGGAGTGTCATCCGTGCGAATAAACCGTAAATACAGACTTGAATTTACTGTCCGGGAGGTCTTGGGTGAACAAGTAATAACCGTGTGCCGTCTGTTGGATATTAGTAATCATTACAAATAGCAACAATATGGAAACAACAAAGAAAACTTATACTCCCGATGAACTTGTATGCGCCGTAGCGATACATCCGGGAGAAATGCTTAAGGATGAACTGCAAGCGCGTGGAATGTCGCAAAGGAAGTTTGCAAGTATAATCGGTATGCCTTATACGGCATTCAATGAGATTATCAATTGCAAGCGCCCCATAACCACTGATACTGCATTGAAGATTGAGGCCGCCACCGGCATCTCTGCAAATATATGGATAGGTTTACAGTCTGATTATAATATGCAATCTGCACGGAGTGATAGTAAATTGGCCGTCATTCTTGAAAATATACGTCGTACGGTCGCTGTACTCTAATCATCGCTTTACTAGCAAAAAGGGAGTTCCTTTTGTAAAATTGGTACAATAATATAGATTTAGTGTATAGCCCCCTTCGGACAACGCTCCACACACTTCCTGCATTGACGACAATAGGCAGGGTGGGAGACAACCACTCGTTTTCCGTCCTTGCCGAACACTTGCGCCGGACATCTCTTCACGCATTGGCAGCAACGGACGCATTTCTGTTCATCGATTTGGGGAGCGAATGCTTGTCCGCTCATTCGATGCTTGAACCAACGGAAGCGCTTGAGGCAATGGAGGATGCTCACTAAGGCGGCTATCAGTCCTATCTTGCCATGTATGCCTCCCACGGTGGTGTGTATGCCGTTCGCAAAACAGAAGACGGATAGTATGCCCGTGGCAAGAACGACAAGGAATAGGCAAGCAAGGACTCGGGTCTGTTTGCTTCGGCACGCCTTGTAGCCTTTGCTCCATTGCCGTATGCTGCCCCAATGCAGGTACACGTGATAGGCGGCCAAGAGGAGAAAGCCCGTAGAAACGGCTACATGCACCCACACCAAGGTGGTAAAACGGATGTTTCCCCAAGCTTCTCCGTGCAGGCATTCCAGCAAAAGACTACTGGCAATCATGACGATTGCAAGTATCGGCAACGCGATGTTGCAGCGTAATAAGGTCTTTTCTGTCTGAATCATCTTTTCTGTGGTAATCGTATTTTCTGTCATAATCTTCTTTTTGGGTGCAAATTTATAGGATATTCTTCGGATAAATTTCTCTATCTTTGCAGATGACTATCGGATATTTGCATCATGAAAAGAAAACCTATAAAAGCCCACATCGTGGACAGCATGGACGACATTGTGAACGTGCAGATGCTGTCGGCCGCAGAGAAAAGAACGACTTCTGTGGAGATTTACCATTATCATAATTGCTACGAGGTGGTGATTATCCGGCAAGGAAACGTGGACGGCATGTTGGGTTATGTGTTGGGCGACCTCGGGGCCGATTCGGTACTCATGATAGGGCGCAATTTGCCGCATGGCATCCTAAGCGTGTCCGACGATTTTGAGGGGATACTTATTCACATCCCGCGCGGCATTCTGTCGTGGAATGTGGATGCTGTCCCCGAGTTGGCCAAAGAAATGAAGTTCTTGGAGGATAGTCAGTATGGGTATTTGTTTCAATCCGCCTCCCTGACAGCAACGGTGGCAGAGCTTGCCCTCGAAATGAAACAAGCGTCCGGCTTCTTGAGGCTGTCCTGCCTATATCGCCTGTTGCACGTACTAAGTTGCGACGGACATGCAAGGAAGGTGGTGGCTAATGCGGACAATGCGCTTGCTACTTCCGCTGCCACTGCGCAGGAAACGCCCGTCGATAGAACATTCCGATTCCTTTATCAGCATTTTCAGGAAGAAATCACTTTGGACGAGATTGCCAAGTACGCCAACTTGAATCCGACAGCCTTGTGCCGCGCCTTCAAGAAGAAGAGCGGATGCACGATATTTCAGTTCGTCAATCGTCTGAAGATAGAGAAAGCCTGCCAACTGTTGCAAGGCACGGACTTGTCGGTGGCGCAGATAGCCTATCAAGTGGGCTACAATACGTTCTCCCATTTCAACACTCAGTTTCAGTATGTGATGAGGATGTCGCCTGGTCAGTATCGGAAGAATATGAGTGGGTAAAAAGTAGTTCTCTCATTTTGAGTAGATTATCACATATTTAACGATATATAATCATTATTCATGAAGGTATTTGCTATATTTGCATCGATTATGCTCTTAAAAGGAGGGCTTCTTATGAATGAACAGTTATACTCTTAAAGAAAATGGCGGAATAAAGCCGCACGTACTTTGGATTCTTACAGTTATTGCCAGTCTATCTGTTGCTAATCTTTATTATAGTCAGCCGTTGCTGAAGTCAATTGCCGCTGATTTTGGTTGCTCCGAGTTCCTCACCAACATGATAGCGATGTGTACGCAAATAGGATATACGGCCGGACTTCTTTTCATTATTCCACTCTGCGACCTCGTCAACCGAAAGCGTATCATTCAGCTGAATATGAGTCTGTTGGTAGTTTCTTTGGTCTCTATATTCTTCGCTCCGAACGTTTATGTGATGCTCATAGCCTCAGTTTTTACAGGATTTGGTTCAGTCAGCGCACAGATTTTCGTACCACTTGTGGCTCAATGTTCTGCTCCTTCGAATAAGGTCGCGAATATGGGCATTATCACCTCGGGATTGCTTATCGGAGTTCTTGCATCACGCGTGATAAGCGGAATTGTCGGGGATTTTTTCGGTTGGCGTTCGATGTTTATCATTGCTGCCGTTCTAATGAGTGTGAGCCTTGTTTTTTCAACTCGCATCCTTCCCGATATACCCTCTAACTTCAACGGCAGTTATGGCCGACTTTTGCTTTCCATATTCACGCTTCTGCGTCAACATCCGATGCTTGGTATCTGTGCTTCGCGTGCTGCGATGGCTTTTGGGGCATTTTCCGCGCTGTGGGCGTGTTTGGCATTTCGTATTGCACAGCCGCCTTTCTCACAAGGCAGTGACTTGGTGGGGTTGCTCGGACTTTGTGGAATGGCGGGTGCATTCACCGCCACTTTTGCCGGCAGGCTTATGAATCGTATAGGTGTGCGTCGTCTTTGCTATCTTTTTTCCGCAGTCATGCTTGCGGGGTGGGCTATCATATATCTATTCCAGAATCATCTGTTCGCCATTATCGTCAGCATTATCCTAATTGATATGGGAGTGCAAGCCATTCAGGTTAGCAATCAAACCACCATGCTCACCGCCGACACCAAATCGGTAAACCGCATCAATACTATCTTCATGACTTCCATTTTCATCGGAGGTTCGCTCGGAACATTTCTTGCCGGATGCGCATGGCAGTCATTCGGTTGGCTGGGTGTGTGTGCCGTAGCATCGCTTTTGATAATTCTGTCGGTTGCTATTACTTTCTTTACCCGACACTAGGCGTCTGTTTTTTAGTTTGCCGCCGTATATTTAGTGGAGTCGTTAGAAATCTAATTACGTAAAAAGTGCATTTCCTACCGCCATTCTCGTAAGTCCTTTCTCTCGCCAACCGCCTACCTTTGCCTTCGGAAAACCATAAAAAAGGAAAAGACTATGATCAAGAAGATTTTAATGTTATTGCTTTGCTTCATGAATCTCATCAATGGGGCAGCTTGTTCCAACGACACGGCTACATTGACCGATGAGAGTGAAATAACAAATCCTGACGACAATGCACAGACGGATGACGGTGCTTACTTCGGAGGAAAACGTGTGCTGATAGCCTACTTCTCGTGGGGAGGTACCACGAAGGCGATGGCCGAGGAGATTCAGCGAATTGCGGGCGGCGACTTGTTCCGCATCGAGCCTGTCACGCCTTATCCCACCGACTACACCGAGTGTACGCAGGTGGCTCTACGTGAACGCGACAACGACGAGCGTCCTGCCATCACTGCGCAGGTGACGGATTTTGACAACTACGACGTGGTGTTCATCGGCTGCCCCGTGTGGTGGCATACGGCACCAATGATTATCTCCACTTTCGCCGAGAGCTACGATTTCACGGGAAAGACGGTGGTGCCCTTCTGCACCTACGCTTCCACCTATCGCGACGAGACCTTGCAGCGGATTGTGGACGTGACTCCTGCCGCCGCGCATCTGCAAGGACTGGGAACCACAGGTTCGGTGAGCGGTGTACAGACGTGGATTGACCTCATCAACGAACAGTGGAACGAGGCCAACAGTCGGCACATCGGGCAGCACGAGCGGTAATGCCGCCGCCCTGCCTCTTGCGTTCTATTGCTTCCAAATTATCCGCACGGCTACGGCACAGGCGGCAGTGCCGATGTCTGGGGCAACGACTTTGATGCTTTCCTTACGAGGGTGATGTCGAACTAATATCCTTCTTCTTCGTAATTTGCTTCACATATACGGTTGGGGTTATTCCTTCTAACCGATTGAAAAGACGGCTTAAATGGGACGGGAAATCAAAGCCAAGCATATAGGCCGTCTCTGTCACCGACTTGCCGGACATCAGCAAGTCCTTGGCATGACGAATGATGTAGCGGCCAATGAAATGGTTGGCGGAATCGCCCGTCTCTTGCCGTATCAAGTCTCCGAGGTAATTGGGTGCAAGGCATAGGCAATCAGCGCAAAAGCGTACGGTGGGCAATCCTTTGGAGTGTTGTTCGTTCGTTGCATAGTAATCGTCAAGCAAATACTCCAAGCGGCTGACGATGTGATGCCCTTTCGCCTCATTCCCGTATTGGGAGTATTGCCTGCTGAAGAAAGACATGCAGTAGGTAAGTATCAATTCTATCAACTTTGTAATCAGTTCTTTATTCTGCGAATTGGTCAATTCGGACCGAAGCATCTGCAGAAGGGTCTCACAATACCCCTCTCCTGTATGGTAATGGTCAACGCCTTGTTTACGTGATAACGGAAAAATTCCAGACGGATAAGTTCTTTTTCATAAGCTGTACCATGAAATAGATCCGGGCTGAACAGAAGTGCCCAGCCACGACGCCGGAACGTACTGCCGTCATTTGCCGTACCTCCTATTTGGGATGGAGATACGCATACGATGCTTCCGGCGTGGTAATCGTATCTGCCTGAACCGTAGCCTAGTGGCTCTGACGTGTCATTCAGAAAAAACAGCCCATATATCGCCCATAGGCTGCGAGAATGTCGGATAGGGGGCAATTCGTCATAGTGAATGACGCTTACCTGCGGATGGGTATCCTCGGTGCCTACAAATTCATTGTAGTCGTGCACGGATTTTATCTTAATATCATAATTCTCTGTCATAACGAATGCAAAGTTAACCATTATTTTCGGTAATCAGTAAAATTGGCTTTTCTTTCGGTATTATCTCACCGTCCTTTTGCCTCTTGTCTCGTAATTTTGCGGCAAATAATACAAGACAGGCATGGGGTTATGGGAGCAATGAACAGACATATCGTTATCTTGACGGAAGGTACTCCGTGGAGGTGCATCCTGCGGTTTGCCGCACCGCTTTTCATCGGCAGCCTGCTGCAGCAACTCTATTATACGGTCGATACGATGATGGTCGGGCAGTTTGTCGGCGAGCGGGCACTCTCCAGTGTGGGCACTTGCGGTGTGCTCATCAATCTGCTCATAGCATTCTCCATGGGATTTTCGGCAGGGGCAAGCATTGTCTCGGCACAGTATTTTGGTGCTGGTGAATATGCCGGAATCGCCCGGAATGCCCGTGCTTCTATGTTCTCGTTGCTGGTGCTTTCGCTTGTCATCGGTGGCGTGGGCGTCATTTGGGGGCGGGAGTTGCTGAAATATGCGGTTGCCGTGCCCGATTCGTTGCTCGATGAGGCAACGGTTTATTTCCGCATCTGCGTAGTCGGTTTTCTGTTCCAGTTTCTATATAACGGCATCGCGGCCCTGCTTCGCTCCATTGGCGACAGCATGGCATCGCTTTACTTTCTGTTGTTTTCTACCGTCGTCAACGTCGTGCTCGACTACGTTTTTCTTCGATGGTTTGGATGGGGTGTGGCAGGGGCTGCCTATGCTACGGTGTTTTCGCAGTTGGCGGCTTGCGGTGTAAGTTTTGCCTATATGTATCGGCGCTACGAGATACTTCAGTTTTGGCGCAGGGGGATAGAGGTAAGGAAATCGGATATTACGGCGATTGTGAGGAATGGGTTCCCGATGGCTTTGCAGTCGATGGTCGGCATGGTGTTCAACCTCCTTGTCCAGCGGCTTGTGAATTCATTCGGAGAGGCAATGATTGCTTCTTATACGGTTGTGAGCCGTGTGGAAGGATATATGCATCTGCCTACAACGACGCTTTATCAGGCATTGCCCACCTATACGGCACAGAATATAGGCGCAGGCAGACGAGAGCGCATCCGTAGCGGACTGAATCATACTGTCGTGATGTCGATGGTCGGTACGTTCATTATTTCTGTCATTGCATTCTTTTGGGCACAGCCCATAGCCACTTCTTTCGGCATTAGCGGATTATCTGCCGAGTATTGCACGGCCCATACGCGATGGCTTTCTTTCCCGATTCTGATGTTCGCGCTCTATTTCCCCTATACGGGATTGTATCAGGGAGTCGGCAAGGGAATGGTGGCGACGGTGATGTCAAGCACATTTCTCACGATATGCCTCATGTTCGCCTATACGCTTCAGTACATCCCGGAGGTGGGCTATCGCTCATTGTTTGTCTGCAAGCCACTGGCATGGTTGTTTATGGTTGCTATCAACTACGTCTATTATTTCAAGGGTGGATGGCAGAACTCGAAGGCCGTATGAATTGATGAACAAGAACTATTCACTATAAAAAACAAAGTAAAATGAAAACAATTGGTTTAATGAAAGCATGTTTGCTTGCAATGACAGGATTGGTCAGTGCGGCTTCCCCTGCAAAGGCGCAGGAAACGGGAAAGAACATTCCTACTATCACCCTGAACAACGGCGTGCAAATGCCGCAACTGGGCGTCGGCACATTTCTTGTCAAGGATGATGCCGCCGAACGGGTAGCCCATGCTATCAAGGCAGGTTTCCGCTTGATAGACACGGCACAAGGCTATGGAAATGAGAAAGAGGTGGGCGAAGGCATTCGTCTGAGTGGCATAGACCGCGGTGAACTGTTCATCACTACGAAGGTGAACACTACGGAGATGCGTGCCGGAACCGTGAGGCAGTCACTCGACAAGAGCCTTGCCGACCTTGGAATGGACTACATCGACCTCGTGCTTATCCATTGGCCCGTGCAAGGTCGCATCGAGGAGACTTGGAGAATCTTGGAGGAGTATGTGGATAAGGGGAAAATACGCTGCATCGGCGTGAGCAACTTCAATCCACATCATTTGGACGAACTGTTGGGATACGCACGCATCAAGCCGGTCATCAATCAGATTGAGATTGAACCATACATGACTCAGCATGATGTCGTGGGCTATACCTTCAGCAAGGGCATTCAAGTGGAAGCGTGGGGACCCTTGGGGCAGGGCATCACGGGAGTGCTCAACGACCCTGTGATTGGCGAAATAGCTCGGCGACACGGGAAATCCATTGCGCAAGTCATCCTGCGTTGGCACATGCAGCGTGGGCTTGTCACGATTCCGCGTTGCGATAACGACGATTATACAAACGAGAATATCCGTATCTTCGACTTCGAACTTTCTCCCTCCGAAATGGAAATCATCACCGGACTGAACCGCAACCAACGCTCGAATGAAAAGAACAATCCGGATAACTTTCCGTGGTGATTGTCATACTCTGTGTTGATATTTATAACCAAAAACGGATTGCTTGTAATGCATTGAGTATCAATACACTTAAATAGAGCCTATCTCAGTCGTATATCGAGGGTATCTCAGTCGTATTCTTAGATACCCTCAGTCGTATATTGAGATAGGCTAAGTATGGGACTGAGTCTGTGATGTTAGTATTTATAACCATTGCCTCTGTGCCTCCGTGCCTCTGTGTTCAAAATCCGTAAAAAAGGTATTTCTCACCGTATTCTTTATAAGTCGCATCCCGTTTTCCTGCCTTACCTTTGCACGCATAGAAAAAAACAAAAACATCATGAAGAAATCTGTTTTATTCATCTTAGCCGTCGGCTTCCTTATGGGAGTTGCGGCTTCGTGCACGGCCAACAGGGAGGCCGGTCAGGAGAAGGCAGATGCCCAGGAGGCGGCCTACCACATCAACTATTCCGAGACTTCCGGCATTCAGAAAGAGCACAAGAAGGTACTTATCATTTCGGGCAGCCCACGAAAGGGTGGCAACACGGATTTGCTGTGTGACGAGTTTGCGCGTGGTGCGGCCGAGGTAGGTGGAGACGTGGAAAAGATATTTCTCTCCGACTACCAAATCGACTACTTCACCGAAGCCGACGAACAACGTACAGGTGATTCGGCCCACGTTGCCCAAGACGATGCCCCGATGCTGATAGACAAGCTGGTGGATGCCGACATCATTGTACTGGCAAGTCCGGTGTATTTCATGAACATCACCGGACAGATGAAGACTTTCATCGACCGCACGTTCAGCCGCTTCCGCGACATGAAGGACAAGGAATTCTTCTACATCACGGCCTGTGCCGACCCCGCAGAAAGCACTGCCGACTTTGCCATTGCCGGCTTCCGCGGTTTCGTCATGTGCCTGCCCAATCCTACGGAAAGAGGCTGGGTGAAGGCTGTAGGAATGGGGCGCAAAGGCGGAGTAAAAGGCACTCAATATATGGATGAGGCCTATCAGCTTGGGAAGAAAATTTAAATTACCCTGCAAATCCCCTCTACTTGCTTTTCAAAGTTCTCCCTGTCTTTTGCTTTATTCTTCACCGTACTTCGGTGATTGTAAATCGTTTGTGGGGAATAGAAAAGCAAGGTGGCTATTTTCGAACTGTCCTTGATGCCCATTCGTATCAAGGCAAAAATGCGCAGTTCGGTATTCAGAACCTCTCCCCGTTTGGGCACAATCTCTTCTCCTTCTCTCAGCAAGGCATTGAAGGAGGGGATGAAATCGGGGTAGAGGTTGAGGAATGCCGTATCGAAGTTGAAAAAGAATTCTTTTGAGTCTGTTTCCGATAGACGGGTGCTGTTGACCAACTTCAGCAAATCGTCAGTTTGCTTGGCCTTCACCTTGCGCTTCACCAAGTCCTGATAACGATTCAGCTTGTCGATGTAGGCGGCACACAAGTCCATGAAAAGGCTGACATATTGTTCGCGGGTGCGATTCGTATCGACTAATTCTTTGTTCAATAGCTCCAGCTTCCCGTTCATCTCGGCCAAAATCTTCTTCTGTTTGTGCGACAAACGCATCTGCCTGTAAATGAAGTAAAGAGATACTATCAAGCCGACAGCCAATAGACTGATGCCTATGAGCATCAGTTGCAGGCGTTGGCTCTTGATGCGACTTTGCTTCTGATAGGTCTGCACGATGGGAGGAAACTTCTGCGCGATTTCCAACATGCGCAACCGATTGTTGTAGAACAAGGCATCTTCCATCGAATAGCCAAGGTACCGATTGGCACGTGCCGCATCGTCATCGTTGTTCTCGATGATGTACAGGGCCAATTCCTGCAACGCCAGATTCTCTTTAAGCGGGCACATCTGGTCGGAGATGGCCGCCCTCACCAAATACTCCTCATACTTCGCTTCGTTTCCTATCCGCTTGTAGTTTACGGCCAATCCATACGTAAGCATGGCATAGAGGCGTACATTCATCGGGGTGTCTTCCAAGAGTTTCAAGAAGATGGTTTCGGCTTCGGCATATCGTTGGTGTCGGTACAGGTTTTCGGCTTTCCAATACAGTTGCTGTTTGGAGTTGGCCGGAAATGCCCGGATGAGTGAATCTTGATAGCACAGCTCTTGCTTGTAGTAGCTGGGGGCATACACCTTGTCGTTTGAATACTCCGCCCATATACTATAAGCCCATTCGCAGGCCGTATAATACTCGGTCAGCAAATCGCCGCTTAGTGCATGAACATCGATGCTCTGCAAGTTTTGAATTGATTCACTGAAATAGCCCGATGTGGTAAGCAATATGGAGCGGTGGATGGTGCTCAATCGGAGATAGTCCAAGTCGCCCAGTTCGGTTGCGATTGCTTTTCCCTTCTCTACATAAACCATGGCCGAATCAAACCGATAGGTGTAATATTCTTGATAGATGGCATTGCACAGGCGAAACATTTCGTGCTTGTCCATCGACGGATAGATGCATCGTTTCAGGCTGTCTATCCGTGCTTCCTTTTGCTCGGAGTACAAGCTGCGCTGTTGCAAGGCACGCTCCAACTCGTCATACAGTTGGCTCATGCTCTCTTTGTTCTCTGCATGAAGGCAGAGGCCGGTTAGCATCAACGCTATCATCAATATGAGTTTTCTTTTCATTTCTCGGCATGTTTTTCGGGTTAATGTGCGAAAGTAACCATTAATTTCCACATCTGCAAATCTACCTGATGCCATAAAATGGAAAATTGTAAATGCTTGAATTTTAAAAGAATAATCTTCCAATGGGTTTCCCTACAATCTACCTGAATACTACTTGCCGCAAGACGCCTTTTTTATGCCTATTAATTTTGCGCCATCATCGAAACACTTAAAAAACAATTGCCATGAAACAAAGATTATTCTTTTCTATTGCACTGTTGCTCGGTGGATATGCTTCTACCATAATGGGCACTAATCTTGTGAAAAACGACACCATCGTTGCCTCGTCCGGCAAAGGCGAAGAACGCAATGTCATGCTTAACGCTTCGGATGCAAATAAGCCTCGCGAAATTCAGATTGGGCTACCCAGTGAAGATGTGAATGTGTATGAAAACGGATTGCCTGCTGTCTATTCCTCCTCCGTGCACAAACTGGCCGCTCATTGGCGTAGCGATGCCAGCTTGGGGGAAGTGGGATTGATGTCGCCTTCCGAATCGGCCATCATGACGGGCAACATCGCCTATTCCGTCAATTCTTTCTCCAAGTTGGGGCAAAAAGAATTCAAAGGTGTCCTGAACTATCACACCAATCACTTCGGTTGGCACAACTTCGACCTGAATGTATCGGGTGGGGTAGGCGACCGTTGGCTATACACTGCCAGTATCTATCAGAATTTCGACCCGGGTAGTTTCGACCCTAAGTTTGAAAACTTCAGCGACCGCACCCAGCTCTATCGCGCCGGACTGACACGCCTTTTCGACGACAATCGGGGCAAACTGTCCGTCTTCTATAAGTTCTCCAAAAGCAGCTCCCTCGGCTCTATGGTCAATGCAGCCCCGTTTATTTATGTGGGCGATGGTAGTGTGAAAGAGATTCCGGGATTCAAGCTCGGCACCTCCTCGTACGCACCCGAAGGCGGACGTTTTCAATACATGGACATCATGGACGGACAAATGAAGACAGGACGTTTCGGCGATTTCATCGACAATCGGGCACACGAAGTGGCATTGCTCTTCGACTACGCTTTCGACAACGGATGGGATTGGAGCGTCAATGCCAAGTATATGGATGCACCCGAAGCCAACTATGTGGATTTCGGAGGCAGTACCATCAGCGAAGTCGCCGAGGGTGATGGGCTGTTGACTTCCGACGGTACGGCTTATGCCGGATTGGTCGACCAGATACCTTACGAGCGATACGAAGGCTTTCACATCGGCGATACGCATACTTACAGCGACAATACCACTGTTACCATCGAGCCGCAACGTGTAGTGAAAAACAAGCTAAACTATGCAGCCACTCTGCAGATGACCTACAACCTGACCCGCAATATGGGGCTTACGGCCGATGCCACTGTCGCTACCCGCTATCCGCGCATCAACGAGTATGCCGGAACAGGCCCTACCGAAGAACAGTACAACCGCGTCACCATCCCCTTGCTTCGGGGTGGAGTGTTCTACCACAACGATTGGATAGATTTGACGTCGATGGTGACTTATATATCGAAGTCGAACAACATAGACCAGCAAAATGTAACCAATCCCGGCACAACAGATTCGAAGACCGTCTTGCTGATATACAACATTAATACCATGATTCTCGACTTCTTCGACTTCCATTCGCACCTCTACGGCGAAAGCGACATTTCCACGCAGAGTGCCATCATCATGAACCGCTTCCTCGCCATGCTGGAGAACGGTGAGTTTCGCGAGAACCGAGATGTGACTTACTATGCCGACAAGCTTTGCGTCACCTCCAAATACCTCTCCGAAGTATCCAAGAAGATTAGCGGATATGCTGCCAACTACTGGATAAACCGCTACACCACGCTCGACATCAGCCGCCTTCTGCGCGACAAGTCGCTGACCTTCGTGCAGATTTCCGATATGTTCGGTTTCTCTTCACCGGCTTACTTCAGCCGCTACGTCCAGCACAATCTGGGGGTGAAGCCGACGGATTATAGGGGGTAGGGGGAAATGAAGAATGAAAGCTAACCTTGATGTTAAAAAACGTCTTGAATGCGATTATTGATTCAACTCGAATAATATTTTCTCAAAAATAGGCTTATATTTTTCCGGCGTGTCCTCACTTTGATACATGGCGTACAACAGGTTCTTCCAGCACGGTCGCGTGAAGTAGTGAAACAGGCTACGACATTCAATTCTGCGCTTCTATACAGGGAAATCAGATATTTGGGTTTGGGAGGATGCGTGGTTTTGCAAAATCCGTAGATTACATTCTTGGGTGATAACATTCTTTACTTGCAGATTAAAACATCGCTATTTCGTGAGCTTCTTCATAGATGCTCGTTTTCTCCTCGTCTCCTTGTATCAGGTCTTCCATATTCAGTTTGATGTCCGAACGACCATTGGACAACCGGAAGTCCGGATGATACTTTTTCTTGGCGATGTCCCATAATCCGCCTACCCGGTGAGTCACTTCGGACAGCTCATCGGCCGACAGACAGCCATATCGGGCAATGACGGAGTCAATCAGTCGCAATTCCTTCTTGCTGAACTGTAACGAGCTATCCGCTTTGCTGATGTTAGGGGTAACGATGACTTTATCTTCTTTGTTTCGGTGGGAAGATACGTAAGTAGAGAATCTGTTGCCGTCAGCCGACTTGATGTCATAAATGGACGGAGCCACCGGACCTTTTTCCCAAACATAATAGTCTAACCATGTGACAGACAATCCTCTCGACATGACAGATGTTTCGTCTATCAGGTAAACGAGTTTTATCAGCTTCCTTAGGTTGATGTTCGGAATCATGGCTGATATATATGCTAAGAGGTTTCCGACTTTGCTATTGTTCATGTTATTCTTATTATTTCTTTGAGAATTGCGACGCAAAAATACAAATTAAAGTCTATTCTTCAAAAAAATGAAACATACTATTGAGGCATAATCGGTAAAAACTATAATTCTTACCGATTTTTTGTATCCTCCCTCCGAGGCGATTCTTCTATTTTTGCCATACAGAAATAACCCCAATACGCAAAAATATGAGAATAATGACTATCGCAGCACTTTTATTGCTTGGCACCGCATCCGGTGCCGTGTTTGCCCCCACCATCGAACGCTTCTTGAAGGAGCATCTGTTTGCCGACATCTTCGAACGCGACCTGCTGACCTATCGCGAGCGCGAACTTGCCACCGTGTCCATCCTTGCCGGAGTAGGGGGCGTGGAACCTATGGCGTCCGGACACATGGCCATCTGTCTTCACCTTGGCATCACCTCCGAGCAGCTTTCGGCCTTGCTGAACATTGTGGAGATGAACCTTGGGCAGACGTATTCCGAGCCGCTGAGAATGGTGCTTCAGAAGTTGAAAAGCTAAGCTTGCCACGGCGCAACGTCAGTCGGTTGACTTCCCCCAGTCGTTTCTCCTTGCCCTCCCTTAAACGCAGTTTTTTCGTGTATTGTTTCCCCTTTTTCTGTCAGACGCAAGCAAAGGTAGGAAGAAAAACAAAGCGAAAAGCAGCGCGAAAAAATTTCTATTTGTTAAACAATGTTTATCGCGTGTAGGTGGCTGATAATGAATATCGATTGCGGAGAAATCTGTGGGGGAATGCATTGTTTGGGCGGACAGAAAACAATATTTTCGTCCCGCTAAAAGCATATTTTGCCCTCTTTGCTAAAAAAATCTGCCTTACGCTTCTAGTCTGTAGTCTTTTTCTAAGTTTTCAAGAAAAGACAGACAGCGTTACAGTGTGT
>JAUNJD010000034.1 GCA_030523205.1 Bacteroides sp.
GCCGTGCGGAAAGCATGAGGGAGATGGCTCTTCAGATGAAGAAAGACGGGTTCCCGCTTTCTGCTATTGCCAAATACTCAGGCCTTTCCTTGCAAGAAATCGAAGCCTTGTGATTGTCTGTTGAATTGCAGGCTTTTTTTACTATGAAAGAATACACATTGCAGATAGGCTTTCTGCATCGGGAGGCATGGCCGGAGGCGGACGAGATTCTGTCGGCCTTGATTGATTTGGCAGGCGGGAAGGAGGCGGAAAGCAAGGAAGATTTTCCCAAACGTTTGTTTGCCCATACCGGCCGGGAATCGCTGGAGATATGGTTGAGGGATGACGACCGGACATCGGTTGGCACGGGGCTGTGTGCCTATCGCCGTCTGGGCTTGCGGCTGCTGACTGCCGAGAGAGAGCAACCGCTGAAGGTGGCCGTGGCAGTGCTTCCTGCGAAGCTGGTCTGCAAGGAGATGCCCTTGGAAGGCTTTGCGAAGACGGAAAACAAAAAACGGGCGCAGGTGATGATGGACGGTGAAGTGCGTCCGTACAGACGGCTTTCGCCCGGGCAGGTGCGTCGGCTGAAGGCGGTGTGCAGTTGTGTGGTGGACGAATGCGTGGGCGACTACCTGCGTCGGCAAGGAGGCGTACAGGAATGGCCGACGGTAGGGGAGGCGGACGTATGGCAGTTGGAAGAAGCCCTGAATCAGTGCTTCCCTACGGGTGGTCGGCGTGCAGGATGCGACCTGACGCTGACGATGGAGCCGGAATGCCGGGAGGACAGCCGCGTGAAGCGAGTGCCCGACGACTTCCGTGTGATGCAGTTTGGCGAACAAGCGAAGGCATCCGGCAACCTGCTGGAAGCCTTCCGCAAATACGGGCCGCTGGGCGAATCGGACTTGCGGTTTATGCATTTGGTGGTGCTCTATCCGCAGGGAGCCGGGCAGAAGGCCGAAAGCCTGTATCGGCAACTGAAGGGGCTGAGGACGCTGATAGGGATGGAGGTGGAGAGATACGAGAAGGACGTGAAAGACGAAGAGGACGTGAAGGACAAGGACGGTGCGCCGGACGATTATTGGGCCGAATATGTGCCCGGTGAGTATGCCGTGGGCTACTTGGCCGATGCCTTGCGGAAGCTGTTCCTGAATGCTGATAATTCCGTTTTTCGGTTGGTGTGCCTCCTTCTTCCCGACGACATGATGACCGGCAAGGAGGAGAGGATGCGATGGACGAGCTGTGTGCGCGATGCCTGCCAAGACCGGGAATGCACGTTTGTATGCAGCCTGCCGATGGCTTCGCTGGACGATGCTCGGAACTTCGAGCATTGGCTGACGCTGCTGGCCCTGCGCCTGCTGGCATGGCGAGGCGTGGCGGCCTGTCAGTCGCCCAACGTGAAGGCGCTGGACGATGATTTGTTGGTGGGCATGGCGCAGGTGGAGGAGGAAGGCCGTTGCATCGCAGGGGCGGTGTTCGGCATTTACTGGCCGAAGCCCTTCACGTTGCAGGCGGTGAACGTGCCGGAGCTTTTCTTCCCGACCTTCTTCAGTCGGCTGCTGGAGGCTCTGAAAGTCTATCGGAAGAAGCACCGCGGATACGGGCCGCAGCGGGTGGTGGTCTATACTGCCGAACGTTTCCCGTGGGGCAGGGAACTGGCCGGGGCGTTGAAGGACGAGGGGCTGACAGACCTGCCGGTGTGGGTGGTGCAGACCAGGCCGGCGAAGGACGAAGAGGTGGCGGCTGCTGCCTCCTGCATTCCCGACGGTCGGCCCCTTGACGGTACCTATCTGTGCTTGCCCGACGGCAAGTATCTGCTCTATTGCCATGACTGCCTGTGGACAGACGAGACTGCCGCACTGCCCGCATGGACGGAGGTCCCTTTGCGTGGCGCTTTCCGGCCGCTGTGGCTGCACCCCTGCTGCTTGCAGGCCGACGGCACGCTGTCGCCGCTGCCGACGGACAGTGTAGGCCGACTGATGAAACAGACGCATCACCTGACGGCACTCGATGCGCTGAAGCCCGTGAACTCTGCCCTTCCGCTGGTGCTGTGGCTGGCGGAGGAGGCGGTGAGGCAGAAAAACAGCGAAGTTTTTTGAAAATCGGTGCAAGATTCACCGCATCCGCAAAACGACCCCTTTTCCGACCTACCTTTGTAGTGGGCAAGGCAATGAAGGCCTTCGCCACTTGTGGGGCAAGACATATCGTCTTGCTTGAACTCCTAAAACAATACGATTATGGGAGAAATTAAAAGAGGAATCCTCGGAGGATTCAGTGGAAGAGTGGGTACGGTAGTAGGTAGTACCTGGAAAAATGTGAGTTATATGCGTGCACTGGCCATAACGGTAAGCAACCCGCGCACGGCCAAGCAGCGGACGCAACGCGGCAAGTTTGCGGCCTGCATCAATTTCCTGCAAGCCATAAGCGGCTTTGTGCGCATGGGTTACAGTCTGTACACCAAGACGTTGACGCCCTTCAACGCGGCCATGTCCTACCTGCTGCGCAATGCGGTGAAGGGCGAAGCCCCCAACGTGAGCATCGACTACAAACGCGCCTTGGTGGCACGCGGCGTGCTGATGCCGGTGTTCGACGAGAAGGTGACGCTGGAGGCGGGCAAGGCCACATTCGGCTGGAGCGACAACAGCGGGCTGGGCGACGCGCTGGGCACGGACATCGTGATGGTGCTGGTGTATAACAAGGAGCGCGGCATGGCTGTGTATGACCTGGACGCTGCCGTGCGTGCCGACACCACTGCCGAACTGACGCTGCCCACCGAATGGGACGGCGAGGCAGTGGCGGTCTATCTGGCCCTGTGCAGCGAAGACGGTCAGCGGGTGTCGAACAGCGTCTGCCTGAAGAACGACGCTTACGACGGCGACAGTGGTAGCACCGGCGGCGAGACGGGCGGTGATGGTTCGGGAAGTGGCGGCAGTACCGGTGGCGGTGGCAATCCGCTGGGATAAATTCGCGGACTTAAACGGAAAGGACGGACATGAGAAACATTAACTACATCATTGTTCATTGCTCTGCCACGCGCGAGGACCGCTGCCTGACGGTGGCGGCCCTGGAGGCGGAGCACCGCCGCCGCGGCTTTGACGGCATAGGCTATCACTACTACGTGCGCAAGGACGGCACGGTGCTGTCCACTCGTCCCCTCGCCAAGGTGGGGGCACACTGCCGGGGATACAACCGATACAGCATCGGCATCTGCTACGAAGGCGGGCTGGACAGCCAAGGCCGTGCCAAGGATACCCGCACGCCCGAGCAGCGCATGGCCCTCCGCCAACTGGTGGCACGGCTGCTCCGGAGGTTCCACAATGCACGGGTCTGCGGACACCGCGACCTGAGCCCCGACCTGAACGGCGACGGACGGATAACGTCCGACGAATGGACGAAGCAGTGCCCTTGCTTCGAGGTGGCCAAGGAACTGTAAGCGCAAATAATAATAAGGTTGAATCTGTTGCATAACTCTCTCTGTGAGGCTCCTTTTCACCCTTGCCGACAGGCAGGCGACCGAAAAGGAGCCTTTTTTGTGACTTTCTGTCGATGCTATGGAATAATGTGCTATCTTTGCGGCATCAATCGTGGTATTTTTGGCATGAATCTGGTAATAGATATAGGTAATACGGTGGCCAAGCTGGCCGTGTTTGAGGAAGGCGAACTGCTGGAAGTGGTGTATGACGACAACACCACGCTGGAGCAGTTGCCCACCCTCTGCGCCCGCCATGCCTGCGACTGCGGCATCGTGGCCACGGTGATAGACCTGAGCGAGCAGGCCGCCGGACAACTGGCAAGGCTGGACTTTCCGCTGTTGCGGCTGGATGCGCATACGCCGCTGCCGATAGAGAACCTGTATGAGACCCCCGAAACGCTGGGGTACGACCGCATTGCCGCCGTGGTGGGGGCATACGACCGCTTCCCCGGACACGACCTGCTGGTGATTGACGCCGGCACCTGCATCACCTACGAATGGCTGGACGCCACCGGACGCTATCAGGGAGGCAACATCTCGCCGGGCTTGCAGATGCGCTTCAAGGCCCTGCACCAATTTACCGGAAAACTGCCGGCCGTGGAAGCCGAAGGACGGCGGTTGCCGCTGGGCAAGGATACGGACACGGCTATCCGCGCGGGGGTGCTGAAGGGCATTGAATATGAAATTAAGGGTTACATAGAGGCCATGCGACAAAAATATCCTACGCTTTTGGTTTTTTTAACGGGCGGGGATGATTTTTCTTTTGATACAAAATTAAAAAGTATCATCTTTGCAGACAGATTTTTGGTGTTGAGGGGATTAAATCGGATATTGGACTATAATAAATGAATGATGAAAGAAGTGACTTTTCGGACTGTCAGTGGGTCGAGGAGGACTTCCGTATCATTAAAATATATAAAAACCTTTTCTCTGATGCAAATATTCTGTATCTTTGGGGAGAAAAGCAGATGACAATGAATGGACAAAAATATAACAACTAAAATTCGATTATGACAATGAGAATCAAGACGCTTGTAGCTGCATTGCTCCTGTCGGGTGGGGTGACCAGCGCATTTGCACAAAATGACTGTAATGCCAACAGTAGTATCTCACACGAAGCCGTGAAAGCTGAGAATTATAAGGATGCGTATGCTCCGTGTATGGCAGTGCTGAAGGATTGCCCGACCCTGAGATATTATACCTTTACGGATGCTATCAAGATTTTGCAGAACTTCCTGCAAACCAATAAGGACCGCAGTTCGGCCGACTACAAGAAGTATTTCGACGAACTGATGGGTGTACACGACCTGAGAATCCAGAAAATCCCTGAATTCGTGGCTAAGGGCGTTAAACTGAGCATATCGGAAAATGGTGGTTTGGGTGCCAAGGCTATCGACTACTTGGCATACGCTCCGTCGGCCGACCTCAATCAGGCTTACGCATGGCTGAAGCAATCGGTTGATGGCGATAAGGGTAATGCGGAAGGTGCTGTGCTGCACTACTTCCTCGACGTTTCCATGCAGAAGGTGAAAGCTGACTCCAACCATACCGACCAGTTCTTCCAGGACTATCTGGATGCTTCGAAGTATGTAGAGGAAGCCATCGCTACGGAGACCAAGCCTGCCAAGAAGAAAAATCTGGAAGCCATCAAGGAGAACATCGTTGCCATGTTCGTGAACAGCGGTGTGGCTGACTGCGAATCGCTTCAGAACATCTATGGCCCGAAGGTGGATGCTAACCAGAACGATTCTACTTTCTTGAAGAAGACCATTGCCATCCTGCGGATGATGAAGTGCAACGAAAGCGAAGTTTACTTCAAGGCTTCGGACTATCTGTATCGCATCGACCCGAATGCCGATGCTGCTGTGGGCGTGGCTTATATGTACTATAAGAAGGGTGACTATGACAATGCCGTGAAGTATTTTGACGAGGCACTGGGCATGGAGACCGACAACGACAAAAAGGCTGAAATGGCATACGCTACGGCTGCTGCCCTGTTCAGCGCCAAGAAGCTGTCGCAGGCTCGTTCGTACTGTCTGAAGGCTGCCAGCTTCAAGGAAGGTTACGGTCAGCCCTACATCCTGTTGGCTCACATCTATGCTTCCAGTCCGAAGTGGAGCGACGAACCGGCACTGAACAAGTGTACGTACTTCCTCGTCATCGACAAGCTGCAAAGAGCCAAGGCTGTTGACCCGAACGTGGCAGAAGAGGCTAACAAGGCCATCTCCACCTATTCGGCCTATACGCCGCAAGCCAAAGACCTGTTCATGCTGGGTTACAAGGCCGGTGACCGTGTGACCATCGGCGGCTGGATTGGCGAGTCTACAACTATTCGTTAACATTATGTCATCAGCAGAAGCGAAAAGCGTAGCATACTTTAGAAATATGAGCATAACCATTGTCCTAGGGGCAGTGGTTATGCTTGTTTTATTTTCCTCCTGTTCGGGGAAGAAAAAAGAACTGGGGGCCGCCATCACCGAGCGTGACTCGTTGCCCGTGATGGACACCCGCGGAGTGACTACCCTGATTTCTGACTCGGGAGTCACCCGATACCGCATCAATACGGAGGAGTGGCAGATGTTCGACCGTAAGAACCCTTCGTACTGGGCTTTTGAGAAGGGCATTTACCTGGAGAAGTTCGATTCGCTCTTTCAGGTGGAGGCCAGCATTGAGTCGGATACGGCTTACTATTATGACAAGAAGAAGCTGTGGGAGTTGATAGGAAATGTGCATGTACAGAACCTGAAGGGAGAGAAGTTTGACACACAGTTGCTGTACTGGGACCAGAGCAAGCAGCGGGTATATTCCGACAAGCGGGTGCGCATTGAGCAGCCGGACCAGATAATCTATGCCTGGGGCTTTGAGTCGAACGAACAAATGACGAAATACCGCTTCTTCAAGACGGACGGCATCTTCTACGTGGACGAAGACGAAGGAAATGCTCCGGCTGACAGCCTGAACACGCCTGCCGGTGGCGCGGATGTGCCGGCCGACACGCTGAAGGCGAACAACAACAAATGATACAGAGGAATGGATACGATTATTTATTTGCTGATTACGATGGCGTTCTCCGCTTTCTTCTCGGGGATGGAGATTGCCTTTGTCTCGGTGGACAAGCTGCGCTTTGAGATGGAACGGAAAGCCGGCTTTACGTCTGCCATCCTGTCTTACTTCTTCCGCCATTCCAACAACTTTATTTCGACCATGCTGGTGGGGAACAACATTGCGTTGGTCATCTATGGTATCTTCATGGCACAGCTCATCGAAGGGCATCTGCTGGAAGGGCTTATCTCCAATCACTTCGTCATGCTGCTGGTGCAGACGGTCATCTCGACACTCATCATCCTGGTGACGGGGGAGTTTCTGCCCAAGACGTTGTTCAAGATAAACCCGAACCTGATGTTGCGGATATTCGCCGTGCCTTTGCTCGTGTGCTACGTCGTACTGTTTCCCATCTCAAAGCTGGCTTCCGGACTATCGACCCTGATACTGCGCATCTTCGGTGTGAAGATAAACAAGGACGCGCAGGAAAAAGCCTTCGGTAAGGTGGATTTGGACTACTTTGTCCAGACTAGCATCGAGAATGCCGAGAGCGAGGAGAACCTGGATGCGGAGGTGAAGATTTTCCAGAATGCGCTGGACTTCTCGAACGTGAAGATTCGCGACTGCATCGTGCCGCGCACGGAGGTGGTGGCCGTTGACACGGAGGTGTCGCTGGAGGAGCTGAAGAACCTCTTCGTGGAGTCGGGAATCTCAAAAATCATCGTCTATGAGGATAATATAGATAATGTAATAGGGTATATACACTCGTCGGAAATGTTCCGCAATCCGGTGGACTGGCGGAACAACGTGAAGGAGGTGCCTATTGTGCCCGAGACCATGGCGGCCAACAAGCTGATGAAGCTCTTCATGCAGCAGAAGAAATCCATTGCCGTGGTGGTGGATGAATTTGGCGGCACATCGGGCATCGTGACACTGGAGGACTTGGTGGAAGAAATCTTCGGCGACATTGAGGACGAGCACGACAACACCTCTTATGTATGTAAACAAATCGGCGAGCATGAGTATGTGCTGTCGGCACGGCTGGAGATTGAAAAGGTGAACGAGACCTTCGGCCTCGACCTGCCCGAATCGGACGATTACCTGACGGTGGGCGGATTGATTCTGAACCGCTATCAGAGTTTCCCGAAGCTGCACGAGGTGGTGACGGTGGACAATTATCAGTTCAAGATAATCAAGCTTACGGCCACAAAAATAGAGCTTGTGCGCATGAAAGTGACCGAATAATGGCCTTCTAACATAATTTTTTGAAGAATAATGGGATGCGTATTAGCATTTTTTGTATCTTCGTGCGCTAAAACGAACTTGTGTTTTCGGATGTTAGAAATTAGATAAACAAATAAATAATTCATACTAACTAAAAATGGCAACATTACAGAACATTCGGTCGAAAGGACCGTTATTGGTGATTGTGATTGGCTTGGCCTTGTTCGCCTTCATTGCGGGCGATGCATGGAAAGTGCTGCAGCCACATCAGTCGCAAGACGTAGGTGAAGTGGACGGAGAGGCAATTTCCGCTCAAGAGTATCAGGCATTGGTGGAAGAATATACGGAAGTCGTAAAGATTACTACCGGCCGCGCCTCGTTGAGCGATGAAGAATCTAATCAGGTGAAAGATGAAGTTTGGCAAAGATTCGTCAACAACAAGCTGATTGAAAACGAAGCAAAGAAGCTGGGACTGACCGTTTCGGATGCCGAAATACAGTCCATTATCAATGAAGGCACACACTATATGCTGCAAAGAACACCGTTTGCCAACCCGCAGACCGGCGCCTTTGACAAGGATATGCTGAAGAAGTTCTTGGTGGACTACTCCAAGATGAACAGAAATCAGATGCCCTCGCAATACTTGGAACAGTACGATGCTATGTACAAATACTGGAACTTTCTGGAGAAGTCTCTGATTGAGGCTCGCTTGCAGGAGAAATATACGGCACTGATTACAAAGTCGCTGTTCTCGAATCCTGTGGAAGCACAGAATGCTTTCGATGCAAGAGTGAATCAGTCCGACCTGCTGCTGGCTGCCGTGCCTTATTCGACAGTGGCCGACTCGACGATTACCGTAAAGGAATCGGATTTGCAGGCTGCTTATGACAAGAAGAAGGAACAGTATCGCCAATATGCTGAAAGCCGCAACATTCAGTACATCGACGTGCAGGTGACTGCAAGTCCTGAAGACCGTGCCGCTTTGCAGAAGGAAATGGAAGAATATACGGTTCAGCTGGCCGGCACTCCTGCCGACTATACGACTTTCATCCGTTCGACCGGCTCTGAAACTCCGTATGTGGACCTGTTCTATACGACCAAGGCTCTGCCTACCGATGTAGCTGCCCGTTTGGACTCTGTGGCTGTGGGTGATGTGTTTGGCCCTTACTACAACGTGACCGACAATACGCTGAACTCCTTCAAGAAACTGGCTACGGCTTCAATGCCCGACTCAGTAGAGTTCCGTCAGATTCAGGTGGTGGCTGAGGATGCCGAAAAGACCAAGGTTTTGGCCGATAGCATCTACAACGCCATCAAGGGTGGTGCCGACTTTGCCGAGGTGGCAAAGAAATACGGACAGACCGGTGAGGCCAACTGGATTTCGTCGGCCAACTACGAAGGTGCACAGGTGGACGGTGACAACCTGAAGTATCTGAACACCATCGTTACGCTGGGTCAGAATCAGCTGACGAACCTGGCTTTGGCTCAGGCTAACGTGATTCTGCAAGTGACCAACAAGAAGGCTGTGAAGAATAAATACAAGGTGGCTGTCATCAAGCGTCCGGTGGAATTCAGCAAGGAAACTTACAGCAAGGCATACAATGACTTCAGCCAGTTCATCGCTACCAACAATACGTTGGAGAAGATGGTGGCCAATGCCGAAGATGCAGGTTACAGACTGCTTCAGAGAAACGACCTGTACAGCTCGGAGCATACGATCGGTGGCATTAAGGGTACGAAGGAAGCCTTGAGATGGGTGTTCGAAGCCAAGACGGGCGAGGTATCGGGCCTGTATGAATGCGGTGAAAGCGACCGTATGCTGGTAGTTGGCGTATCGGGCATCGTGAAGGAAGGTTACCGTCCTTTGGCTCTGGTGAAGGACCAACTGAGAATGGAAGTGGTTCGCGACAAGAAGGCTGAAAAGATTATGGCCGACATGAAGGCTGCCGGTGCTGCTTCGTTCGATCAGTACAAGGGCTTGGCCGGTGCAGTGAACGACTCGGTGAAGCACGTTACTTTCTCGGCTTCGGCATACGTTCCGGCTTTGCGCAGCAGCGAACCGCTGGTAAGCGCATACGCTTCGGTGGCTGAACTGAACAAGCTGAGTGCTCCAATCAAAGGTAATGCCGGTGTGTTCGTGCTTCAGTCCTATGCTCAGGATAAGCTGAGCGAGACGTTCGATGCAGAAACGGAGGAAGCTACGCTGGAAAATACACATGCACGTATGGCCAGCCAGTTTATCGGTGACTTGTATCTGAACGCCAACGTGAAGGATACTCGCTATCTGTTCTTCTAAGAAAGGCTGGTAGGTGGATGAGGGTGTATCCCTCAACGGATTTGAATATCATACGAATCTCATAGATGGAAGAGAGGTGCGTCGGGCTTGGGTCTGACGTACCTCTCTTCTTCGTTTACTTCATTCATTTTCGGCTTGCTTCATTGCTTTATGCAACTTTATTCCTACCTTTGCAAAGATAAACTGGTAAAACGTGTGTAGAATGATGCAAAAGCAACCCCTTTTAGGACTGACGCTTACGGAACTTCAGCAGGTGGTGAAGAATCTGGGTATGCCCGGCTTTGCGGCCAAGCAGATAGCTTCGTGGCTGTATGACAAGAATGTAACTTCGGTGGACGAGATGACCAACCTGTCGCTGAAGCATCGGTCGTTGCTGAAGGAGGAGTATGAGGTGGGGGTGGAGCCTCCTGTGGAGGCCATGCGCTCGGCAGACGGTACGGTGAAATACCTGTTTCGGGCAGGCGAGGGGCACTTTGTGGAGGCGGTGTACATACCGGATGACGACCGTGCCACGCTTTGTGTTTCGTCGCAGGTGGGCTGCAAGATGAACTGCAAGTTCTGCATGACGGGTAAGCAGGGATTTACCGCCAGCCTGACCGCTCACCAGATTATCAATCAGATTCATGCCTTGCCGGAGCGGGAGAAGCTGACCAACATCGTCATGATGGGGATGGGCGAACCGCTGGACAATCTGGACGAGGTGCTGAAGGCGCTGGAAATCATGACTTCGGCTTACGGATATGGCTGGAGCCCGAAGCGGGTGACGCTTTCGTCGGTAGGGCTTCGCAAGGGCTTGCAGCGTTTTGTGGAGGAGTGCGAATGCCACTTGGCCATCAGCCTGCATTCGCCTGTGCCCATGCAGCGCCGCGAACTGATGCCTGCCGAGAAGGCTTTCTCCATCACGGAGATTGTGGATTTGCTGCGCAACTATGACTTCAGCAAGCAGCGACGGCTGTCCTTTGAATACATTGTCTTCAAGGGGGTGAACGATTCGATGGTGTATGCCCGCGAGTTGCTGAAACTGCTGCGCGGACTGGACTGCCGCATCAACCTGATTCGCTTTCACGCCATTCCCGGTGTGGAGCTGGAGGGGGCAGACATGGAGACCATGACGAAATTCCGCGACTATCTGACTTCGCACGGATTGTTTACCACCATACGTGCTTCGCGGGGTGAGGATATTTTTGCGGCATGTGGAATGCTATCCACTGCCAAGCAGGAGGGAATAAACAAGAATTAATATAAATTATTAACTTCGATAGGTAGTATGTTGCTAACTTTCCGTAGTTTTGTCCTAATTAAAAATCGTTTGCGTATGATGAAAAGGCATCTATTTTATTTGAGTATGGTTCTTGTTGCAGTGCTTTTTTCGGCCTGTGGCAATGGCAAGAAGAAAAGTGTGTTTACTCCAACCTCCAGTGGTCGTGCGTATGAGATTCTCGTTGTTGTCAATCAAGATATGTGGGAACGCCCTGCCGGACGTGCTTTGTTCAATGTGCTGGATTCGGATGTGCCGGGGCTGCCCCAGTCGGAACGTTCGTTCCGCATCATGTTCACCGATCCGTCTAATTATGACTCTACATTGAAGATTATTCGCAACATTATTGTTGTGGATGTGAACAAGGATATTTATACGCAACCCAAGTTTAAGGCTGGCAGGAATGTGTATGCTGCACCGCAAGCCATACTGACCATTCAGGCTCCGGATGAAGAGACCTTCGGAGAATTTGTTACGACTAACAAGCAGGTTATCCTTGACTACTTCATCCATGCGGAGATGAACCGTCAGATTGCCGTGCTGGAGAACGAACACAACGACTATGTGACAACCAAGGTGAAGAGCCTGTTCGACTGCGACGTGTGGGTGCCGGGCGAACTGACGGCCACCAAGGAAGGCGAAGACTTCTTTTGGGCCGGAACCAATGCGGCTACCGCAGACCAGAACTTCGTGATATACTCCTATCCTTATACGGACAAGAATACGTTTACCAAGGAATACTTTGTGCATAAGCGCGATTCGGTGATGAAGATTAATATCCCCGGCGCACGCGAGGGTATGTATATGATGACCGATTCGCTGATGACCGACGTGCATCCCATCAGCGTGCAGGGTGAATATGCGCTGGAAGCCCGTGGCCTGTGGCGCGTGAAGGGTGACTTCATGGGTGGCCCGTTCGTGTCGCACGCACGCCTTGACAGAGCCAATCAGCGCGTCATCGTTTCGGAAATCTTCGTCTATTCGCCGGAGAAGCTGAAACGTAACTTGGTGCGTCAGATGGAGGCTTCGCTCTACACCGTAAAGCTGCCCAACAGCAAACAGGTGGAGGTGACGATACCTACCATCGTCATAAGCAATGATTCGACTACTAATAAATAACCGGAGTTTCGGATGTGCAGTTTCCGAAAGGTGGCACTTCCGAAATCCAAATAGACAATAAGAATGGAAAATGACAAAATAAGGGTTGGCATTACCCAGGGGGACATTAATGGCGTGGGATACGAAGTGATTCTGAAGACTTTTGAGAATCCCGTCATGCTGGAATTGTGCACCCCCATCATCTACGGTTCGCCCAAGGTGGCGGCCTATCATCGCAAAGCACTGAACCTGTCTTCCAACTTCAGCATCATCAATTCGGCATCGGAGGCAAACGAAGGCCGCCTGAGCGTGGTGAACTGTACGGACGACGAGGTGAAGGTGGAATTTGCGAAAGCTGACCCCGAAGCCGGAAAGGCTGCCTTGGCTGCTTTGGAAAAAGCCATCGAGGAGTACAAAGAAGGCTTAATAGACGTGATTGTGACGGCTCCTATCAACAAACATACGATTCAGTCGGAAGAGTTTGCTTTTCCCGGACATACGGAGTACATCGAGCAGCGTCTGGGCGAAGGTGCCAAGGCACTCATGATTCTGATGAAGGATGACTTCCGCGTGGCATTGGTCACGGGACACATCCCGGTGAGCCAGATAGCCTCGACTATCACGAAAGAGCTGATAGAAAATAAACTGGAAATATTCAACCGTTCGCTGAAGCAGGACTTCGGCATCGGTGCTCCGCGCATTGCCGTGCTCTCCTTGAATCCTCATGCGGGCGACGAGGGATTGCTCGGTACGGAGGAGCAGGAAATCATCATCCCGGCCATCCGCGAGATGGCAGCCAAGGGCGTGCATTGCTTTGGACCGTATCCGGCAGACGGATTCATGGGTTCGGGCAACTTCACTCATTTTGACGGCGTGCTGGCCATGTATCACGACCAAGGACTGGCTCCTTTCAAGTCGCTGGCCATGGACGAAGGCGTGAACTATACGGCCGGATTGCCGGTGGTGCGTACGTCGCCGGCTCACGGAACGGCATACGACATTGCCGGAAAGGGCATGGCATCGGAAGATTCCTTCCGCCAAGCCGTCTATGTGGCCATTGACGTGTTCCGCAACCGCCAACGCGAGAAGGCGGCACGGGCCAATCCGTTGAGAAAACAGTATTACGAGAAGCGTGACGATAGCGATAAATTGAAACTCGATAGCGTAGAAGAAGATCTGTAAGCATGACGAAGGCTGAAATACAACAAGTAAAATTACGTTTCGGCATCATTGGCAACAATGAGACGTTGGCGCGTGACATTGACATTGCCATTCAGGTGGCGCCGACCGACTTGTCCGTGCTGATTACCGGAGAGAGCGGTGTGGGTAAGGAGAGCTTCCCGCAAATCATCCACCAGTATAGCCGGCGCAAGCATGGACAGTACATTGCGGTGAACTGCGGTGCCATCCCCGAAGGTACCATCGATTCCGAGCTCTTCGGACACGAGAAGGGAGCCTTTACCGGTGCCATCAGCGAGCGGAAGGGCTACTTTGGTGAGGCCAATGGCGGTACCATCTTTCTGGATGAAGTAGGAGAATTGCCGCTACCGACACAGGCACGCCTGCTCCGTGTGCTCGAAAGCGGTGAGTTCATCAAGGTGGGTTCGTCGAAAGTGGAGAAGACGGATGTGCGCATTGTGGCAGCTACCAACGTCAACCTGACGCAAGCCATTGCCGACGGGCGTTTCCGTGAAGATTTGTACTACCGACTGAATACGGTGCCCATCCAAGTGCCTGCCTTGCGTGAGCGTGGCGAGGACGTGGTGCTGCTGTTCCGTAAGTTCGCCTCAGACTTTGCCGAGAAGTATCGTATGCCGGCCATTCAGCTGACGGAAGACGCCAAGCAGATGCTGGTGGGGTATTCCTGGCCGGGCAACGTGCGTCAGCTGAAGAACATCACCGAACAGATTTCCGTCATCGAGACCAACCGCGAGATTGATGCTTCCATCCTGAAAACCTATCTGCCTGCGGGCAACAACGCGCAGCATCTGCCTACCTTGTTTGGCGCAAAGGACAACAAAAGCTTTGAGAGCGAGCGCGAGATACTCTATCAGGTGCTGTTCGACCTGCGGAAGGACGTCACGGATCTGAAGAAGCTGGTGCATGAGATTATGTCGGAGCGTGGCACGACGACTGCCCAACCGATAGACCCTGCTGCCTACATTACACCCGAAACGCCCGATACCCCGATAGTGACGCAGGTGCCGGCATCGGTGCCTACCATCATCCATCCGTCCGTCAAGCCTGCCGCGCCGGTGGATGACGACATTCAGGACACGGAGGAGTATGTGGAAGAATCTCTCTCGCTGGACGATGTGGAGAAAGAAATGATACGCAAAGCGCTTGAGAAACACCATGGGCGACGCAAGGCGGCTGCCCAAGACCTGAACATCTCGGAGCGTACCTTATACAGAAAGATTAAAGAATATGGATTGGATTAAGAAACTGACATTGATAGCCCTTGTGGTGGCTTGCGGCCTGGCGGTGTACTCCTGCAAAATCCAGATAGGCCTTGCGCCTATTACCTCGATTGACTATAACAAGGTGAAAACCATCAGCATCACCGACTTTGAGAATCATGCCACCTATGTGTATGGTCCTTTGGCAGTGGAATTCAACCAAACGCTGAGAGATATGTTCATACAGCAGACCCGACTGAAGGTGGTGGACACGGGAGGCGACCTGGAGCTGAGCGGAGAGATTACCGGATATGCGCAGACCAACGAGGCTGTGGATGCCAGCGGCTATTCTTCGAAGGTGCGACTGACGTTGACCGTCAAGGTGACCTATGTGAACAACACCAATCACGAGGAAGACTTTACCGACCAACAGTTCTCTGCCTATCAGACGTATGATGCCACCGAGTCGCTGACATCGGTGCAAGACGGGCTGATAACCATCATGGTGGATGACATCACCGAACAGATTTTCAACTCGACTGTAGCCAACTGGTAAGATATAATAAGGCATGAATTCGGCATACTTGCAACAATGGATAGAACATCCTGAAACATTGGATAAGGACACCCTGTACGAACTCCGTACGCTGGTGACCCGCTATCCTTATTTCCAATCGCTTCGCCTTTTGTATCTGAAGAACCTGTACTTGCTGCACGATGCCACCTTTGGCGCAGAACTGCGCAAGGCCGTGCTCTATGTGGCCGATCGGCGTACGCTGTTCTATCTGATAGAAGGCGACCGCTATACGCTGAAGCCCCAGAAGGCTTCCCGCCTCTCGGCTGCCGACAAGGCTGAAGAGCCGAGCATGGACCGTACGCTCTTCTTGATAGACAACTTCCTGGCCTCCATGCCCGACGAGCAACCTCAGGAAATGGAACTGGATTACTCCATGGACTATACGGCTTACCTGATGAAACAGGATGCGGAGGCGGATGATGCTTCAGCGACGGCTGAGGTACCCCGACTGCGCGGTCAGAATCTGATAGACGACTTCCTGAATCGGGAAGAATCGGAGACATTTGCACCGAAAGCCGAAGAGGCGGAGGAAACGGAAGCGGAACAAGTAGCTGGAGAGGTAACTGCCGGAGTGGAGGAGGAAACAGCGGAAAAAACGGAAAATAGGGCCGATGATGACCTGGATGAAGGCTGTTTTACTGAAACTTTGGCCAAAATTTACATCAAACAGCACCGATATGAGAAGGCTCTTGAAATTATTAAAAAATTAAGTTTGAATTATCCAAAAAAAAATGCTTACTTTGCAGACCAAATCCGATTTTTGGAGAAATTGATTATTAACGCAAAATCAAAATAGTAAAAAATGTATCTATTATTAGTTATCTTAATGGTGATTGCATCTGTGTTGATGTGCTTCATTGTATTGATTCAAAATTCCAAAGGCGGTGGCTTGGCATCGAGCTTTTCTTCGTCCAACGCCATCATGGGTGTGCGCAAGACAACCGACTTCTTGGAGAAAACCACGTGGACATTGGCTGCCGTCATGGTAGTATTCAGCATTGTTGCTGCTTATACGGTTCCCACTTCTACGCAGAAGGGTGACGTGATTCTGGAACAGGCTCAGCAGGAAGAAAAGACAAACCCGTATAACATTCCTGTGGGTACGGCTGCTCCGCAGGCTGAAACTCCGGTTGCTCCGGCTGCTGATGCACCTGCTACCGATGCTGCACCTGCAACAGATAATTCTGCCGAATAATATTGTAAGGTAGGACACAGGTATTCTGCATACCATCGGCTTGCCCGAAAACTAAAAGAACGTACTTGTAAAAAAGACATTTTTCAGGCACGGATTACGCAGATTTCACGGATGTTTTGGTTCGTGGCTGTCGGCGTAGCCCGTGCCTGACTTTTTTGTGTCCGGCAAATACTGCCCCTTTTTCAGGCAAGCCTTTATTTTTTGGACAGAAAGTGTAGGGAATACCTATTATTTGCTTACTTTTGTAAGGTGTACCGATGGAAATATTAACCAAATTCTATAATCTATCATTTTAAGGATATGACAAAAGACAAAATTCAGCAGACGCTACGCGATTCGGCGGCTATGCGTTGGACGGTGCTATTGTTTCTGGCATTCGCCATGTTTTGTTCATACATCTTTATGGACATACTATCGCCTATCAAGGACCTGATGCAATCTACCCGTGGATGGGATTCGACGGCTTTCGGCACGATGCAGGGTTCAGAGACTTTCCTCAACGTATTTGTATTCTTCCTTATTTTTGCCGGAATCATCCTCGACAAGATGGGCGTGCGCTTCACGGCTATCCTTTCGGGAGTGGTGATGCTGGCCGGTGCCTTTGTCAACTGGTATGCAGTGACCGAGAGTTTTCAGGGCAGCGGATTGGAGGCTTGGTTCAACAATAACTTGAATTACATCCCTGTGTTCGACGAGTTGGGCATCTCGCCTTTCTATCGCGGTATGCCGGCGTCGGCTAAGTTTGCCGCCGTGGGCTTTATGGTGTTTGGTTGCGGTGTAGAGATGGCCGGTATCACGGTTTCGCGAGGCATTGTCAAGTGGTTCAAGGGACGCGAAATGGCGTTGGCCATGGGCTCGGAGATGGCATTGGCCCGACTGGGTGTGGCTACGTGCATGATATTCTCTCCGATGTTTGCCAAGTGGGGCGGTGTCATCGACGTATCCCGTTCGGTGGCATTCGGTGTGGTGCTGCTGCTTATTGCACTCATCATGTTCATCGTTTACTTCTTCATGGACAAGAAGCTCGATGCACAGACGGGAGAGGCTGAAGAGAAGGACGACCCCTTCAAGGTGAGCGACCTCGGCTCCATCCTTTCCAGCGGTGGTTTCTGGCTGGTGGCTCTGCTTTGTGTGCTCTATTATTCGGCTATTTTCCCTTTCCAGAAGTATGCCGTGAATATGTTGCAATGCAACCTTAGCTTTACCGAAGTTCCCGCCGATTCCTTCTGGGCCACCAATACGGTGACCGTCATTCAGTATTGCATCATGCTGGTGGTGGCTGCTACGTCGTTTGCCAGCAACTTCTCGAAGCGGGCGCAGACCAAGTACGGCTTGCTGGTGGTGTCTGTGGTGGCGTTGGTCATCTTCTGCTACATGGGCTATATGCGCCAAAGTGCGGAGACCATCTTTGCCGTATTCCCGTTGCTGGCTGTGGGCATCACGCCGATATTGGGCAATTACGTTGACCATAAGGGAAAAGCGGCTTCGATGCTGGTGATAGGTTCGGTGTTGCTGGTGCTCTGCCATCTGACGTTTGCCTTCGTGCTGCCGTCGTTCAAGGAAAGTGCTGTGGGCGGCGTGATAGTGGCTTACATTACGATTCTGGTGCTTGGAGCCAGTTTCTCGTTGGTGCCTGCCGCCTTGTGGCCCAGTGTACCCAAGCTGGTGGATGCCAAGATTATAGGTAGTGCATACGCGCTTATCTTCTGGATTCAGAATATCGGTCTGTGGTTGTTCCCCCTGCTGATAGGCAAGGTGCTGGACAATACCAATCCTCAGTTGGTGGCCGACTTGCAGAACGGCGTGATTACGCCCGAAGAGGCAGCCGTGTCCTACGACTATACCATGCCCCTCGTCATGCTGGCTTGCCTGGGCATTGCGGCTTTGGCACTGGGCTTCGTGCTGAAGGCTGTGGATAAGAAGAAAGGCCTGGGTCTGGAAGAGCCTAACATCAAGGACTAGTAACAGAAAAAGATGTCTGTAAAGAAATGGAATAAAACCGTGTCGGGCAGGGTGGAGAAAATCAACCTGCTCGACACGGTTCCTGTACGTAGGGAAAGCATCAGGACGGAGTGGTCAGGCGAATGCGCTGTGCTGGCTTATCCGCGGTTCAAGCGTCCGTGGATGCAGCGATTCCTGTTGCCTAAGGGTATGTCGCCCTATATTCGCGTGACATTGGAAGAACACGGGACAGCCGTGTGGCAGCTGATAGACGGCAAGCGTACGGTGGGCGAGATAATAGACCTGCTGGCCGAGCATTTTGCCCATGAAGCCGGCTATGAGTCGCGTGTCACCACTTACTTCATGCAGTTGCAGAAGGATGGCTTTATTCTCCTCTATCCACCTTCAGCAGGCCGCCCGTAGCGGTATCGAACAATACTTTTGTAAGCGTATTCTTATTGAACAACACCGGAGCCAAGTATTCGGTTGTGCCAAACTGGGTGACGGGCAATTCGCTTTCGAACAACTTCTGATGGTCGTAAGTGAGGGTCACCTGTGCCCGTCCGGGAACGTTGTAGGCTACGCCGTCCACCTTCTTTCCTTCGCCATCGGCGGCGTTGGCGGCAGCGGCATCAATGGTTTTCAGGTCGGTGATGGTGATGTAGATGGGTTCGCCTGCCAAGTCGTTGTCATCTACAACACCCAGCTTCTTCGAGAACCGGAAGGCTACGCTCCCCTGCATGGTACGCGGCGTGATGCGTATGGCGAAGGTCTGCGGTTCGGATACTGTTTGTCCTGCGAACATGGCAACCAGGGAGGCTTCCTGCTGGTTCAGGTTGTCCAGCATCAGTTTCAGCTGGGCACCGTCTTGAGGCGTATTGTCGGCTTCGCCACGCAGCAGGGCGTTCTTGCTTTCGCGTATGCTGTATATCTCCTTGGCCACCAGTTCGGCCATCTTGGCGCTTGAGTTGGCCATCATGATTTCTTCGGTGAGGAAGGTGCTGGGATCGAGCAACTTCATTGGTTCGGGAGTTGCCTCGACGGGCTGCTCCTTCGTGCTCTTGCCTCCGCTATAAGGCATATTGATGGAGCGTACGATGCCGTCTTCGGTCAGCTCCATGAGCGGGGCTACGGTCTTGTCCTTCAGCTTCACGAAGAACACTTTGTCCTTGTCGGGGACGCCGGCTACGGTGGTCTGCACCTTGTCCAGAGTCCAGTATTCTCTCGATTCGGTGGCTACGTCGGTCAGGCGGAGGTAGCGTTCGGCATATTTGCAGAATTCTCCCGGGGTATATATGTGCTTGGTTGCTTGGACGTTGAGTACGATTTCGGTCTTCGGCAACAGGTAAGTCACTCCATAGTCTTTGCCGCGCATGATGCCGGCCGTAACTTCTGTTTGGGCATGGATACCTGCCGTCACCATAAGCAGGGCGGCAAGCTGCACGATTCTTTTCTTCATAACGATAAGGTATGTATAGTCGATTACTGAAGAACAAAGTTAATGAAGTTCTTCGTGGTTCAGCATCTATTTACGAAAGATTAACGAACAAAACGGATGCATACAGGTTTGTCCACCCGTATGTCCTGATGTGTGTCGGTCAGCAGTCCGGTAGCTTCGTCGCGGCGATACACCTGTATGACGTCGCTGTCGCGGCAGGCTGCCAGCAGGTATTTGCCGTTGGGCGTGATGTTGAAGTTGCGCGGATGCTTGCCCGTGGGCTGGTATCCTACCTTGGCCAGTGTGCCGTCGGCCGGATTGACGGCAAAGATGGCGATGCCGTCACCCTTCAGTCGGTTGCTGGCATAGAGGTACTGCCCGTCGGGGCTGAGGTGTATGTCGGCGCTGCCCCGTGCCGCCAGTGTGTCGGCAGTGATGGTCTGTATCTGACGCAGGCAGCCGTCGTTGTAGTCGAAGGCGATGACCTTGCCCGACAGTTCGTTGATGAGGTAAGCATGGCGTCCGTCGGGGCTGAAGGTGAGGTGTCGAGGTCCTGAACCGGCTTCGATGTCGGTAGCCTCAGCCGAGGGGTGGGGCACGATGTCTTTGGGGTGGAGCACGAAGCGCAGGATGCGGTCGGCACTGAAGTCGGTGGCAAAGATGTAGTTCCCGTCGGGCGAGAAGAGCGTGCAGTGTATGTGCGGCGTAGCCTGTCGGTCGGGGTCTGTCTTGTGGGCCATGCCCTCGAACAGGGTGTCAACAGGCTCGATGCTTCCGTCGGGGCGCAGGGGGAAGACGGACATGCTGCCTCCGGTGTAGTTGGCGGTGAGCACTTCCTTGCCGTTGGTGGCCACGTAGCATGGGTCGGCACCCAGGGTGGGCACACGGTTGAGCAGACTGAGTTGGCCGGTCTCCTTGTCGAAACTCAATGCGCTGAGGGCGGCCGTGGTGTCGTTCATCTCGCTGACAGCATAGACGAATTTCCCGTCTGCCGAGGGAGTGAGGTACGAAGGATTGGGCAGCTCGAAGCTGCTGAGTGCGGTGGATGCCCCTGTCTCTTGGTTGAACCGGAAGGTATAGATGCCCTTGCTCGTCCCGTAGGTGTAGGTACCTATCAGCATGGCGAGTTCGTCTTGGGGCTTGGTGTCGCCTGTGCTCTTGCGCGATGTGCAGGCGGTGGCTAGCAATGCAAGCATAATGTATAAAAGTGTTCTCATGCTGCAAAAATAATAATAAATATGATAGGATGCTAGGGCGTGGTCGCTGATAATGACATGAAATGACGTTTGTCTGCCGTGTTGGTGTAAGATTGTTGGGCGTAAAATCAGCTAAAGGTCACTTAAAAACAAGTTTTTTCATCATTTTGCAAGCTGATTTGAATATTTTCGGATAAAAAGTTAGTGTATTTGTATTGTTGTTTGCAAAATGTTCTATATCTTTGCGCCCGGATTTCAAAAGGACGCTGATTTGAGACAAATGATGTCTTTTTGGGTAAAAAAAGATTGTTTAACCAATAAAAGGAAAATTAGTATGAAGAAAAGATGGATTATCATGATGACGCTGATAGTCATCATTAGTTTGATTGGGGTATTTGTTCCTGAGACACCCGGCATCTGGGAGCCGGACGAGAAAATGGATTCCGCCAATGTGGCGTGGATGATTACGGCTACGATTTTCGTATTGATGATGACGCCGGGACTTTCGTTTTTCTACGGTGGTATGGTGGGCAAGAAGAATGTGATTTCCACCATCCTTCAGAGTTTCATCGCAATGGGTATTATCAGTGTCATGTGGGTGGTATTTGGTTTCAGCCTTGCCTTTGGCGACGACTTGGGCGGCTTTGTGGGTAACCCTGCCACTTTCTTCATGTTCAACAACGTGGGTGCCAAGGTGAACGACTATTTGGCTCCTACCATTCCGCTGGCGCTTTACGCTGTCTTCCAGATGAAGTTTGCCATCATCACACCTTCGCTGATTACGGGTTCGTTTGCCGAGCGCGTTCGTTTCTCGGGCTACATGGTGTTCATGATGCTGTTCTGCATCTTTGTCTATTGTCCGTTGGCTCACTGGACATGGCATCCCGACGGCTTCCTCCGTCAGATGGGTGTGGTTGACTTTGCCGGTGGTATCGTGGTTCATGCCTCTTCGGGTGTGGCTGCTCTGGCAGGTGCCCTTTTCCTTGGCGGACGTAAGAATCAGTCGCACGTTCCGGCCAACATCCCCTACGTCATCTTGGGAGCGGCCTTGCTGTGGCTCGGATGGTTCGGATTCAATGCCGGTTCGTCTTTGGCAGCCGACGGTGTGGCTATCAAGGCATTCCTCAATACGAATACGGCTTCGGCTACGGCCATGCTGGTATGGATTTTCTTCGACTGTCTGCGCGGACGCAAGCCCTCGGCTATGGGTGCTGCCATCGGTGCGGTGGTCGGTTTGGTGGCCATCACTCCTTCGGCCGGATATGTTTCGATGGGCGAGAGCATCTTCATCGCACTGACCACCACGATGGTCTGCAACATTGCCGTACACTGGAAGAACCACACCAGTGTGGATGATGCCCTCGATGTATTCCCCACTCACGGTGTAGGTGGTATCTTTGGTACCATCCTGACGGGTGTCTTCGTGAACGGTCTGGTGGCCGGCGACGTGATGGTGTTCCTGGTGCATATCCTTGCCGTAGTCATTGTCTGCATCTACAGCTTCGTGGTCAGCTACGCCCTCTACTGGCTCACTAACAAGATGATTCCGATGCGTGTGTCTCCCGAGAGCGAGGCCATCGGTCTGGACATCAGTCAACACGATGAGTCGTACAACTTTGCCGATTTCGGTGAACGTGAGTTGGCCGAATATCAAGCCGAAAAGAAAGATTAATCGTTAATAATTCATAAGCGTTTCCTGTTCCGTGGCACATAGTTTGCCTTATGGGACAGGAAATGTTTGTATATGACGAAGAGAATGTCTATCTTTGCACCCGCAACAGGCGGCAAGGCAGAGGCGCACTTTGTTACTCCTTTGTTTGTCGGTTGTTTGCAAAGTGTTCTAAGCAATCGTCTTTCAAGGCGTTGCACACATTTGGGCTTGACTGGATTTGACAGCGGGCAGAAATGGTAGGTAAGCATGCAGTGGGTCGGTAATTTCCACTTAAATATCAGTTATCAAAACATTATCTGGCAACGAAAACTATGCTCTCGCTGCTTAATCGAAGTACAGTAGATTAGCTTTATTTCCGTCATAGTGATGGAAACGAGATGTCACTCAAAAGCTCTTGTTCCGAAGCGTTTGGTAAAGTGGCACAGCAAATTCGGGAATAGTTGGAGCCTTTCTCTGCGGCTCTTACGAAACTTTAGGAGATAAGGCGTAAGTGGGTGGCTTTGGTCTTGCTTGCGCACGAAAACCGAAGGCAAAGATAAGCATGTAGAAAGCGTATGGTTTCCTCGTTTGGACGAGGGTTCGATTCCCTCCAG
>JAUNJD010000291.1 GCA_030523205.1 Bacteroides sp.
TAAACATACAGCTGCTGATAACAATATGGCAGAAAAGGGAGTTAACCGTCGAGAGTTTCTGAAGTTGGCGGGCATAGGAACACTGGCTTCGGCTACGGCGTTGTATGGATGCTCCGAAGGGACAAAGAAAGGTGACAGCGAGGCCGCTGTGCAGGGTGAAGTGCCTACCGACAAGATGACCTATCGTACCAATCCCAAAACGGGAGATAAGGTATCTCTGTTGGGATATGGAATGATGCGTCTGCCTAGTTTGGACGGGGCCAGTGCCCGCGAAAGCACCGGAGGCATCGACCAAGAGGCAGTGAACCGCCTGGTGGACTACGCACTGGAGCATGGAGTAAACTATTTCGATACATCCCCGGCCTATTGCAAGGGATTCTCAGAACGTGCCACCGGCATTGCCCTGAGCCGACACCCACGGAACAGCTATTTCGTAGCTACCAAGCTGTCCAACTTCAGTCCCAGCACATGGAGCCGCGAAGCCTCGATAGCCATGTACCACAACTCGATGAAGGAGCTGCAAGTGGATTATATCGACTATTTGCTGCTGCACGGCATCGGCATGGGAGGCATGGAAGCCCTGCACGGACGCTATCTGGACAATGGCGTGCTCGACTTCCTGCTGAAGGAACGCGAAGCCGGACGCATCCGCAACCTAGGCTTCTCCTATCACGGCGACATCGAGGTATTCGACTACCTGCTGTCACGTCACGATGAATTTCAATGGGACTTCGTCCAAATACAGTTGAACTACGTAGATTGGAAGCACGCCCGCGAAACCAATCCCCGAAACACAGATGCCGAATACCTGTACGATGAATTGGCCAAACGGAACATTCCCGGTGTCATCATGGAGCCTCTGTTGGGAGGACGCTTGTCGAAACTGCCTGACCATATCGTAGCCCGCCTGAAACAGCGCCGTCCGACAGACAGTGTCGCTTCGTGGGCATTCCGCTTCGCCGGTTCGCCCGAAGGCATCCTCACCGTATTGAGTGGCATGACCTATATGGAGCACCTGCAAGACAATCTGCGCACCTATTCTCCATTGATTCCGCTGACCGATGACGACAAAGACTATCTGGAAGAAACGGCTAAACTGATGCTGAAGTATCCCACCATCCCCTGTAACGACTGCAAATACTGTATGCCCTGCCCATACGGCATCGACATACCTGCCATCTTGCTACACTACAACAAATGCGTCAACGAAGGCAATGTACCCCAAAGCCGTCAGGATGAGAACTACCGGAAAGCTCGCCGAGCCTTCTTGGTGGGCTACGACCGCAGTGTCCCTGCCCTGCGCCAGGCCAATCATTGCATCGGCTGTAACCAATGTGGCCCGCACTGTCCGCAGAACATCAAGATTCCCGATGAACTGCACCGCATCGATGCATTTATTGAAAATCTGAAGCAAGACAAGATATAATATTGAGGCCATAAGTCTGTACGTTTTACGGAGAATGCCGATAACGTACCAAGAGTTCACCCCTGCTACAGCTCATTTGTGGCAGGGGTGAATAGTATAATACCATGAGTATTCCAACAAACTTTTGATTGCTGAAAGACAAAAATCTAAAATGAAATTCACTACCTTTGCCGCCTGAAACAAGAAAACTCTTTTTTTAAGAACAATCATGGAAACGATAGATATTCAACCCTCCATGCAGCAGTTTGTCTTCTTCAAAGACCAACTGCTGCTGAAAAAAGAAAAAGACAACAGCCACCGCTTGCCCATAGGTAGTGAACTGCCCGTATCTCCTACCCCCGACCACAAAGTGCACAACGTGACCTTCAATGACAGTCGCACCGTACAAGCCTTTGCCTTGGAACACCCGATAGACGAAACAGACGAATGGGTCATGATTGGCTTGCGTGCTTCGTTCGATTATCTCCCCCTCCCCGACTACTTGTCTGCCGGAAAGGCCTACCAAATTCTTTATTGGGATGCCCACAGTCGCTTCTGCCCCGTATGCGGTACACGCATGGAGCAACAAACACCCATCATGAAGCGGTGTCCTTCCTGTAAAAACGAAATGTATCCACCCATCTCTACCGCCATCATCGTACTGATTCGGCGGGGCGAAGAGATTCTGTTGGTACATGCCCGCAATTTCCGAGGCACGTTCTACGGACTGGTAGCAGGTTTCCTCGAAGCAGGCGAGACTTTGGAACAATGCGTGCACCGTGAAGTATGGGAAGAGACCGGTTTGCGCGTCAAGAACATCACCTACTTTGGCAGTCAGCCTTGGCCCTACCCCAGCGGCTTGATGGTAGGCTTCATCGCCGACTACGAAAGCGGAGAAATCAAACTGCAAGACGACGAACTGAGTGCCGGTGCCTTCTACTCCAAAGAGAATCTGCCGGAAATTCCACGCAAATTGAGCATTGCTAGGAAGTTGATAGATTGGTGGTTGGAGAACGGAAGTACAATCAGTAGATAAGCATCCGCCTTTTCCTGATTGGCAAAAATAAACTGCTCTATTAACCCATATCAGAGTCTGTTACCTTCCACTCCTCAATCCCCCTAATCTTGCTCGAAAAGTTCACCCCTATGCAATACACCTTCCGTTCACCTATTTAGGACGTAACACGGCCCTTGTCCACCGCAGTGGTTGAGGTGCTGTACAGCGTTTCCCATTGTGCCAATACATTGTTCAGCACATCGAATAGACTGCTAGGAGCATTGTATAAACCTGTATTCAAGTCCAAATGCAGCACCGGATACTTATTCCAGCTCCTCGATGGCCAGTCCGCCAAACAGTTCTTTCTTACACCTCGGAGCATCATATTCATCATGCATCTATGCCCTCAAACTCATATTCTGCTATCAACTTCACCTCATCAACTATCTTTTTTGCTATCTTTTCAGGGGTCATTCCCATAGCCTTAAATCTCTTGCATCCGAGCCAACGAATGTCCCCATTAGGCTGTTTATGGCTTTCGAAATCAAGTTCATAAAGGATATTCATAATCGAATCTGTTTCCATGTTTTGTCTGCAATCCTTTCTACTGATACAAAATTGCCCTTTGCCTTCATGACGAACACTGACCAGATAGTCATCACTCAGCGAGAACACGCCCTCCCGTCCGATTGGTGAATAACCGAGTTTAATCATTGCATCGTTGAAACATCGTTCCACAATCAATGCTGTTTCTGTATCACTCGGGAATGATGGTATTTCTTTTTGTGTGCAGTCGTCTACACATTTGCGTAGATCTTCAGAGACTATCTGAGGGGTATCCAACAGCGACCTTATTATCACGCCATTGATAAACATCTTTCTGTCGGTGTAATATCTGCCTCTATCAGCATTCGGATGGTATATGCCGAGTACACAAACATCTCCAATCCGTGATAATACTATCTCTTTTCCTTTTATAGTTTCAATACTGGGTTTGGGAGAGCCGGATATGGAAACAGTCTCCATAATTTTATCAAATGTATCAACTCCCAAACAAACGAGCAGTTTCGGTCGTAAAATGCCAATAAGGCTTAAAGACAACGGAGCGCATTCATTCATAACCCATTTAGGAAGGTCTCCGGCTTTCGCAGTGTTAAACGGAACAAGATTGGTATAGACATAAGACTTTTTATCATACAACAACTCTTCCACATCGCCATACCTGAAAATCTTTCGCATATTACGAATGAAACTCCAATCCTTCTTTTTGAAGAAAGGATTGCCTTGAATAAATTTCTGAGGTGTCATTTCTCCATCTGCTTTAATTCCCCAATTATCATTATCTATTTGGGCAGTATATGAGCCGACGCTCCCCGGATTTATACCCATTATAACAACTTGTGGATGTTCCGAGATTTTCGTCAAATCTGATTGATGATAAAAAGCACAATCGTATTTTTTTCTGGAAATAGAGTCATATTTACGAACGGCTTCCATTGCCCATTCTCTAATTTGTGATTGCAAATCGGTCATATCTGTTATCGTTTCTTTTTCGCACTACAAAAATAATGAAAGGATGCCTCATTCTATCATACACCTATGCAAAATCATTTTCCACTCATGTTCCATTGCCTTTCTATTCTTTATAATAATCATTTGCCAACGGCCTCAATCTTTCCTTTGTAATCATCTTTAATAATCTTGTGATAGGCTGCCATAGTCTCACTCCGCATTTGCAAAAGCTGTACTTTCATGGCTTCAATGCTGCTTTATCACTTGTAAAGCGTTACTGTATGGCTTGTACAGCATTACTGT
>JAUNJD010000292.1 GCA_030523205.1 Bacteroides sp.
CAATACGGATGATTTGTATAATCAATCCAGATGATTTCTAGCTGAGGTCGTACCTTAGTAGGGCTAAGGTCGGGAGGGAGCAGGGCTAAGGTCGGCACCTTGCCACCTTGTCCCCTTACTCCTTGCCTATAATTAACTGGTTTTGGGTATCTTGTCTCCTAATTCCTTGTTTCCTATCGTCAGCCTACGGTGGCACCCTCTTGCACCAATCCGGCGCCTTCGGCTATGATGACGTCGCCTTTCTCCAAGCCTTTTTCTACGACGTACTCCGTTCCGTTGCTGACGGGGTATACTTGCAATTGCACGGAAGAGGCCTTTCCGTCTATCACCTTGTAGGCGAATATCTTATCTTGAATCTCGTAAGTGGCTTCCTGCGGGATGACGACGACGTGGTCCAGCTGATGCGGGAAAATCACCTGCCCGCTGCCGCCGTTGCGCAGCAGTTGTTCGGGATTGGGGAAGGTGGCGCGGACGGACACTACGCCTGTGCCGGCCTCGATTGTTCCGCTAATGGCGTCAATCTTGCCCTTGTGGGCGTAGGTCATGCCGTTGCTCAACAGCAACTCCACTTCGGGCATCTCCTGCATGGCCTTCTCCAACGTACCGCTTTGGCTGATGAGCGTCAGCACTTGGTTCTCGGTCATGGAGAAGTAGGCGTAGACTTCGCTGTCGTCCGAAACCGTGGTCAGCGGAGTGGTAATGGACGAGCTGACCAAAGCACCCACGCGGTAGGGCAACATGCCGGCCACGCCGTCAACGGGACTTTTCACTTCGGTATATGATAGGTTGTTGCGGGCATTCACTTCTTCGGCTTTGGCCTGCGCCAAGGCGGCTTCGGCTTCGAGCAGGGAGTTGCGGGCAGTCTGCAGGTCGAAGTCCGACACAACGTCTTCCTTGCGCAGTTCTTCCTTGCTCTCGGCAGTCATGCGGGCGGTGGCTACGGCGGCCTCGGCGCTCTTCACGTTGGCCACGGCGGTCTGCAAGGCGGCTTCGTAGGGCACGCGGTCGATGACGAACAGCACCTGTCCTTGGCGCACCTTGGCACCTTCGGGGATGCAGACCTTCGTAATGGTTCCGCTCACCTGCGGACGAATCTCCACGCTTTGCCGACCGTTGATAACGGCGGAGTAATTCTGGTTCAGTGTGCGGTCGGCATAGTCCACTTCCAAGGTTTTGTAGGACACGGCCTCCGTCTGCTGAGTGGCATTCTTGCACGATGTGGCCAATACCAAGGCGCACATCAACGTGCTTGTCTGTAGAAACATCTTCTTCATTTTCATTTCGTTTTTAGTCATTGTTATTATGTTCTTTATTTCTTTTCTGCCGCGAAGTTGCCAATATCCGCCAATATTCTATTTGTTTGTTTATATAGTGTATTTGTCGTTTTCGAAACAAACGGTTCTGTTCTTGCCCATACCGAAAGCGTTTTTGTCGATTCCGAAACACGGTTTTCGGCTCATATCGTTGTTTTTTTCGGGTTTTAGTCCTCATTTTCGCACTTATTGTCCATACTGACTTGCGTTTCCGCCCCATAAGTCTTACCTTTGGGAATCTAAATGGAACACTTAAACGAAAAATGACATGCAGCTAAAAGAATTGGTAGCGTTCTACCACATACCCGCCATTGTCGAAGAAGGCATAGCCCTATGGAGGATAGACTCGGACAAATGTCTGCCCCGAGAAGCACCCGTACTCGAAGTACACACCATGCTCCTAATGATGAGCGGAGAACTGACCGTCAGCATACACGGTCAGCAAAAAGTACTGCGAAGGGGGATGTTGATTGATGTCATGGATGTCAGATTTAGCCTGCGGCTGCTCTCTGCCTCACCGGACATACTGGCTCTCGCCTTCCTGACCACAGGCGAGTTCTTGGACAACCTGTTTAAGTACAAGCCACCTTTCAGAGAATCTTATGTGTACAAAATCAAGGAGAACCCGATTAATCTCATCGACGAGCCGGAGACCGCCCGCCTATACCGCTGCATGGACGACATCGAACAGATATTGGGCAACACCTCTCACCACTTTCAAGGCGACGTCCTGCACTGCCGGATATGGATATTCCTCATGGAAGCAAGCGACATCTTCATCTGCAAGGAGGAGAAAGAGCATGCACAGCTCAACACCCGCAAGACAGACCTTTTCCACCGATTCCTCATGCTCCTTGCCCACAACATCCACAAAGAGCATTCCGTCCAGTTCTATGCCTCGCAACTCTGCGTCACCACGCAATACCTGGGCCGCATCGTGAAGGAAAGCACCAACAAAACCGTCACCCAATGGATTGATGTCGAACTATACCGCGAAGTAAGCCGCCTGATTCTGGAGACCGACAAGACCATGCAGGACATCGCCGAAGAAACAGGCTTCTCCGACCAAGCCGTACTGACGAAATTCTTCAAGCGATATACGGGAATGACGCCGTTGCAATATAGGAATAAGGGAAGGACGTACTGAGGGAATAAATAGCTGTTATATAGTGATATGACAAAAACCATTCGGAATTTACTGTAAATTTGCAGTAAATTCCGAATGGGAGTATTTTCATTTACGCCAATATATCATTGTTCTGTAAGAATCTGAACAATCCCATAAAAGTGAATCCATTGCTATCCGTATAAGTGGCAATATCATCACCAACAATTATTATTTTTCGGAACGAATCGTCTATTTTCTTAAGAGATGCAAGTTCCTGTTCACGCTTTTCGTCAGTGGGCAAGGCGTATGCGGACTGAATGTAGTATTTTTCCATGCCATTCGTCGCAATGAAATCAATCTCCAATTGCTGGTAAACGCTCTTTCCATCTACCATCTTACGCTGCTCCACCACGCCAATATCCACCAAGTAGCCACGAATACGGAGTTCATTGTATATCACGTTCTCCATGATGTGAGTAAGTTCTTGTTGCCGGAAATTCAGACGGGCATTTCGCAGGCCGACATCTGCCACGTAGTATTTCTTAATGGACTCGTAGTATTTCTTACCTTTCACATTATAGCGACGCGCCCCTTCGAATAGAAAAGCGTTTTCCAAGTATTGGATATATAGACCAACGGTATCAGCATTTATGCTAACCTTCTGAACACTTAACAATGTATTGGCTATTTTATTAGGATTCGTCAGCGCTCCAATCGATGAGCACAACGAATCGACCAACGTTTCTAACGCTTGGCGATTTTTCACATGATTGCGCTCTACCACATCATCTATATACGTCTTTTGCCAAAGCCGCTGCAAATAAACAATCTTCTGTTCAGGCGTGCGATGATTCCGAAGCGCCGGCATTCCTCCGTATGTATAATACTCTTTCCACAATTCGTTGATGGGTTCTGTTCTATCCGTACAGAATTCCTTAAACGAAAGAGGATAAACATGCACTTCATCGCCACGCCCGCGAAATATCGTATTTATATCGCTGGAAAGAAATCTTGAATTACTTCCGGTTATATAGACATCCACATTATCACGTGCATTAAGTCCGTTCACTATTCTTTCAAAGCCCTCAACCATCTGTATCTCATCCAAAAACACATAATACCGTTCTTCCTCATCAAGAATCCGAGAATAAATAAATTGTTTGAGGGTAATCGGGTTGGTTAAGTCTTCACCGTTGACATCTTCATCAATATCGAACGATATTGATATGATATTTTTTGGGGGCACGCCCACACTTATCAGATAGTCATGATAAATCTTTTTCAACAGCCATGACTTTCCACAACGACGTGAACCGGTTATGATTTTCACTTCGCCATTGTCTCTACGATTAATGAGCTTCTGTAAATAGAGCTCGCGCTTAATGTAATTCTCCATATTAATTCGGAATTTACTGCAAATTTACAGTAAATTCCGAATTGAAGGAAGCTATACCATGAAATTATTGTGAATTATCCTTGCCGCTTCCTCACTGATTGACGCAATGAGGCTCTCGCGGTAAGGTCGCTTCATCAAGTCTTTCAACTCATCATTTATCATCGTTTCACGTTCAGACCTCACCAATCTTATTTTTAACTCATACACCACCACTTTTACCTTTTTCTTTAGAAGTTTTTTGTTCATATATACTCCTTTTTGAAGTATCTAGATTGTACCACTTTCTTTATTACAACTAGACATAAAACTTATGAAGTTTCACTTTAACCTAAAATCCGCAACTATCATCCAATACACGATTAAGGGTAGATTTATGAG
>JAUNJD010000293.1 GCA_030523205.1 Bacteroides sp.
CGCCCGACCCCTACGTCCCGAACGTAGTGCGCTACCAACTGCGCTACATTCCGATACCCTTTTCGGGAAAAAAGTGGTGTCACCAGGAATCGAACCGGGGACACAAGGATTTTCAGTCCTTTGCTCTACCAACTGAGCTATGACACCATTTTCGGTTTGCGGGTGCAAAGATAAGGAGTTTTTTCGATACTGCAAGACTTTTTCCCGAAAAAAATAAATATAATGACTGGCTGGTGGACGCAAAGACAAGAATGGTACATAGATTTTAAAAAGTTATCTGTCATAGCGAAAAGTAATACGACCTGCGGTCCAACCGACTGCGGAAGTAGGGGAAGACGCATTCACACAGGGACTTAGTGGGGATAAGGTACGGACTGTAGAACGACCGACTGGAGTTGTTCGATCGACCGACTGGAGTTGGTCGTTCTTCGGTCGGCGACCGAGAGGGGCTGAAAGGCAGACTCATCGGGGTAGAGATTGCTCCCCATCGGGCTTCGTCATGATAAAAACATAGAGGCGAAAGTTGAATAAATCATAATAATGCCGTACTTTTGCCCGAAAACTGAACGATTATGAGCATCGAATTAGGAAAATACAATAAGCTGAAGGTAGTGAAGGAAGTAGATTTCGGAATGTACCTGGACGGTGGCGAAGAGGGCGAGATTCTCTTGCCCGCCCGCTACGTGCCCGAGGGTTGCAAACCGGGAGACGAACTGAACGTGTTCCTCTATCTGGACAACGAAGAAAGGCTGGTGGCCACCACGCTGACACCCTTGGTGCAGGTGGGGCAGTTTGCCTGTCTGGAGGTGGCATGGGTCAATCAGTACGGCGCTTTCCTGAACTGGGGACTGATGAAAGACTTGTTTGTCCCCTTCCGCGAACAGAAGATGAAAATGCAAGTGGGGAAGAAGTACGTGATTCATGCCCATCTGGACGAGGAGAGCTACCGCATCGTAGCCTCGGCCAAGGTTGACCGCTACCTGTCGCGTGAGAAAGCTCCTTACGAGCCGGGGCAGGAAGTGGGTATCCTAGTCTGGCAGAAGACCGACCTCGGCTTCAAGGCCATCATAGAGAATGCGTACGGCGGATTGCTGTACGACAGCGAAGTGTTCCAGCCCCTGCATACGGGCATGGAACTGAAGGCCTACGTGAAGCAGGTGCGCGAAGACGGCAAGATAGACCTCATGTTGCAGCGGCCGGGTGCCGCCAAGGTGGACGACTTCGCTGGGAAACTGCTTGAGCACATCCGCGCCAACGGCGGACGCACGCCGCTGAACGACAAGTCGCCGGCCGAAGAGATATACAACCTCTTTGGCGTCAGCAAGAAGACCTTCAAGAAGGCCGTGGGCGACCTGTACAAGAAACGGTTGGTGGTGCTGGAGGAAGACGGGATACGGCTGAGCTGAACGGACCGGACCATTCCCGCGCCGACGGCTTAAATAAAGGCTTTGCCTGTTTGCTGTTTCGGCGATAATCCTTATATTTGTATTGTCTAATCTACCTGTTTGTTGTCAAACGACAGGTGGACAGACAGAAAAACTGACATAAATAAAAGAACGTTTTAACGTGTTCTTCCAACAGTAAATTCTCGCAAAATTTATGGAAAGTGAAGAAACGGCAGCAAAGCGTTCACACTGATTGTTTATGTGTTGCAGATGTGCCACGGTTGTTGGCACATCTGTTAAACTATATACAATGGCGTGGGCTGTTTGCGTTGTCTTATCCTCTTTCCGGGCGATGCGAGAAGCCTACTGTTGGGATAAGCATGACGCCGACTCCCACGTTTCTTTTATTAGGTGTCTCATTAATATTTTAAAACACGTAAGAATAGCCCGGCCGGGGAGTGGCGAGGGCGCCCGATATAAACATGAGACCCATAGGAATCCTTGTCTGCATTACCTTTCCTTTATACTTCAGTGAGACAACCAGTTATATAAATATAGGATGAATGTGTGGTAATGCCTGCGTCTCAAGGCATACGGTGATTGACGTACCACGCTAGTCCATCACTTTTCATAGTAAAAGTGCAGCCGTCTCCCTTTTGTGTGAAAAATGGAGCGGCACTCATTTTTTGTTTGTTTTATGCCCCTGTTCCTGGTGTGGAGCGGGGGCATGTATTTCCTTTCGCTGCCACCGCGTTTACTCTGTTTCGAAGTAGGCTCGGGCCGCTCCCTTCAGTCGGACGCGGCTGATATCGACCTGCGATGCCTGCTCTTCGGTGATGATTCCCTTCTGTGCCAGCCGTCCGGCAATCAGGCGGAAGTAGCCTTCCTGACTTTCGCGCAAGGTGCCTGCGGGTGTGAACGAATATTTGAAGTGCTTGGGGCGTGGGATGATGGAGGCCAGGTAGATGCACTCCTCCAAGCTGAGTTGCGACGGGCGTTTGTCGAAGTAGAATTCGGCGGCCTCGTGGATACCATAGACCATCGGTCCCCACTCGGCGATGTTCAGATAGACTTCGTACATTCGCTGCTTGGAAGTAAGGTGCTCCGTTTCTATCAGCCAGACGATGAGAGCCTCCTCCAGCTTGCGGGCGATGTTCTTGTTGCGGTTCAGGAAGACGTTTTTCACCAGCTGCATGGATATAGTGCTGCCTCCGCGGGCAAATCGATGCTCCTTTAGGTCTTGTATCAGTGCCTCGCGCATGGCATCGGGCAGGAAGCCTTGATGATAGAAGAAGGCACCGTCTTCGCTCTGCATGACGGACATTTGCAAGCGGGCGGGTATCTCGTCCAGTGGCGTGAAGTGATTCCATGATGGACCAATGGGGAAGGTGCGTACGGGCACACCATCTTCGTAGGCTGTATATTCAAACTCCTCCGACATCTTGCCTAGGTTCGTTTGCCCATAGGCAAGGATGCGAAAATCTTTTCCCTTCAATGAAGATTCCAGTCGCAGGCTGTCCGGACAAGCAAAATCTACGTCCAGCAGGCCGTGATAACATAGTTGGCCGTCGGTACGCAGTCCTTCCAAATTGGAAAACAGTCCTTTGGGCAGCGAACTGAACAATTCGTCGGACGGAAACCATGGCTTGCTGACGGAGGCCGTCAAGTGCCAATGTCGGTGTCCCTCGTCGTCCTGCGTGCGTTCGGCCCTCAGATAGGGGTGGAACTCCAGCGCATTGAAGCGCACCAAGCTGCTGCTGTCCAGCTCCGCCCCGTGCGGATGGATGTTGAGCCGGAAGTCCAGCAGTCCGTGGTCCAAATTGATGACCTCCGGCGACAATCGCCTGTGATAGACGTGCAGTCCGCCCACTTCGGCCTGTCCACAGAGGATGCTGTGGCTGTTGTCTGCCAACTCCTGTTGCAGGCTGCACGTCAGGCTGTCGAACGTGGCTTCGATGCCAAACCGACGGCGGATGTAGGGCACAGTCAGTTGCGGGGCACGCAGGGTGGCGTGTATCCGGTGCTCCGAGGGGTTAAGCTCGCCTTCGGTGGTCCATTGCTGACTGAGGCTGTCCTCGCGGATGGATAGGGACGAGCGGAACCGATGTTGATGGATACTGAATCGAGGGATATGCAGTGCAACGAAATTGCTGTTCTTCTGTTCGGTGATGTGCAGGCGGGTAAGCTCGGCGTTGCCGGGCAGCAGGTTGAAGAGAAGGCCAAGCAATCTGTTGGTGCGCAGGCAGTAGTCGGTGGGGGTGTCGGGTTGCTTCGTAGACTGTGCCGCAGGAGCATCGGTCTCGGTCGGTCGTGGCGGCAGGAAGAGGAAATCGTAATTGGCCACCGAGTCGTGTTTGGTAAAGCGGAGTAGCAGACTGTCCATCTGCACACTTTCTACATAGACGTGGCCTCGCAGCAACATCCATAGGCTGAGGTCAACGTCGAGCGATTGCAGCGACAGCAGTGTGTCCCGTTCGTCGGGTACCACTGTCAGCCCGCTTACCGACACGGTGCTCAGCCCCTTCATGCCTAGGTCGGTATAGCCGATGTTCAGCCCATAGCGTTGTTCCAGTCGGGCAATGCGCCTATCGGCCACGCTGCGCAGCAGGCAGCCCCGCAGGGCATACCCTATGATTGCCAAAAGAAAAAGCAGCCCAAGGAGGATGACCGCTTTTGGTCGTTTTTGCCTTTCCATATCCCTATTATTTTGGTTATCGGGGGCAAAGATACGTGATTATTAGACACATTGATAAATAAAGGTCATGCCTATTTGTTGTTTCGACTATAAATATTTATATTTGCATT